>JBMOQZ010000326.1:0-73065 GCA_049322475.1 Myxococcota bacterium | reverse complement strand
GGGCGCCGTGGCCGGCGAGGCGCCGCTCCGACCGGGGTGGACCCTGCGCGTGGCCGGCGCGGCGGACACGCCGGGCGGGGTGGGGTTCCGCGTGGACCGGGGCGGGGTCCGTCGCTTCGGCGAGGTGGACGGGGCCGTCGCGATCACCGTGGAGGGGCGGCCCCTCCCCGAGGACGGCGGCGTCTGGGTCCTCGCCGGCGAGCCGGCCGGCTCCCGCGTGACGCTCGCCGGGCTCGACGCGCGGCTGTCCCTCGACGGCGACGCCGACGTCTCCGTCGGCGTGGCGGCGAGCGGCGGCGGGCTCGCGATCGTGGTCTCACCCGGCGACGCGGACGCGTTCGTGGGCGAGCTGCTCGGCGCGGCGGACCTCGTGGTCCCCGTGCCGTTCTCGCTCGGGTGGTCGACCGCGGAGGGGTGGACGTTCGCGATCGGCGCCGGGCTGGACCTCGCCGTGGGGCGCACGTTCGGGCCCGTGCGCGTCGATCGCGTGCGCGTCGGGGTGTCCGTGGGCGAGACGCTCACCGCCGAGGCGACGGTGTCCGGCGGCGTGAAGCTCGGGCCGTTCGCCCTCGCCCTCGCCGACGTCGGCTTCGGCGTGACGGTCACCCCGGGCGACGGTCGCGGACCCTTCGGCGGCCTCGCGGTCGAGGCGGGCCTCCGCGGGCCGAGCGGCTTCGGCCTCGCGCTCGACGTCCCCGGCCTCGGCGCGGGCGGCGGCTTCCTCCACCACGACGAGGCGCTCGCCCGCTACACGGGGGCGGCCGCGTTCGACCTCTTCGGGGTGGGCATCGCGGCGCTCGGCATCGTCGACACGGGCGATCCCCGCGGCTGGTCGATGGTGCTGTCGCTCTCGGCGCGCATGCCCGGCGTCCCGCTCGGCTTCGGGTTCACGCTGCTCGGGCTGGGCGGGGTCGTCGCGGTGCACCGCGCGCTCGCGCCCGACGCGCTCCGCCGCGGCCTGCGAGACGGGAGCCTCGACGCGCTCCTGTTCCCCGACGATCCCGTCGGCGAGGCGCCCGCCCTGCTCGCGCAGCTGGACGCCGCCTTCCCCCGCGCCCACGGCGCCTTCGCGCTCGGGCCCGTGTTCCGCGTCGGGTGGGGCACGCGCGCGCTCTTCACCGCTGACGTCGGCGTGATCGTCTCGCTGCCGGACCCCGTCGTCGTCGCGCTCGTCGGGCAGCTGGAGGTGGTGGCGCCCCACGCGGACGCCGCCGTGGTGGAGCTTCGCGTGGACGTGCTGGGGGTCGTGGACCTCGGCGCCGGCACGCTGTCGGTCGACGCCGAGCTTCGGGACTCCCGCGTGGGCCCGTACGCGCTCTCCGGCAGCGCGGCCATCCGCGCGAGCTGGCTCCACGACCCCGCCTTCCTGCTCTCGTTCGGCGGGTTCCACCCCGCCTTCGAGCCGCCCACGGACCTCGCCGCCCTCCGCCGCCTTCGCGTTGCGCTCGACCTCGGCGACGAGGTGGACGTGGCGCTGGAGGCCTACCTCGCCGTGACGTCGAACACCTTCCAGGCCGGCGCCCGGCTCTCGGCGGAGGCGCGCAGCGGGCGCTTCGTCGCCACCGCGGCCTTCGGCTTCGACGCGCTCGTGCGCGCCGATCCCTTCGGCTTCGCCGTGGACCTCGGCGCGATGGCCGAGGTGCGCTGGGACGACACCACCCTCGCGGGCGCGTGGCTGGACGTGCGCCTGTCCGGGCCCGAGCCCTGGCACCTCGTCGGCGAGGCGCGGGTGTGCCTCCTCGGCGCGGAGGTGCCGTTCCGGGTGGAGGCGCGGGTGGGCCGGGCGCAGGAGGCGTCGCCGCTGCCGGCCTTCGACCTCGCCGAGGCCGTCGGCGACGCCCTCGCGGAGGAGGGCGCGCTGCGGATCGCGGAGGGCGGCGGGCCGGTGCGGGCGCGGCCGGGGAGCACGGGCGGCGATCCCGTCGGCACCCTCGAGCTGGCCCAGCGCGTGGCGCCCCTCGGCGTGACGATCGAGCACGTGGGCGGGCGCCCGATCGAGGGCGCGGACCGGATCGACGTGCCGGCGATCCGCGCGGGGGGCGTCGAGATCCCCGGCACCGAGCCGCTGCAGGAATGGTTCGCGACCGCCCAGTTCTTCGAGCTGGACGACGCCGAGCGGCTCGCGGCGCCGTCGTTCGAGCGCTACCCGGCCGGCGTGCGCGCCCCCGCGGACGTGATCGAGGCGACGGACGGCGTGGAGGCGCCGGCCGGCTGGGAGGTGATCCGCGTGACGCCGAAGGGCCGGACCGCGGGCGAGCGGGCGGCCGGCGCCGACGAGCTCGCCCGGGAGCTGCGGGAGGGGCCCGTGGCGAAGGCCCGCGCGCTGCGGACGTCCCGCGCGGCCGCCACGCACACGCCCGCCGCCGCCTTCGTCGTCGCGCGCCGCTCCACCGCCGCGCCCGACGAAGGCGCCGTCCCCGGGACCTGGGCGGACGCCCGCGCCGCCCGCCGCGCGGCCGTCGCCGCCGATCCCGCCGCGCGCGCCGATCTCGTCGTGGTGGCCCACCGCCCGGAGACGCCGTGAAGCCCCCCCGGCTGCGCTTCCTCCCGTCCCTCCGCCGCGGCCTGACGCCCCTCGCGGGCGAGGGCGGCGCCCTGCGCGTGACCGTCGACGGCCGCGCCGCCCCGGACCTCCGGCTGCGCGGCCCCGGCGACGTCGCCGGCCTCGACCCCGCCGTGTTCGCGCGCGTCGTGCCGGCCGACGGCGGCGAGCTCCCGGTGGGCCGCTTCGCCGCCGTCGAGCTCTCCGCGCCGGACCTGCCCTGGCGCCACAGCCCGCCGCCGCGCGACGGGCGCCTCGTTCCCTGGCTCGCGCTCGCGGTGGTGCGGGAGGCGACGGTGACGGTGGAGAGGACCGAGCAGGGCGCCGTGCTGGACTTCGCGGCGAACGCGGGCGCCGAGCTGCCGGACCCCGCGGAGGCCTGGGCGTGGGCGCACGTCCAGGCGGCCGTGGCGGAGGGGGAGTCGGTCGCCGACGCGCTCGCCGCGCGGCCCGAGGGCTTCTGCGCGCGGCTCCTGAGCTCGCGCCGGCTCCTGCCCGACACCGCGTGGATCGCCGCGGTGGTGCCGGTGTACGCCGCGGGCGTGGCCGCCGCGCTCGGCGGCGTGCCGGACGACCCCTGGGACGCGACGTGGGCGTGGTCGAAGGACACCGGGCCGCTGCGCCTCCCCGCCTACTTCACGTGGCGGTTCCGCACCCGCGACGCGGGCGACGCCGAGGCGCTCGTGCGCGCGCTGGAGGTCGTGCGGCTCCCGGCGACCGCGGGGACGCGCCCCCTCGCGCTCGTCGCCCGGGGCGTGGATCTCGCCGGCGCCCCGGCCCTCCGCTTCGGCGGCGTCCTCTCCGCCTCGCCCGAGCCCAACCCCCCGCTCCCGGCCGCCGCGGCCGCGGACCTTCGGCGCCAGCTCGTGCCGGCGGGCGACACGCCCGCGCGGCCACGCGTACACGCGCCGGTCTACGGCGCGACCGCGACCGGCGTCCGCGATCCCGCGGCCGCGGACGCGCCGCTCTGGCTCGAGGAGGTGAACGCCGACCCGGCGATGCGGGCCGCCGCGGGCGCCGGCGCGAGCGTGGTGCGCGCGCGCCAGGAGGAGCTCGCCGCCGAGGTGTGGGACGCGCTGCGGGGGGTCCGCGAGGCCGCCGGGCGCCGGGCGCGGGCGCGCGCCGCCGGCACGCTCGCCGAGCGGCTCGCCGGCCGCCTCGCCCGCGCCTCCGACGGCGCGCTCGTCCAGGTCACCCGACCCACCCACGGTCGCGTCGTGAGCGGCACCGCGTCCGTCTCCGCGGCGCTCGACACCCCGACCGTGCCCGCGGGCCTCGTCTCGGGGCCCCTCCGCCGCCTCGCCCGGCCCACGGGCAGCGTGGCGAAGGGGGCGGTCGCGAAGGTGAACGCGATCTCGCTCACGCGGCGCGTGGCCTCCGGCGCGGTCGACGCCGCCTCGCTCTCGGCGCGCCTCTCCCCCGCGGGCCTCGCGCTCCTCACCGAGGAGGCCGTCACCGGCAAGCGGGCGTCCGTCACCTTCGAGCGGGCCCGGGCGCCGGCGACCGCCCCGCGCGCCAGCGAGACCGTGGCCGGCTCCATCCGCGCGGGCACGTGGAGCGCGAGCTTCCCCACGTACGCCCCGCGCGCCGCGCCGCCTCGCCGCGACACCGCGATCGAGGCCGCCGCCGCCGCCCTCCGCGGCGCGCTGGCCGGGGCCGCCGGACGCGCGGAGGCGCGCGCGATCGCGCGGGCCGGCGACGGCGAGCCCCGCGACGTCCACGTGGCGCTGCGACTCGGGCCGGCGCTCGCGGCGCTCGATCCACGGCTCCTCTTCGACGGCGTCGACGACCTGCCCGAGGCCTGCGTGACCGTGCTCCGCATGGACACCCGCGTGGCGGAGGCCGCGGTGCTGGGCTTCGAGCACGAGCTGGCGAGCGAGCTGGCGTGGCGCGGCGCCCCGGCCCCGCCCACCGGCACCCGCCTCGCCGCGTTCTGGGAGGAGGGCGACGTCCCCGCGGTGCGCGACTGGACCGGCACCCTGGGCGCCCACCTCGGCGATCGCGCGCCGGCCCTCGTCCTGCTCCTGCGCGGGCCGCTCGTCGAGCGGCTCCCCGGCGTCCGCGTCTTCGTGGAGGCGCCGGACCGCGGCCGGACCCGGCTCTCCCGCCGCGCGCTCGCTCCCGCCACCTTCCAGATCCACGTCGACGGCCGCACCCTCGTCGCCGGCCTCCCCACCGACGATCCCGACGCCAGCGTGGTCCTCGCGGAGCCCATGTCCGGTCCGGGCTTCGGCCTCGACGCCGAGCCGGACGCCGCCGCGGCCGGCTGGGACGGCCTCGCGTGGACGGACGTCGCGACGCGGGGCGACCACGTCGACGTCGGCGCGACCGCCCTCGCCGCCGCCACGCGCGACGGCGTGACCTGGGGCGCCGACGGCGCGCAGCAGGCCCGCATCCTCTTCCAGCGGCCCGTGAGCCTGCACGTCGCCCTCTCCCTCCTGCTGCCGAAGGCCCCCTGATGCGGCGAACGAAGCCCCCCAGGTCCCACGCGGACGCGTTCGCGACGCTCGACCCGACGCGGCCCCTCCTGCTCTTGCCGGTGCGCCTCGAGACACGCATCGCGCTCACGGGCCTGTCGCCCGCGCTCCGGGTCCGCGTCTTCCCGGACCGCGTCCACGTGGACGCCCACGTCCGCGCGCTGACCGACGACGAGCGGCGGCGCGGCGAGGCCTTCTGGAGCGGGATCTGGGGGGCCACCGAGCGGGCCGCCGCCGGCGCCGCCGCGTTCCGCGCGCTCGCGGACGCGCTGGGGACCTCCCGCGCGGCCTGGGTGGTCCGCGCGCGTCGCCCCGCCTCGGCGACGAAGTTCTGGCTCGGGCTCGCGGTGCCGGCCACGCCCGACTTCCCGGCGCCGGCGAGCGAAGAGTCGGACCGCGTCCCGCGCGCTCGCCTGCTCCCCGCGCGCTGGCTGGTCCGCGCGCGCCGTGGCGGCTGGTCCCTCGATGGGTGGGGCGCCGCGGTGCCCGCGGACCTGCCCGTGGGGCCCGATCCCGACGCGGACTCCCCCGCGTGGCCCGCGTGGATGACGGACTACGCCGAGGCGGAGCGCGTCGGCATGGCGGTGACGCTCCCCATCCCCGCCTACGCGATCGACACGGTGCGGACGGGCCTCGACGACGTGATCGCGATCGGCGTGGCGCGCGGGCTCGCCGACGAAGGGCTCGCCCGCCTCCTCGAGGCCCACCACTACGGCGACGGGCTCGCGCTGCACGCGGGGGGCACGCCGACCAACAACACCGAGGAGACGGCCTCGGCGTGGTCGCGCGCGGAGGGGGCCGGCGAGCGCCTCCTGCGCGAGAGCCTCCCGGCGGCGGGGGGCACGGGCTCGGCCGCGGGTCGCCTCGCGCGGGCGCTCGGCCTGCCGGCGGACACCGCCCTCGGGCACGCCGCCGGGGCGTGGGACCCGGCCGAGGAGGAGGCCCGGGCGCTGGTGCGGCTCCTGTGGCCCGTGAGCGCGGGCACGCTGCTGGAGCGCATGGCGTCGGGCGAGACCACCCCCGCGGCGAGCCCTGCCGGCGCGCGCTGGGCGCGGGACTGGGCGGCCGCCCACCTACGGCCCGGCGGCCCGTACGCCACCCTCCGGGTGGGGCACACGCCGCTCGCGGTGCTCCCGGCGCTCCACGAGCCCGCGCGCGCCGGCCCGCCCACCACCGGCGACACCGCCACGCGCGGCGACGGGTGGATCGCCTGGCTCGTCTCGCACCTCGCCCCCACCTGGGACGCGGCGGCGGCGCGCGCCCCCACGATGGTCGGGGCCACCGACCCCGACGACGCGTTCCTCCGCATCCTCGCCACGCAGCCCCACGCGGCCACGGTCGCCCCGCGCACGCTGCAGGAGACGCGCGACCAGGTGCTCTGGGTGGGCCCGATCCCGATCCCGTGGGGCATCCAGTCGTCCTGGGAGGGCTACCTCATCGCGCTGCGCACCTGCTACCAGGAGGACGCCGACCTGCTCGGACGCGTCCGGGCCCTCGGCTGGCAGGACACGCTGGCCGAGCAGCGCGAGCACGTCGCCACCCTCGCCGCGTCCAACGCGTCCGCGCGGCGGTCCGCCACCGGCGAGCGCGCGGCCCGCCTCGACGAGGCCGCCGTCATCCTCGATTACGCGGCGCGCCTCCTCGAGCTCCACGAGGCCCGGCTCGCGCCGCTCTCGGCCGCGGGCGTCCCGGGGCTCCAGACCGCCATCCACCGGGACGGGCCGCGGATCGCCTTCGCGCTGTACGACGACGACGGCGCGGGCTGGGCCCACGACCGCCCCTGGGTGCAGGCGCCGGGCGCCGAGGGAGAGGCCACGGCGCAGGGCTACCTCACGTGGCTGGCCGAGCGCGCCACCGAGGGCGGGATCGCCTCGCTCGCCGGCGCCGCGCCGGCCGCGCTCGCGAGCCCGCGCCCCGTGCTCTTCTGTCTGGCGCGGGAGGCCGTCCTGCGCACCGCCGACGCGCCGTCCGTAGCCGGCGACGCGGCGGCGCGCGCCGCCGACCTCGCGTCGATCCGGGCGGCGCTCACCCGGCTAGCCGCGTCGGCTCCGGACCGGCTGGAGCAGCGGCTCCGGGAGACCCTCGGGGCCTTCTCCTCTCGCCTCGACGCCTGGCACTCGGCGCGCGCGGAGGCCCGGGTCGCGGCGCTCCGCGCCGCCGCGCCGACGGGCATCCAGGTCGGCGGCTACGGGCGCGTGGAGGGGCTCCTCCCCCGTGACGGCGAGGCCGGCGGCGGCTTCGTCGCCGCGCCGTCGATGGCCCAGGCCGCGACGGCCGCCGTGCTGCGCGCCGGCTACGACGGCCACACCGGCGCCGACCGCGAGGCCTTCGCGGTCGACCTGTCCAGCGCGCGCGTCCGCGCCGCCGTCGAGACGCTCGACGCCGTGCGGGCCGGCTTCACGCTGGAGGAGGTGCTGGGCGCGGGCGTGGAGCGGGCGCTCGCCGCCGCCGGCCGAGGCGACGTGATCGACGACCTGCGGCGCGCGGCCCCCGGACGCGACGCGGCCGACGTGGCCGACGGCGTGGCGCTCGCGAAGGCCTGGGCGGCCGGCTCGCTGGACACGGGGCTCCTCGATTCGGGCGGCGCTCCCCTCCGGAAGGCGCTCGCCGCCGCGGTGGACACGCTCGACGCCACCGCCGACGCGCTCCTCGCCGAGGGGGTCCACCAGGTGGTCCAGGGCAACCCCGCCCGCGCGGCCGCGGCGCTCTCCGCGCTCTCCGACGGCGCGGCGCCGCCCCCCGAGCTGGAGCTCCCCGCCACGCGCCCGACCGGCGTGTCCGTCACACACCGCCTGCTCCTGCTCGACGCGCCCTCCACGGCCTGGCCCGCCCCGAACGCGAGCCTGCTCGCCCGCGCCTGCCCCGCCCTCGATCGCTTCGCAGGCGCCGTGCTCGGATCGCCCGCCGGGATCGGGTTCGCCGTGGGTGGCGTGGCCCGCACGCTCGCGGACGTCGGGCTCGCCGCGCTCGAGCTGGTGATGCTGGCGCCCGCGGAGGAGGGCGCCGCGACGCCGGAGCTCGAGGCCATCCTGCGGGGCGACGCCACCGGCGAGCTCGACCCCGACGCCGGCGGCGAGGGGATCGCCCTCGCCGACGCGCTCCTCGTCGCGAGCGCGCTCCGCCGGCTCTTCGGGGCCGCCCGGCCCGCCGACGCCCGCGACCTCGGCGAGGCCGACGCCGGCGTGGCCGGGGCCCTCCGCGACCGGCGCGCCGGCGAGCTCTCCGCGCGCGTGGACGACGCGCTCGCCGCGCTGGACACCGCGCTCGCGGAGGGGCGCGGGGCCCGTGCCCGCTGCCGGCCGTTCTGGGGGATGGTCCGCGGCGCGACGGACCCGGCGACCCTCGCGGCCTCCGCCCGCGCCCGACGCGACGCGGGCACGCTCGTGGAGCTGCCGGCCCCCGTCCCGTTCCGGCTCGCCGCCCCGGACGTCGCCGAGGAGGCCCGGCAGGCGCGCGAGAAGCGCGCCGACCGCGGGATGGAGGGGGCCTGGCTCGATCAGGTCGCGCGCGTGCGCGCCGGCGCGCACCGGCTCCACGATCTCGTCCGCCTGGCCGACGCGCTCGGGACCGGCCCCGCGCTCGGCCACCTGCAGCTCCCCGGCGGCGATCGCGCGCGCTGGGCGGCGCTCGCCCGGCCGAAGGTGCCCACCACCTCGATCGTGGTCGCCTCCGCCGGTCCCTGCCCGCTTGACGGCGCGATCGAGGGGCTGTGGATCGACGACTGGGTGGAGCGCGTGCCGAACCCGCGTCAGACCGCCGGCCTCGCGCTCTCGTACCCCACCCCGAGCGCGCAGGCGCCACAGGTGGCGCTCCTCGTGGTCCCGCCGGACGGGGCCGCGTACGACCTCGCGCTCGTCGAGTCGACCGTGCGGGACACCTTCACCTGGGCGCGCCGGCGCTCGGCGGCGCCCGAGGACCTCGCCGGCCTCGGCCACCTGCTGCCGGCCGTGTTCCTGGAGGGCTAGGCGATGGAACGGAAGTGGACGCGCCTCGAGGTCGGCGTACGCGGCGAGCGGGTCACGGCGGACGGCGGCGTGGCGCCCGATCTCGCGCCCGGCCTGTCCGCGGCGCTGGCCGACCCCCTCTGGCTCCTCGCGAGGCAGTGGCAGCTCGGCGAGCTGCGCGGCGAGGACGCCGCGAGCCCCGTGCGGGTCGCCGTGCGCGCGCGGAGCCTCGCGTTGTCGTGGGCGGACACGGGCGGGGGGGCCGCGCCGCTCGCCGACCCAGCCGCGCCGCTGGAGCCCGGGGTGGAGGCGGAGGCGCCGGCCGAGGACGGCGCCGCGTGGACGGAGCGCGCGGAGGCCGGGCTCCAGCTCTTCCGCATGCTCGACGAGGCCGGCGGCGCCGCGCAGCGCGCGCCCCTGCGGCGCGCGTGGCCGTGCCCGCCTCCGCCCGATCACCCGCTCGCCACGGACGCCGATCGCCGGCGGCGCGCCCTGCTCACCCGCGGCAGCCTCGACGTGGTGGGCTTCGCCGCCGATCTCACCGCGCGCGGGGGGGAGGCGCTGCCGGTCGTCCGCGGTCGCCCGCGCGCGCTCGAGGCCGCGCGCCGGTGGGCGGCGTGGGCCGTGACGCGCCGGGTGCTCCCGTCGGGGACGTCCGGCTGGGACCGCGCGGCGATGGCCTACGCGTTCATCGCGGGGGCCCAGGAAGGCGCCGTCCGGTGGACGCTGACCGCGCCGGGCTACCCGGGCGGCACGCTGGACTGGTGGAGCGTCGACCTCGCCGCCGCCACCGCCTCCACGACCGTCGCGCCGCCCGCGCCGCGCCACACGACGCACCAGCCCGGCGAGCTCCGCTGGCGGGGCATGCCCCGCCGGAGGTTCTGGGACTTCGAGGACGCGGCGGTCGACTTCGCGGGCGTCGTGGCCGAGCCGGAGGACCCCGCGCGGATGCTGCTGGCCGAGGTGGCGCTGGTCAGCGGCGACGACTGGCACCTCGTGCCCCTGCGCGTGGACCCCGGCTCGCTCGTGAAGGTCGAGGAGGTCGTGGTGATCGACACGTTCGGCGGGCGCACGCCGCTCTCGGCCTTCGCCGCCACGGACGGGGCAGGCCGCCGGTGGCGCCTCTTCGAGCTGACCGGCGACCCCTCCACCGACGCGCCCTGGCTCTACTGCGCCGCGGCGATCGCGTCGGCGGAGGCGGGCGAGCCCGTGGAGCAGGTCGAGATCCTGCGCGACGACGCCGCCAACCTCGCCTGGGCCGTGGAGCGCCGCGTGGAGGACCCGCACGGCAGGCCGCGCACCCGCGCGGACGCCGCGACGGAGCCGACCGAAGCCCCCGCCGCCGGGACCGTCCGGTGGACCCTCGCCGCGCGCGTCCCCGCCACCTGGGTCCCGCTCGTGCCGGTGCTGCGCGCGGGACGCCCGCGCGGGCTCCTGCGCGTCGGTGATGTGACCGCGTGGGCGGACCTGCCGGCGGGCTCGCACCCGGGCGCGATCGGGCGCCTGGTCGGCGAGCCCGATCCTCCGGACGTCGCGGACGCGGCGGTGCCGCGGGCCGGCCTCACGCTCACGCGGTGCTGGCAGCTCGCGCGCCGGCCCGACGGCTCGCTCGCGCTCTGGCTCGGTCGCGCGCGGCGCGCCGGCGCCACCCGCGCGGCGAGCGGGCTCCGTTTCGACGCGCTCGACCGCGGGTAGGGGGCGCGCCGACGTCGCGTGTGCCCCTCCCGCGCGGAGACGTGGTAGCGGATCTCCATGCGTCACTACGCCATCACCGGCGCCTCTTCCGGCATCGGGCGCGCCATCGCCGAGCGGCTCGCGCGGGACGGCGCCCGCGTGTCCCTGCTCGCGCGGCGGGCCGACGCGCTCGACGAGACCGCGGCGCGTACCGGCGGGCTCGCCGTCCCCTGCGACATCCGCGACGCCGCCGCCGTCGACGCGGCGTTCGCGCGGCTCGCCGACGCCAACGGGCCGCTGGACGGGTTCGTCGCCTGCGCCGGGATCGGCGGGCCCAACGGGCCGGGCGAGGGCGATCGCTTCGGCGAGCTCGTCGCCACCAACCTCGTCGGGACGTACCACACGCTTCGGGCCGCCGAGCGGCACCTCGCGCCCGGACCCGCGCGGCGCGACATCGTCGTCATCGCTTCCGTGCTCGCCCGGTTCGGGGTGCCCGGCTACACCGGCTACTGCGCCAGCAAGACCGCGCTCCTCGGGCTAACCCGCGCGCTCGCGCTCGAGCTGGCGCCCCGGAACGTGCAGGTCAACGCGCTCTGCCCGGGCTGGGTCGACACGGAGATGGCCTGGGAGGGCATCGACGGGTTCGCGCGCGCCATCGGCGGGACCCGCGAGGAGGCCCTCCGCCGCGCGATGGCGGCGGTCCCGCTCGGGCGGATGGCGAAGCCGGACGAGATCGCCGGCACCGTCGCCTGGCTCCTCTCCGCCGACGCCGCCGGCGTGACGGGCGCGACGATCGACCAGAACGGCGGTTCTTTCATGGGCTAGGCGCGGCTTCGAGCGCGGGCGGAGTTCGGTCGCGAGCTGACACATTCAACACGTGTCGATACAGGCCGGTGGGTCGACGGGAGGAGCGAGAGGTTCGTGTTTCCTGTGCACTGCGCCGCGACGTCGAGATGACGCATACGGAGATCGCCCTTTTCGAGGCCGAGCTGCGCAAGGTCATCGAGCGTGGCCGTCCACGAGCGGAGCGCGAACGAAGGAGTCCCCCGCCGGGGCGCGCGATTTGCTCTTCACCGCCCGGAGTCTCGCCGCCGCCATCGTGTTGCTACGGTTCCACCAGTTGGTCGAACGGGCCCTCGAGAATCCGGGGCTGCCGCGGCCACGGGTTGCGTTCGCCCACGTCGAGACTGCCAGCTGGCCGATGGAGACGAACACGATCGACTTCGGGACCCAGGCCACCCGTGTCCTGCGGGCGCGCGCCGCTCGCTACGACACGGCGGGAGCGCGAGAACTCGCCGAGAAGGTCCTGGTCGAGCAGCGTGCCGCCTTGCTCGCCGAGGTGCGGGGGACCGTGACCGCGATGCGGGAGCTCGACCTCGCGATGTCGCTGTGGCCGCGTCGGATCAACCCGGAGGAGCGCAGGCGCTTCTTCCTCGTCGCGGACGGCTGCCTGGGCTCCGCACGCGCTGCGGTCGCGCACGCCACGCCGGGCGCGGCGCCGGACTCGACGGTCGAGGCCCTGTGTCGGCGGTACGCCGAGGTCAGGCTGGGCCGGGATGCGCACCTGGCGCTCGAGCCGGCGAGACCCGGAGAGCGGACGGCGATGCACTGCCTGTCGATCGCCTTCGCGCGGAGGTTCGGTGGCGCCGAGGTCACCGCGGCGCTGGCGCACGTCCCGCCTCCTCCCGAAGCCCTCCTGCGGACTGGCGAATTCGGGCTCTGAAACCTGGTGACCGCCCTCGCGGCGGGTCTTTCGCGAGGGCGGGTGTGGCATGCCCGACGTGTGGGTCGACCTGGCGAGCCACCCGAACGCGACGGGAGGTGGTCCCTCTCGGGGGCAGGGCGACCTTGGTTGGCAATCCGCAGCGCGCCGTCGTCACCGCGGATGCGGTGCCAGTGCCCGTTGTGGAATCCGGAAACTCTGGCGGGTCGAGATCCGGAAACTTTGGCGGGTTCTGACCCGCCGGCTGATCTTCAGGGTCTCCGGTAGCAGGCGGGTGCCCTCCGGAGACCCGCCCGGTGATCGACGTAGCGACGCACCGCTTCCCTCCGGGGCATCCCGAGCGCGTGTAGATGACCGAAAGCGGCCGAATCGACTTCGGTAGATTGCCAGCGCGACCAGAAATGAGCCCTTGAACCCGCCGATCCGGCGCGCGCCGTCCCTGCTCCTACGCGCGCGCGCGCTCCAGGACGCGCTCGAGCGCGACGCCCAGCGCGTCCACGTCGTAGGGCTTGTCGACCGCGGCGCGGAAGCCGAACGCCGCGTGGTCGGCCATCACCGGGTCGTTCGAGTAGCCGCTCGCGACGATCGCGCGCACGTCGGGCGCGAGGGTCCGCAGGTGCGCGATCGCCTCGCGGCCCCCCATCCCCCCGGGGACGGTGAGGTCGAGGATCACGACGTCGTAGGGCCGTCCGGCCTCCAGCGCCTGCGTGAACAGCGCGATCGCCTGCGCGCCGTCCACCGCGAGGTCGGCCTCGTACCCGAGGTGCACGAGCGCGGCGTGCGCCACGTCCCTCACCGCCTCGTCGTCGTCCATGAGCAGCACGCGCCCCACGCGCCCCACGCGCCCCGCCGCCGTGCGCCGCGGCGTGGCGCTCACCTCAGGCGTCCCCGCGGAGGCGGGAAGGCGGAACTGCACGGTGGTCCCGCGCCCCGGCTCGGAGCGCACGGAGATGTGGCCGCCGTGCCGCTGCACGATCGAGTGGGCCGTCGCGAGCCCGAGGCCGCTCCCACCGGGCTTGCGGGTGAAGAACGGGTCGAAGACGCGCGGGAGGTCCACCGGGTCGATCCCCGCCCCCGTGTCGGTGACGGACACGACGACGTAGCGGCCCGGCAGCGGCGCGCCGTCGGGGACCTCGAGGTTGTGCGCGCCGACACGTACCAGCCCGCCCTCCGGCATCGCCTGGACCCCGTTGATCACGAGGTTCTGGATGACCTGGGCGATCTGGGCGGCGTCGGCCTCGACGGGCCAGAGGTCGTCCGGGAAGGCGAGATCCGCGCGCACGGAGGCGCCCTGGAGCGCGAAGTCGACCGCGTCGCGCATGACCTGCGGGAGGTCGATGACGCGGCGCACCGGCGCCCCGCCCCGCGCGAAGGTGAGCAGCTGGCGCACCACCTTCTGGGCGTGCGCGCCGGCCTTGAGCGCCGCGTCGAGCCGCGCGGCGGCGGGCTCCCCCGCCGGGAGCAGGCGACTCGCCAGCGACACGTTCGCGACGACCGCCGTCAGGATGTTGTTGAAGTCGTGGGCGATCCCGCTCGCGAGCACGGCGATCGAGTCCAGCCGCCCGACGCGGTCGAGGTCCTCCTCGATGCGCCGCCGGTCGGTGACGTCGAGGTTCATGCCGACCCACGAGGTGATGCGGCCCTCGCGGTCTCGGAGGGGCACGCCGCGCACGAGCACGTGCCGCGAATCCCCCTCCGCGCCGGCGACCCGGACCTCGTGCCCGAACATGCGCCCGGCGGCGATGGCGCGGCGCCACTCCGCCTCCGCGCGGTCGCGCTCGTCCGCCGGCAGGCGATGGAACCACCCGTCGCGACAGGCCTCTTCCGCCTCGAGGCCCAACAGTCGCAGGAAGGCGTCGCTGAGGTACTGGAAGCGCCCGCCCGCGTCGGCCACCCAGGCGCCGAAGGGGATCGCCTCGCCGACCGCGCGGTAACGGGCCTCCGACTCCGCCAGCGCCGCCTCGCTGCGCCCGCGATCCTCGAGGTGCCCGCGGATCTGGTACTGGCGGGTTCGCGCGCGCAGGGCCGACCGCACCGCGCTCACCATCGTCAGGATGCGGACCGGGCGGTCCAGCAGCGTGATGTTCCCGGGCGCCTCCAGCATCCGCGCCCCCGCGTGGTCCTCCCCCGAGCGGACGAGCACGAGGACGGGGATGTCCGACCACGGCGGTTGCGTCGCGAGCGCGCGCGTGAACCGCCCCGAGCGGTCCGCCAGCAGCGCTTCCTCGGTGACGAGCGCCGCCCCCGCGCCGTCCTCCACGGCCCGCGCGACCTCGTCGAGGTCCGCGCAGCCCCGCGCGACGACGCCCGCGTCCGCGAGGATCCCGCAGGTCAGCCGCGTGTCGCGGGAGGTAGGCGCCAGCACGAGCACGCCGAGCTCGAGCGTCGTGCCCGGCGACCCCGTCATCCGCCCGCCTTCCCTCTGAGCGACGCCGCCGCGCCCACGAAGTTGGGAACGCCGGTGAGCACGCCCTGGAACTCGGTGAGGGGCTCGCCGACGAGGAGCCCGCCCCGGCCGATGGAAACCTCGCGGATCGTCCGCTCGTGCGGGCCGGAGCGCTTCTTCACGACGGAGAGGGCCTGCCGGATGGCGCCCTGGGCCTCGAAGTACCGCAGCAGCACGATGGTGTCCGCGAGGTAGCTCGCGTCGACGGGCGTGTGCATGGGGCCGCCGAGCCCCGTCTGCGCGAGCACGAGGAAGGTCGCGACGCGCCGCTGCGCGAGGAACGCGAGCAGCTCGTGCAGCAGGATGACGAGGAACTTCTCCTCGGGCATCGCCTGGAGGTAGCCGTTCAGGCTGTCGATGAGGACCATCCGGGCCGCGGGGCGCCCGTCCGAGCCCTCCACCTCGCGCCGGACGAGCGTGCAGAACTCGCCCGCCGACAGCTCCGCGGGGTCCACCTGCGTGATGCGCAGCCGGCCCGACGCGAGGAGCGGGGCGAGCGGCATCCCGACGGCGTCGCAGCGGCGCATCAGCGTGTCGGGGAGCTCCTCGAAGAGGAACAGGCTCGCGGACTCCCCGCGCAGGACGGCCTCGTAGATGCAACGCACCGCCAGCGTGGAC
Organism: Myxococcota bacterium; assembly: GCA_049322475.1. Classification (GTDB taxonomy): domain Bacteria; phylum Myxococcota_A; class UBA796; order UBA796; family SXON01; genus JBMOQZ01. The sequence goes on along the minus strand of JBMOQZ010000326.1, from coordinate 57,641 downwards.
TTTCCGGTCCCCGCCGCGCCCATGATCAGCGTGCTCGTGCCGGCGTCGATGCCGCCGCCGAGCAGCGCGTCCAGCGCGGGCATCCCCGTGCTGTACACGCGGGGTTCGGCCTCCTCGCGGTGCTCAGCCGCGACGAGCCGCGGGAACACGTCGAGCCCGCCGGGCCGGATGCGGTAGTCGTGGTGGCCGCCGCGGAACGGGCGCCCGCGCATCTTGATGACGCGGAGGCGCCGCCGCTCCGCGCCGTACTCCGGATGCTCCATCTCGAGCGCGATCACGCCGTGCGCGAGGCTCTCCAGGTGCGAGTCGGGCTGATCGCCGCTCCGGTCGTCGAGCAGGAGGATCGTGGCGTCGCGCCCGACGAAGTAATGCTTGAGCGCGAGGACCTGGCGGCGGTACCGGAGGGGGTTCTGGGCGAGCAGGCGCATCTCCGACAGCGAGTCGAAGACCACGCGCTTCGGCTTCGTGCGCTCGACGACCTCGAGGATCGCCCGGGTCGTCTCCGTCAGCTCCACCTCGGAGGGGTGGAACATCCGGTATTGCTGGTCCGGATCCAGCGACGCCTCCGCGGGTGGGGCGAGCTCGAAGAGGTCCATGCCGTCGAGCGACCAGCCGTGCGAGGCCGCGACGGCGAGCAGCTCCTCGCGGGTCTCGGAGAGCGTGATGAAGAGCCCCCGTTCGCCCCGGCGCAGGCCTTCGAGGAGGAATTGCAGCCCGAGCGTCGTCTTGCCGGAGCCCGGGTCCCCCGAGATCAGGTACATCCGCTGCGACTCGAGGCCGCCTCCCAGGATCTCGTCCAGCGCGTGGATGCCGCTTCCGATCAGCATGGTACGGCCTCGATCCCGCCGAAGTTATGCACGGAAGGCCCATCCTGTCGGCATTGGACGGATGGACGGACGAAAAACACGCGCCCGCGGTCAGCGCGGGCGTCCGGGGGACGCGGCGACGTGCACTCCGCCGGTGAGCCAGTCCGCGAAGCCGTCGACCCCGTCGAAGCGCGCGTCCGCCGGTCCCGCGAACGCTTCGCGCGGCGGTGCGCCGCCCCCGCCGACCGCCAGGCGGACGTCGGCCGCGAGGCGCGCGCGTAGGCCCGCGAGGTCCCAGGCCACCTGTCCCGCGTTCGCCGCGGAAGAGACGCTCACGCCCACGACCCGTGCGCCGACGACGCGGGCACAGGCGTCCACGTCGGGCGGGGGCGTGTCGGCGCCGAGCATCACCACGCGCCACCCGGCCGCGGCCACGAGGCAGGCGGCCGCGTGGAGGCCCAGCGCGTGCCGCTCGCCGGGGAGCGTGGCGAGCACCGCGACGGGGCCCGCGTTGGCGTCCGCCATGGGGCGCCACAGGCCGGCCAGGTGTTCGCGCATTCGCTCGCTGGCGAAGTGCTCGTGGAAGACCTGCAGCCGGCCACCGGCCCACGCGTCCCCGATCGCGACGAGGAAGGGCGCCACGTGCGCGACGAGGAAGCCCTCGAGCCCGTGGCGGGCGGTCGCGATCTGGAAGGCCCGCCGAAGCGCGGTCCCGTCGAGCGCCTCGACGGCGTGGATCCACGCCTCGCCGTCGTCTCCGTCCGGGCGGGGCGCGGGAGGCTCGAAGCTCCGCAGCTCCTCGACGCTGGCCGCCATGACCTGCGCGGGTCGCCCCCCGGCGGCGATCGCCCGGGCGACGAGGCGTACGTGCTCGACCACGTCGGCCGCGTAGACGCGCTGGCCGCCCGGCGTGCGCGTCGCGGGAGGGAAGCCGTAGCGGCGCTCCCAGGTGCGGAGCGTGCTCGTGGGCACGCCCGCCGCGCGGGAGAGGGCGCCGATGTTCAGATCCATGGGGGTCCCCGTAGCGCTCGCCCCCGAACATGTCGACACACGAACGCATATTGAATATGTTTTGAACATGATGCTCGTCTCGCTCGCCCACGCCGTCACGCCGCCCTCCCCCGCCTCCGTGCTCAACCCCCCCGATCGCGCGGTCGCCGTGCGTCTGGACGCGGAGCTCGGCTTCCTCGCGCCGGTGGCGCACACCATCCAGTTCGGCGAGCGCGGCACGACCTTCGACTACGTCGACGACGGGGGGCAGGAGGTGCTCTTCCCCTTCGCGCGGCTCCAGGCGGGGCTCGACGTGGGGCGGGAGTCCTTCCTCTTCCTGTACCAGCCGCTCGACCTGCGCACCGAGGTGGCGCTCGCCTCGCCGCTGACCGTCGACACGGTCACGTTCGCCGCGGGCGAGGCGGTCGACCTCCGCTACGGGTTCAGCTTCTGGCGTGCGACGTGGCTGCACGAGCTGCTTCCGGCCCCCGAGCGGGAGCTGGGCGTGGGGCTGGGCCTGCAGCTCCGGGACGCGGACATCGTCTTCACCTCGGCCGACGGAGGGACCCGCTTCGCCGAGCGCGACGTCGGACCGGTGCCGCTGCTCGCCGCGCGCCTGCGGTTGCCGGTGGCGGAGCGAGGGTTCCTCGGGGCGGAGGCGGGGGGGATCTGGGCGCCCGTGAAGTACCTCAACGGCTCGGACGTGGACGTGGAGGGCGCGTTGCTCGACGCCTCGTTGCGAGGCGGGCTGGCCCTCGCGGGCGGCGCCGACGTGTACGTGAACGCGCGGTACCTCGGCGGAGGCGCCGCGGGCTCGTCCAAGAACCCGGAGGCACGGGGCGACGGCTACACGGCCAACTGGCTGCACTTCGCCACGGTCTCGTTGGGGGTGGGCCTGCGATAGTTCAAAACATGTTCAAATCCTCGACCCGGGGACGCTCGGTCCGGGCAGCACCTGCCGCGGCCACCTCGGGGTAGGGTGGCTCATGTCCTCCTCCGCGCCCCCCGAGCCCGATCCCCGCGACAACGACCACCTGCGCGTCCTCGCGCTCGGCCACTTCGTCGGCGCGGGCTTCGCGACGCTCATGCTCCTGTTCTGCCTGTTCCACTACTCCACCTTCGGCTCGACGATCGAGCGCCTGCCGTCGCCGCGGAGGGAGGAGTTCGCGGCGTTCTTCGACTCGATGACGGCCTTCTACCTCCTCATGGGGGGCGTCTGCGCGATCTACGCGGTCGCGAACGGGGCGTCGGGCTGGTTCCTCGAGCAGCGCCGCCACCGGACGTTCTCGCTCGTGGTCGCGGCGGCGAACTTCGTCCACTTCCCGTTGGGCATGGCCCTGGGCGTGGCCACGATCGTGGTCCTCCTCCGGCCCACCGTGCGCGACGCCTACGCGTGGTCGAAGCAGGTGGGACAGGGCGTGGCCTGAACGCGGCTCGTGGGGAGGGGCTCGGGCGTGTGGGTGACCAACGTGGGCCCCCCGCGCGTAGACTGGCCTGGAGGCCGAACGGCGTTCCCGCTCCCCCTTCCGCTGAACCCTCCCTGCGAGCGCCCCGAGTACGCCGTCGAGGCGGCCTCGGGCGCGGTGGTGCGGCTCCCCGGCGCCGTGGCCACCTGCGGGGACGCCGACTGCGTCACGCGCGGCGAGGCCCGCGTCCGGGAGGGAGCTCTCGTCTGCGACGTGCCGCTCTGCCGATGGGTCACCTCCGAGCGCCCGAGCCCCCTCGACATCGAGCACGCATCCCGCTGGTCGGTGGCGGCCCGCTGCGCCGGCGGAGGCGCCATGTATGGGTCGTCGCCCGGCGACGCCTACGCGGAGTGGCCCGCCTCGCGCCCGGTCACCCCGATCGGGGCGCTCCCCGGCTTCCGGGAGCGTCCCGCACCCGCGGGCGCCTCGCTCGTCGCGGCGGAGCTGGCTTCGCGCGTCGTCGCGCTCCTCGCCGAGTGCGACCGCATCCGGTGCTCGCCCGCGGCGGAGGCCGGCCGAGCGCGCTTCGAGGCGCTCGCCCGCCGGCCACGGGGTGAGGCGACCCTCGGCCCGGCCGTGTCGTGGGCTCCCGCCGAGTCGGGCCGCCCGGCCGGGTGGTCGGCGCGCTTCGCGTCGGGCCTCGAGGTGGCGGTCGGGCAGGTGTCGGAAGGCGGGTCGGGGTGGGTGCTCCGCGCCGGGGGCGACGAGCCTTGGCTGCGCGCCGCGCTCGACGCGGACGGCCCCACCGGCCTCACCGTCTGGATGGGTGGCGCATGGGTCCGCGTCGCGGGGGAGGGCGAAGCCACCGTGGTAGCCAACGGGGAGATGTTCGCGCGGGCGACGCCGTAGGCGCCCGAGGGCCCGCCGCACACGCTGCCGAGTGTACGCGCAGTCGGGATTCGCGGCGTTAGGCTACCGGATGCTCCTCCTCCTCGCCTGCGTGCCCGAACCGTCCGACAAGCCGGACCCCCTCGAGACCGACACCGACACGGACACGGACGCGGACACGGACGCGGACACCGACGCGGACACCGACGCCGACGCCGACGCCGACGCCGACGCCGACGCCGACACGGACACCGCCGACACGGGAAACGGCGCGCTGCGCGCCTACGGGGACCTGTCCGACTGCGTCGTGACCTGGGAGAAGGACCGGTACACCGACGGCGAGCTCGACGAGACCGGCGAGGACACCTACGACTCGGCGGGGAACCGGGCGACGAGCCTCGTGGACATGGATCTCGACGGCGCGTGGGACCTCGAGGAGACCCTGACCCGGGACGGCGACGGGCACCTCGTGCGCGACGAGCTCGACTACGGTCTCGACGGGGTCGCCGACGAGATCCTCGCGTACACGTGGACCGACGGGCTCCTCGTGCGCGACGCGTGGGACATGGACGGCGACGGCGCCGTCGAGTTCGCGCGGGCCTACGCCTACGACGGCGACGGCCGCCTCGTCCGCATCGAGCACGACACCTACGACGACGGCTCGGTCGAGGCGCTCGAGACCTGGACCTGGGACGGCGACGCGGCCCTTTACGAGTACGACTACGACTACGATGGCGTCGTGGACGTCGTGTACGCGTACGAGTACGACGGCGGCCTCCTCGTCCGGTCCGCGTACGTCGATCCGGACACGGGCGCGGAGTCGTCGGTCGGAACGTACCTCTACGACAGCGACGACCGCGTCTCGGCGTACGAGGAGGACGTCGAGCCGGACGGCACCGTGGACCACGTCGGGGCGTGGACCTACGACGCCGAGGGCAACCTCGTGCGCCAGGCCTACGACTGGTGGAACGACGGCACCGAAGACGACTGGTACACGTGGACTTGGGACGGCGGCGGCTTCCTCACGGAGTACGCCGAGGAGATCGGCGGTGTGGGCAAGCGCGTGGTCTACGTCACGACCTGCCCCTGACACACCCAACACGTGTCGATACATCCAGATGTGTCGGCGACACGTCCTCGCGCGCGAGCCGATAGGATGCGCGCATGCTCTCCCTGTTGCTCGGCCTCGCCTGCAAGCCCTCCGAAGCGCCCGGGAACCCGGAGATCACGTGCGCGAGCGGTGAGCTCGTGGACGGCGACGCCTGCGTGCCCGCGTCGTGCGGCGTCGGGGCCTGGGGCGACGCCGAGGCCGACGCCGCGGTCTTCGTGCAGGCCGGTGCCTCCGAGCCGGGCGACGGCAGCCGGGAGTCACCCTTTCCGTCGATCCAGGCGGGCGCGGACGCCGCGTCAGAAGCCGGCGGCGGCCTCGTCGCGATCGCCGGCGGCACCTATTCGGAGGCCCTCGTGCTCGGCGAGCACCACGACGGGGTCCGGCTCGCCGGCCGCTGCCGCGAGCTGGTGATCGTCGACGCCGCCACGCTGGGCGAGAGCGTCTCCGCGCTGTGGCTCACCGAGGCGGGGACCGGCGAGGTCGGGGCCAGCGGGATGACCTTCCGGGGCGCCCGGGCCTTCGGGATCGACGTCGACTCCGGCACGCTCGCGCTCACGTCGGTCGACGTAGTCGCCAACGAGCGCGTCGGGGTCAACGTGCACGGGCAGCGCGCCGAGGTGGAGGGCGAGGACGTGCGGATCCTGGACACCGTCCCGACGGGGCCGGACTCGGGGGCCGGCGTCCAGGTCTACGAGCGCGGCGAGCTGTCGCTCTCCCGCTCCCTCCTCGAGGGCAACACGTTCGTCGGCGTGCTCGTGTCGGACGGGATCGTCACGCTCTCCGACAGTCGCATCGCCGGCACGTTTCCCTACGACGGGGACGACGGCTACGGCCTCTTCGCCCAGGGCGGCGCCGAGGTGATCCTCGAGCGCGTCGAGGTCGACGGCAACAGCGACGCGGGCCTCATGGCCGCCCACGCCGGGACCACGCTGACCGTCACCGACACGCTCGTGACCGGCACCGGGTCGCCCGACGGCGAGCGCTACGGCCGCGGGGTGTGGGTGGACGGGGCGACCGCGATGCTCACGCGGGTGACCGTCTCCGGGAGCTTCGCGGACGGGCTGTACCTCGCGTACGGCGCGCAGGTCACGGGGTCGGACCTGACCGTGTCGGGGAACGCGTCCACCGGGGTGTACGTCGCCGAGGAGGGCACGGTCGTGGATCTCGACGGCGTGGACGTCCTCGACACCCGGACGGACGGCGACGGCGTGCACGGCGAGGCCGTCTTCGTGTGGAACGGGGCGACGGCGACCCTGTCGTCCTGCACCTTTGCAGGGAACCACGACGCCGCCGCGGTGGTGGACGGCGCCGCCCTCACGCTGCGGTCGTGCGACGTCGAAGGGGCCTTTCCCGTCGACGCGGGGACGGACGGGCAGGGGGTCTTCGCGCAGTTCGGGGCCAACGTCGTGCTCGAAGACGTCGAGATCCACGACGCCACCGAGGTCGGGCTCTTCGTCGGCGCGGCGGGGACCACGGCCAGGCTCACGCGGGTGACGGTCCGCGACGGCCTCCCGGGGGTCGACGGGCTCACGGGCATCGGCGTCATCGTGCAGGACGGCGCCTCGCTGGAGGCGGACGCGCTCTTCGTGACGGACAACCGCGACGTGGGCGTCTACACCTACGGGGAGGGCACCTACGCGCGGATCGTCCGCTCCGAGATCGCCGGCACGGCGATCACAGGCCTGAGCGACTGGGGGCGCGGCCTCGAGGCCATCGACGGCGCGGTGGTGGAGGGCGAGGACCTCGACGTCGTCGGAAATCGCGAGCTGGCGGTGTACGTGAACGCGGCGACGCTCTCGCTGGTGGGCGGCGAGATCCGCGACACGACGCGCTCGCCCGCGCTCGGCTGGGCGGCGGCGATCGTCGGGCAGGACGGGGCGACGGTGTCGCTCACGGACGTGGACGTGACGGGGGTGGAGGGTCCCGCCCTCTACGTCGCCGACGCGGAGGTCGTCGTGAGCGGCGGTACCTTCTCCGAGTACGCGTTCGCGGGCGCGGTGGTCTACCTCGGCGACCTCGTGGCGACCGACGCCGTGTTCGCGGGCGCCGCGGGCGACGGCGACCTCCTCGGCGTCTATGCCTCCGACCGGGCGGGCACGCCGGCGATCGAGCTCGACGGCGTCACCGTCGCCGCCCACACCTACGCGGGCGTCTGGTTGGAGGGCGCGGGCGCGTACGTCCTCAGCGGGTGCGACCTCGCCGGTTCGGAGGGCGTCGAGTCACACGAGCGGGTCGTCCACGGGAACGCGGTCTTCGCCAACGGCGTGGGCCCCTGGACGGGCACGGAGGGGCTCCTGATCGAGGGCAGCTCGCTCCACGACAGCCCGTCCGCGGCGGTGCTCCTGCACGAGGGGTCGGGGACCTTCGCGGGGAACACGTGGGCGGGCAACGACGCGGACGTCGCCCAGCAGGCCGCCGAGACGTGGCCCGCGGCGACCTTCGACGGCGACGCCGCCGGCTTCACGCTCGTTCGCCCGCCCGCCGGCTACACGAACGTCCTGCCGGTGGATTTCTCCATGTACCTCCTCGACCGCGAGGCCGGGGTGGATTGAACGGCGAGGCGGCCGGATAGAGGGAACAGGTCCGTGCTCGACGCGCCCATCCCCCTCGGAACCTTCGAGCTGCACACGCCCATCGGGCGAGGCGGGATGGGCGAGGTCTGGCGGGGCGTCCACGTCGCGCAGGGCGTGCCCGTCGCCGTCAAGTTCCTCGCGGCGGCGCCCGGCGCCGGGGCCCGGTTCGCGACCGCCTTCCGCAACGAGGTGCGCCAGTCCGCGCGTCTCGCCCACCCACGCGTCGTGCTCGTCCTCGACCACGGCACCGTCGATGGCGTGGCGGCGGAGGCTTCCCGCGGTCGTCTCGCCCCGGGCGACGCCTACCTCGCGATGGAGTTCGCGAGCGCGGGCTCGGTGGAGTCGCGCCTCGAGGATCTCGACGGCGACGACGCGCTCGACGTGTTGTTCGGGGTGCTCGACGCCCTCGCGCACGCACATGCGCGGGGCGTGCTTCACCGGGACGTCAAGCCCGCGAACCTCCTGTTCTCCGGTCCGCGAGACCTCCGCCCCGGGCTCAAGGTCGCGGACTTCGGCCTCGCGCACGCGTTCGACGAGGCCGTGCCGGGCGTGCGGATGCGCAACGCGGGGACCCCGGAGTACATGGCCCCCGAGCAGCTCGTGGGCGATTGGGCCGATCAGGGGCCGTGGACCGATCTCTTCGCCGTCGGGTGCGTGGCCTGGCACCTCTCCACCGGCTCGCCTCCGTTCGATCGCGCGACGCGGCTGGACCCCTCGAACCGCCGCGCGCCGCCCGCGCTCCCGCCGTTCCGTCCCTGGCGTCCGGTCACGCCCGCGATGGAGGCCTGGATCCGCCGGATGCTGGCGCCGTCCCCGGCGGACCGCTTCCGCTGCGCCGCGGACGCCGCCTTCGCGCTCCGGGACGCGTCCCGGCCCGCGCCGGCGGGCCCTCGGGCTCCCGGCCCGCCCCCGGTCGCGGCGCCGGCGGCGTCCACTGGGCCTCCCGGCCCCGCCTTCACCCTCACGCTCGACACGCTCGACGAGGTCGACCCGATGCCCACGGCGCCGGCGGCGCTCGGGTCGAGGGCCGAGCGCCCGCCCATCCCCACGAGCTGGCGACGACTCGACCCGCCCCGCCCGCCCCCGCGCCTCGAGGGCGCCGGTCTCGGTCTGTTCGGGCTACGCGCGATTCCGTTCGTCGGCCGGCTCGAGGAGCGCGACCGGATCTGGGCTGCGCTCGTCGAGGCCGAGCGCGCCGGGCGGCCTCGTGCCTTCGTGATCCGCGGCGTCGTGGGTGTGGGGAAGCGCGCGCTCGCGCGCGCGGTCGCGGAGCGCGCCGAGGAGGTCGGCGCCGCCGGGGTCATGACCGCCCACCACGCCCCGATGCCGACGGGCGCGCACGGGCTCGGCCGGCTCGCCGCGCGCGAGCTCGGCTGCCTCGGGATGGACCCGGAGCGCGCGCGGGACCGGATCGCCCGCACGCTCGCCGGTCTCGGCGTCGCCGACCCTCAGCTCGACGCCGTGCTCGCCCAGATCGTCGGCGGCGACGGCGGCGACGGCTTCTTCGCGTGGGCGGGCGCCCGGGAGCGACACGCGGCGCTCGTGCGCCTCGTCGAGGCCCGGTGCGTGGAGCGGCCGCGCATCGTCGTCCTCGAGGACGTGCAGTGGGGCCTCGACGCGGTGGAGCTGGCGGAGGCGTTGCTCGACGCGTCGCCGGACCGCAGGCTCCCGGTCCTCGTGCTCCTCACCTGCCGTGACGACGCGCCCGCCGCCCGGCCGAGCGAGGCCCGCGCCCTTTCGCGCCTCGAGGCCCGCCCGGACGTCGAGCGGATCCACCTCGGGCCGCTCGCCGACGAGCACCAGGCGGAGCTCATCCGCGGGATGCTGGCGCTTGCCCCGGAGCTCGCCGACTCGGTGCGGCGTCGCACCCGGGGGAACCCGCTGTTCGCGATCCACCTCGTTGCGGACTGGGTGCGGAGGGGCTCGCTCGAGGCGGACGACCGCGGCTTCCACCTGCGCGACGGCGAGCGGGCGCGCTTTCCCGACGACCTGCACCAGGCGTGGAAGACCTGGCTCGCCGTCGTGCTGCGCGGCCTTCCGTCGGGCGCGCGTGACGCGCTCGAGGTCGCCGCAGCGTTGGGGACGGAGGTCGACGCGGAGGAGTGGCGCCGGGCCGCGACCGAGGCCGGGGTCGTCGTCCCGGAGGAGCTCGTCGACCGCCTCCTCGCGGCGCACCTCGCCGAGGCGCGCCCGGACGGCTGGTGTTTCGCCCACGCGATGTTGCGCGAGAGCATCGCGCGCGAGGCCACCGACGCCGGCCGGTGGGGCCCGCTGAACGTGGCCTGCGCTCGCATGGTGGCGGCGTCGCCGCCGTCCCCCCGCGCGTCGTCGCGGCTCGGCCGCCATCGTGTCGAGGCCGGCGACGACGGGGGAGCCCTCGTGCCCCTTGTCGACGCCGCCTCCGGGCACCTCGTGCGCAACGATTTCGGGGAGGCCGAGGCCGACCTCGCCCTCGCCGAGGCCGCGATGGAGCGCCTCGCGCTCCCCGCCGACCACGTCGAGCGCGCGCGGGCCCTCCTCCTGCAGGCGCGCCTCGCCCAGTACCGCGGCGTGCACGACGCTTCGGAGCGGTTTGCCGCTCGGGCCGCCGACGTGGCGCGACGACTGCGGCGGGACGATCTGCAGGCCACCGCCCTCCGCCTGCGAGGCATGGCGGCGCTCAAGCGCGGCGACCTCGCCGTCGCCGACGCGATGCTGCTCCAGGGGGAGTCGCTCGCGCGGCGTGCCCGTCGGGACGACGAGATCGCCGCCTGCGCGGTGGCCCGGGCCACGGCCCTGCGCCTCCGCGGCGAGATGAACGAGGCGCTCGGACAGATCGAGGCCGCGCTGCCGGTCCTGCGCCGCGTCGACGACCCCACGAGGCTCGCCGACGGGTTGGTCGAGCTCGGGGGCACACTGGTGACACTCGGCCGCTTCGTCGATGCGGACGCTCCCCTGCGCGAGGCCGAGGCGCTCTGCTCCGCCGCGGGCTACCGGTCGGGGCGGGCGCGGGCGCTCAACAACCTCGGCGAGGCGCTCCGCCGCCAGGGCGACAACGCCGAGGCCGCCGGCACGTTCCGCGCGGCCCTCGCGATCCTCGAGGCCATCGGGGACCAGCATCGGGTCTTCCCGTTGCTCAACCTCGGGCTCACGCTGGTGGCCGACGTGAGGTTCGACGAGGCCCTCCCCTGCTTCGAGGCCGGGCTCGCGATGGCGCGACGACAAGGGCGACTTCCCGTCGCGGCGGTGCTGCTCCTCGGCCTCGTCACCTGCCACGCGGCGAGAGGGGACTGGCTCGCCTGGGACCGGGATCTGGCAGAGGCGCAGCGGCTGCTCGACGAGACCGGCCTCGTAGAGCGGGACGTCGCCGAGGCGGCCGCCCTCGCGGCCCGTCTCGCGGAGGCCGCGGGGGAAGCCACGCGCGCCGCCGCGGCCTCCGGCCTCGCGGAGCGGCAGGAGGGCGCCCTCGCGGCCGCGAGCTCGTGACACGGCGTCGCGCTCGCCACGGAGTTAGCCTGTCGGTGGCCGGAGCGGACATGCGACGGGTGTTGAACCTCGCGCTGCTCGTCGCCTGCGGCGGCGACGCGCGCGACTCCAAGCGCGACACGGACACGTCCGGCCCCTCACCGGACGACACCGCCACGGACACGGGTCCCCCGGCGCCGCCCTGCGCGACCGGCGCCTGGGGCGCGCTCTCGGACCCGGCCGACGCCGTCCACGTCCGCGCCGACGGCGACGACGCGGCCGACGGCAGCGCCGACCGGCCCTTCGCGACGTTCGACGTGGCGCTGACGGCTACGCGCGCCGACGGCGGCCTCCGGACGATCTTCCTCGGTCCCGGCACCTTCCCGGTCTCCGCCAGCCTCGAGACGCTCACCGCGGAGGGCGCCTCGGACGACGGCCTCGCCGTCCTCGGCTGCCCCGGCGAGACCACCCTCGAGGCGGCCGACGACGCGCTCCCGGTGGTGAAGATCTCGGGCGTCCAGGGCCTGCTGCTCGCCGACCTCACGTTGTCCGGCGGCCTGCGAACGGTCCAGGTCTGGCAGGCGGCGGTCGCGACCCTCGAGCGGGTCACGATCGTCGGGGGCCGGCGCGCCGGCATGGTCGGCGACGGCGGGTGCGACCTGACGCTGGACGAGGTGGAGGTGCGCGAGGTGCTGGCGGACGACGACGGCTCGTTCGGCTACGGCATCAGCGTCCGCGAGAGCGCCCTCAGCATGACCGGGGGCGGGGTCTGGGACGCCACGGGCGTGGGCATCCTCGCGCACTTCTCCACGACCGTGCTCGCCGACGTCACCGTGTCGGGCACGCAGGTGGCGGCGGACGGTTCCCTCGGCCGCGGGATCCAGGTGCAGGAGAGCGGCGAGGCCACCATCACGGGGGGGACCTACGAGGACAACGCCGACGCCGGCCTGTTCGCCCTGCGCGTGGACACGTTCGACGTGGCGGGCGCGTACATCTCGCGGACCCTCGCCACGCCTCTCGCCGACGGGAGCGACTCGACCGGCGACGGCATCGTCGTCACCCGCGGTGACTCGCTCACCGATCCGACGTGGTTCTGGACATCGGTCTCCGGTGCCACCGTGGAGGACTCCGAACGCGCCGGCATGGTCTTCGACGGGGTCGAGGTGCGCGGGCTCGACGGGAACGCGCTCACGGGCGCGGGCGCCGCCTCCGGCTCGGTCTACGTGCAGGGCGGAGCGGTGGTCACGAGCGCCACGGACCCGTGGGTCGACGTGACGTCCGACGGCCTCCCCGCGTTCGGTCTCGCCGTCACGCCGCTCGAGGTGGACGAGCTCGACGGGTGAGCGTGCGGGGGACGCGCGCGGGGGCAGCCGCTTCCGCGCTCGCGCGTGACACACCCAACACGTGTCGACCCATCCCGATGTGTCGGTGACACGTGCTCGCCCGCGAACGCCGCGGTGCTACCTTGCCGGGCGAGGGCCTCCCATGACCACGCTCACGCTCCCGACCGCGCGCACGCGGGACCGCGTCAAGGCCCCGGTGCCCGAGGCCGTGGACGTGGTGGTGGTGGGCGCGGGGCTCGGCGGGCTCACCTGCGCCGCGCGGCTCGCGAAGCGGGGGCTGCGCGTCGCGGTGTTCGACGGGCACTACGTCGCGGGCGGCTGCGCGACGATGTTCCACCGCGCCACGCGCGACGGCGTCTACCAGTTCGACGTCGGGCTCCACTACGTCGGTGAGTGCGGCCCGGGCGAGCGCATCCCCGCGCTGCTCGCCGACGTGGGCGTCGAGATCGAGTTCCTCCGCATGGACGACGACGGCTTCGACACCATCGTCCTCCCCGGGCTGACCTTCCCCATCCCCGCCGACCTCGATCGCTTCCGCGACCGCCTCGTCGAGCACTTCCCGAAGGAGAAGCGCGGCATCGACCTCTACGTCCGCGCCCTCGGCGAGGTGGGGCGCATGGCCCGGTTCGTGGAGGAGAAGCGCCGCTCCGGCGTGGCCGGCGCGCTGGCGATGGCATGGCAGGTGGCCACGCAGGGGCGGCTGTTGCCGCGCTACCGCAACGCCACCGTCGGCGAGCTCCTCGACGACACCACCCGCGACCCGCTCCTGCGCGGCGTGTTGCTCGGCCAGAGCGGCGACTACGGCGTCGCCCCGAGCAAGGCGAGCGCGCTCCTCCACCTCGGGCTCACCGCCCACTACCTGCGGGGCGCGTACTACCCGCGCGGGGGCGGACAGCGGATCGCCGACGAGCTCGCCCGTGTGGTGGAGGACAACGGCGGCGCCGTCTGCCTCCGGCGCACCGTCGAGCGCATCCTCGTCGACGGGGGCCGCGCCACCGGCGTCCGGCTCGCGGCTCGCCAGCAGGGCGGCGCACAGGAGGACGCCCGCGAGGTCCGCGCCGGCGTCGTCGTCAGCAACGCCGACCTGCTCCGCACCTACGAGGAGCTCCTGCCGCGCGAGGTCGTCCCGGCCGCGTGGCGCGTGCGGGCCCCGAAGATGGAGATGGGCGCGGGCATCTTCATCACCTGCCTCGGCGTGAAGGCCGACCTGCGCGCGCTCGGCATGGGCCCGCGCAACTACTGGCGGTTCCCCGAGACGGACCCGGAGGCCATCTACGCCGAGGTCGACCGCGGCGAGACGACGGCGAGCTGCGCCTACATCACCAGCGCGTCGCTGAAGGACCCCGACAGCGCCGGTCACACGCCGCCGGGCGTGATGGGCGTCGAGGTCATGACGCTCGCGTGCGGCCGCCCGGAGGCCTGGGGCGTCGACCCGGGCGAGGTCGACGGCGGGAGCTACCGCAAGCGCGAGGCCTACGAGGCGAAGAAGCGGGCCGTGGAGGACCGCCTCGTCGACCACCTCGAGGCCCAGTTCCCCGGCGCGAAGCGACACGTGGTCTTCCGCGAGAGCGCCTCGCCGATCACCCACACCCGCTTCACGCGCGCCACCGGCGGCACCGGCTACGGCCTCGCGGCCACGCCCGCACAGTTCCTCGACCGCCGCCCCGGCTACCGCGGGCCCGTCGCCGGCCTCTACTTCGCCGGCGCCAGCACGCGCGCGGGCCACGGGATCGTCGGGGCGATGACGAGCGGCAAGCACGCGGCCACGGCCATCCTGAAGGACCGCGAGACCTGACGCGCGTCCGGCGAATGTCGGGCATCATGGTCCCCCGAGCGGGAGATAGGCGGTGGCGATGACCTGTACGCGCACGCTCGCCGCCGTCGCGCTCGTGGGCCTCGCCGTCGCGAGCCCGTCCGCGCGCGCGCACTACCCGCACGATCAGGCGTACTTCGCCGCGGTGTCGCCGGACCCCGCGCGGTGGCGCGTCGCGACCACGCTCGAGCGCATCGAGCTGACCATCCTCGGGGTGTCCGACGACGGCCTGTCGTGGGACGCGCGCCTCGTGCAGGCGCAGGAGGACGGCAACGTCACCTCCGGCGTCTTCCTCACCGCGGACCGCCTCGTGCTGGCGGTCGGGGGCCGCGGCCTGCTCGTGAGCGAGGACGCCGGCGACCGGCTCGCCCCGGCGGCGGGGGTCACGGACACGGAGGTCGCCCGCGTGGTCGCGTCGCCCGCGGTGTTGCTCGACGGCACCGCCTTCGCCGCCGGCGACGGCGCGATCTGGCGCACGCGGGACGCCGGCCTCGCCTGGGAGGACGTGCTCGACGGCGACGGCTTCGTCGACCTGGACGTGTCGCCGGCCTTCGCGGAGGACGGGCGGGTGTGCGCGCTCGACGCCGATGCCGTCTGGTGCAGCGCGGACGCCGGCGAGACGTGGACGGCCCGCCCGCTCCCCGCCTCCTCGGAGCGGATCTCCGTGGGCGAGGACGGCCGCCTGTGGCTCTCCGCGCGGGAGGAGGGGCTCTTCGCGAGCGACGACGGGGGCGAGACCTGGTCCGAGCGCGGCTTCGCGGACGACGACGTGGTCATGGCCGTGGAGGTCGCCGGCGACGTCGTCTTCGTCGCCACGTCGGCGCGCATCGGCTGGCGCTCGGAGGACGGGGGCGAGACGTTCACGGCGATCGACGTCCAGAACATCCTCATCGACCAGAGCTACGACGGCGTCACCGCCTTCGACGTGGTCGACGGCCCCGACGGCACGTTGTACCTCGCCGCCTGGGAGGGGCTCGCCCGCTCGGACGACCGCGGCCGCACCTGGACGTTCTACTGCACCGAGCGCGCCCAGAACACGCACGCGATCCAGCTCACCCGCGGCGACGACGGCGCCATCCACGCGTGGATGGGCACCTACGGCAGCGGCCCGCCCCTCGTCGACGTGGCGAAGCTGCGGGCGACCTCGTTCCCGGCGATGCCCGAGCGCTTCACCCGCGGCACCGCCGTGACCGCCGACTGGGCGGACGACGGCGTGGCGGTCTTCGACGCCGGCTACTCCACCTGGCGCACCACCGACGCCGGCGAGAGCTGGGTGGAGATCGCCGCCGACGAGGTCGAGGACGGGGCCTGGCAGATGGGCGGGGACGTGAAGGGCGTCGCGCTCTCGCCCGACCCGATCGCCGACCCCTTCGTGCTCGCCGTCGTCGGCGAGACCGTCGTGGGCTACCGCTACTCCGAGGACCTCGGCACCACCTGGGAGAAGGGCTTCGAGGAGCCCCGCTGCGGCGCGCAGGGCTTCTCGGTCGCGCTCTCGCCCGGCTGGCCCGACACGTCGCGGGCGTGGGGGGCCTGCGGCGGCGCGATCTACGAGTCCGTCGATCGCGCGCGGACGTTCTCCCTGCTCGGGGACACGGGCGCCTCGTTCGTGTTCCGGATCGTCGAGGAGCCCGACGGCGCCGTGCTCGTGGCGACGTCGGACGGGCTCTGGCGGATGAGCGGGCCGGGGGTCGCACGCGTCGCGTTCGAGGGGCACCTCGTCTCGTCGGTGGCGACGTCCGCGGTGGGCGACACGCGGTTCGCCCTCGTTCCGGACCTCGGCTGGCACCGCAGCGACGACGGCGGCGACACGTGGACCGCCCTCGACGCGCCCACGAAGGACGTCCCGCGGGCCGTCGCCCTGTCCCCCGACTTCGAGGACGACGGCATCGTGGCCGTCGCGGGGTACGGCGGCGCCTGGGCCAGCGCCGACCGCGGCGACACCTGGGCCTCGATCTACGCGCTGGAGGTCTACGAGAGCTCCCACGACGGCTGGCGGAAGACCGGCGAGTGGCGCGACGCCGACCACGACGGCGCGTCGAGCGGCGACATCTCGGAGACGGTCGAGCCGGGCGCGACGGCGACGTTCGACTTCGAGGGGATCGGGGCCGCGCTGGAGGTGCCCACCGACGTGGAGGCGGGGGTCTTCCGCGTCTCCGTCGACGACGGGCCTTCGGTGGACGTACAGGTGCCCGGCGACGACGTCGTGGTCTGGGAGTCCACCGACCTCCTCGACCGCTGGCACACCCTGCGCATCGACGCCGGCGGCGGCGTGGTGACGCTCGACGCGCTGCGCATCACCCGCATCGCGCCGATCGGCGGCGAGGACGCCGAGGACTCCGGCGACTCCGGCGTGGGCCCCTCCGGGGAGGCGGACACGACCGCCCGGTTCCGCGCCTGCGGCTGCAACGGCGGCGGCTCGGCGGCGGTGTGGGTCGGGCTGCTCGCGTGGCGCGCGGGGAGAGGGCGCTCGCGGGCTCGCCGGCGGACGTGAGCGGCGGTCAGCCCCCCGTGTCCTCCGGGCACAGGGGCTCGTCGCCCGTGTGAACGCAGGGGTCCTCGTCCACCATCGTCGCCGTGCCCGTGGCCGTGCAGTACGCGCCCTCCGACTCGGCGCGCAGGGACACCTCCGCCTCGCGCCCCACGTAGTAGGACAGCCAGTTCGCGGTGATGAACACGAGGATCTCGTCGGTGACGGCGCCGTCTTCGAAGGGCACGCGCGGCTGGACCACGCTCGTGCGGTCCTCGCCGTCGAACGTGGCGGCGACCGTCGCGTCGACGAGCGCCGGCGCCTCCTCGAGCGCGCGCGCCCGCACGACGAAGAGCAGGAAGCCCTGGAACCCCATGTGGAGCTCCAGCGTGCCGAGCGCGTCGAGCGTCGCGAACCCGTCAGGGCCGTCGGTTCCGAGCTCGCAGGAGAAGGCGGTCTTCTCGGCGGGCGGGAGGCCGTCCGGCGTGGGGTCCACGCACGCGAGCGCCGCGAGCAGCATCACGCGCAACCGTAGAGGAGGCGACGTCGGTCGCGCATCGGCACGGGGGCCGACGCGCGCGCCCGGGCCGCTCCCCTACGCTCGCACGGATGCCGATGGCCGTCCTGCTGCTCGCGTGCGTGGAGCCCACCGGCCGTGCGCGATTCGAGCGGGACGTCGCGCCCGTGCTCGAGGCCGGCTGCGCGGACGGCCGCTGCCACGGCGTGACGCCCGGCGTCGAGGAGAGCGGCGCCACGCTCGACTGGTCGCTCCTCACGCTGAAGGTGAACGACGACGGCACGCTGCGCGACCTCGACCAGGCCTACGAGCGCACGCTCGCGTTCGTCACCACCACCGAAGACCCCGCCTTCTCCACGCTGCTGCGCAAGCCCCTCGCCAAGGAGTACGGCGGGATCGGCCACTACGGCGGCGAGGTCTTCCTCACGCCCGACGACCCCCGCTACGCGGCGATCGCCGCGTGGATCGAGACCGAGGAGGGAGGGGGCGAGGACGAGCCGGCGCTGGACGAGCGCGAGGCGCTCTTCTCGGACACCGTGCAGCCCCACCTCGTGGCGCGCGGCTGCATGACCGCCAACTGCCACGGCGTGTCGGCGGCGCTGCCGTTCCGCTTCGACGGCGGCGTGGGCAACGACTTCCCCCGCGCGTCCACGCGCACGAACTACCGGGCGGCGCTGTCGATGCTGGCGCTGGACGGCGACACGTCCCGCTCGCGGCTCATCCGGAAGGGGCTCGCGCTCTCGCAGGGGGGCATCGTCCACAAGGGCGGCAACAGCGCGTTCTTCACCGGGTTCGACGACGAGGCCGTCGCCGCGATCGAGGCCTGGGCCTGCGCCGAGCGCGCCGCGCGGGTGACGCCCGGCTGCGGCGAGGCCTGTGACGGCTTCGTGTACGTCCGCGGCCCCGTCCTCCCCGAGGACACGTTCGACCTCGACCAGTACTCGCCCGGCTCGGACGTCTGGTGGGCGCACGCCGACGGCACCCGCGAGAACCTCACCGCCTCGCTCCACGCCGGGGACGCCGACGTGCGCGACCCGGCGATCGACGCGACCGGCGGCCGGCTCGCCTTCTCCATGCGCGAGGCCGCCGACGCGGGGCACCACCTCTGGGTCCTCGACCTCGCCACGCGCGAGGCGCGCAAGGTCACGGACGAGGCGAGCGGGAGCGACCGCGACCCCACCTGGGGCCCCGACGGGCACCTGTGGTTCGTCTCCACGCGCGCCGGGGTGGTCGCCGACGACGGACGGCGCCTCGACGCGGAGATCTACGAGCTCGACCTCGACTCGGGCGAGGTCACGCGGCGCACCTGGACCCCGCACGTCGAGCGGCGCCCCGTGTTCTTCGCCATCGGCGAGGAGAACGGCGGCGAGGTCGGGTTCACCGCGCTCCGCGAGGCGATCCTGCCGATGGCGCGGGCGCACGTCTTCCGGTTCCCGCCCAACCTCGAGACCGAGTACCACCCGCACTTCGGCATCAACGTGCCGGAGGACGTGTACTACGACATGCGGGAGCTGCCGGACGGGCGCTACACCGTCACCGTCGGCGACCGCGAGAACGTCTGGGAGGGCGGCCGGCTCGCCGTGGTGGAGCGCAACTTCGGGCCGCCCATCCCCGACGGCCACGTCGAGGACGCGTCGATCCCTTTTTACGCCGATCCCGTCGCGCGCCTCGACCCGGACGCGGCCGCGAGCGGCGTGACCGCGAGCGTCTACCGCGACGCCTCCCCGCTCCCGGACGGCCGCGTGCTCGTCGCGCGCTCGCCGACCGAGGCCGACCTCGCCGATCCCGACGCCGCCATGGAGTTCCGGATCGAGGCGCTCACGCTCGCGGAGGACCCGCGCGGCGCCGGGCCGTCGATCGCGTCCCGCGAGGTGCTGATCGAGGAGGCCGGCATCTCCGTCTACGAGCCCGAGCCGGTCTGCGCGAAGCGGGCCGCGCCGCTGCCGGAGGAGCAGTTCTGGGACCCCGACGCCGAGACCGGCCACGTGCGGCTCCTCGGCATCGGGCACATCGCGGCCATCCTGATCACCACGCCGCCGTACGGCCCGAAGACGTTGCCCGCCGGCGTCGCCGGCGTCCGCCTGATCGAGGCGCTGCCGCTCCTGCCCGGCGAGCGCGAGCCCGTCCCCGCGGAGGAGACCCGCGCCGGCGACCCGTACGCCACGACGACCGGCCTCGGCTACTACCCGCCCGCCCGCGTGCTCGCCGAGGTGCCGATCTTCGCGGACGCGAGCGTGCAGGCCGACCTCCCCGCCGGCGTCTCCTTCCGCGTGCAGGCCCTCGACGCCGCCGGCCGCGCGGTCGACCTGCCCTACAACCGCTGGTACTACGTGGCCCCCGGCCAGAAGCTGTCGCAAGGCGCGTCCGGCGCGCGCGACACCTTCTACACGGGCCAGTGCGCGGTGTGCCACGGCTCCGTCAGCGGCGATCCCGACGAGGTCTTCGTCGAGCCGGACGTCATGACGACCGCGTCGTTGTCGCTCGCCGAGTACGAGGACCAGAACCCGCGCCACCCCATCCCGCCGCCGCAGGCGGGCGACGCGACCCGCGTGGAGGCCGACTGGAGGCGCGACGTGCGGCCGCTCCTCGCGGGGTGCGCCACGAACGGCTGCCACGCGGGCGAGGCCCCCGCGGCCGGGCTGTCGCTGACGGACGCGTCCACCGCCTGGTACGACGACGCCTACGAGAGCCTCGTCGGCGACTACGTGACCCCCGGCTCCAGCTACCAGAGCGCGCTCGTGGAGTGGCTCCTCGGCGAGGAGCTCTCGGCGGCGAGCGAGGCGCCGCCGGCGCCGCACGGCGGGCTGACCGCGGAGCAGGTCGGGACGATCACGCGCTGGGTCGACCTCGGCGCCACCTGGGTGGGCACGCCGTGATCGCGCTCCTCGCCGCCTGTGTCGCAGGCCCGGGGGAGGGCGAGCTCGTCCCCGTGGACACCGGCGCGTTCTTCGCGGAGGTCGAGCCCGTGCTGGGCGAGCGCTGCGCCAACCCGGCGTGCCACGGGTCCGCGGACCGGCCCCTCGAAGTGTACGCCGAGCACCGCCACCGCCTCGACACCGGCGACGCCTGGCGCGATCTCCCGCTGACGCCGGACGAGCACGCCGCCAACCTCCTGCGCGCGCGCGGCTTCGCCGGGCCGCCGTACGCGATCGCGCGCAAGGGGCTCGCCCCGGAGGCCGGCGGGATGGGCCACGGGGGAGGGGCCATCTGGCTCTCGGCCGACGAGCCCGAGTACGCGGCGATCCTCGCGTGGGCGGAGGGACGATGATGGTCTGGCTGCTCGCGTGGCTCGGCGGCTGCGCCACGCTCGCGACGTACGAGCGCGGCGCGCTCCTGACGCCGCAGATGCGCGACCCGTGCGACCCGGGTGCCGCCGCGTCGCTCACCCGGGTGGTGGAGCTGCGCGAGGCGATGGCCGGCGCGACGACGACGGGGAGCGCGCCGTGTGGCTGCAACTGACGGCGGCCGGGGCCGCCGAGCCGCTGACCCTCACCGACGCCTCCGCGCGCGTGGACTCCTACGCCGACGAGGACATCTCCACGGTCGGGCCCGGCGCCCGCGTGGTGGCCGGCGCGGACGCGTGGACCGTGGGCGCGTCGTGGTCCGCGGACTTCGTGTCGGGCGCGACGCCGGTCATCCGCTCCGACGTCGTGTCGTCGGCGACCACGTTCTCGGACGTGCGCAACGCGCCGGGCGTGGACGTGGCGCTCTCGCCGACGGGCACGTGGTCGGCGCGCGCGTCCTGGTCGGCGAGCCTCGAGCGCGACTTCGTGGCGCACGTCGCGGGCGTGGGCGCGAGCACGGACGCGTTCGGGCGCATGGTCACGCTGCGGGCGGACTACCGCGCGCGCTTCGAGACCACGGGTCGCGCCGACGACGCGAGCTACGCCGAGCGCGCCACCGGGCACGCGCTCGACCTCGGCTGGGTGCAGATCCTCGGGCGCACGACCTCGATGAGCGTGCTGGCGACGGGCCAGTGGGACCAGTGCTCGGACGCGCTCGGGTGCCAGGCCAACCCGTACCGCCTCCTGCTCGTGGACGGCGTGGTGCTCGCCGAGCGGCACCCCGCCGAGCGCGCGCGCCTCGCCGCGGCGCTGCGCCTCTCCCAGGCGGTCGGGGAGCGCTCCGCCGCGCACGGCGGCTACCGCTACTACACCGACGCGTGGGGCGTCGCGGGGCACACCGCCGACCTCGCGCTCGTGCGGGCGCTGCTCGCCGACCGGCTGCAGCTGCGGGCGACGGGCCGCTGGTCGACGCAGTCCGCGGCGTCGTTCTGGCGCGCCACGTACGCCGGCGCGCCGGCCTGGCGCACCGCGGATCGCGAGCTGGAGGCGCTCTCCTCGTGGGGCGCCGGCGCCGCCGCGGACTGGTCGTTCTACGCGGCGGGCCCGTTCGCGCGCTTCGGCGTCGGCGCACGGCTCGATCGGCTCTGGTACCGCTACCCCGACGACCCGTACGTCTCGTCGCGGGCGGCCTGGCTCTTCGGCGGAGGCCTCGATGCCGATTTCTAGCCTCCTCTTCGTCGCGTGTACGACGGGCTTCGACGCGCGCTCGCTCACGCCCTACGAGAACCCGTTCACCGCCGACGATCCGCAGTGGGCCGAGCAGCCGTTCCGATCCAAGCCGCAGGAGGTGGCCGTCGCGGGCGACCACGCCTGGGTGAGCCTGCCCGGCACCGCCGACGTGCCCGACGAGCGCGTCGCGCTGGTCGACCTCGCGACGGGCGAGCTCGTGCGCCACGTGACCGTCGGATCCAACCCGACCGGCGTGACGACGACCCCGGACGGCGAGCACGCGATCGTGTTCAACCGCTTCTCCAACTGGGCGAGCGTCGTGCGCGTGGACGGCGCCTTCGAGGTGGAGCGCATCCCGACGGACTTCTACGCCACCGAGGGGGCGTTCGCGCCCGACGGCACGTTGTGGGTCACCAACCGCTGGAAGGACACCGTGTCGGCCTGGGAGCTCGACGACGACTGGAACGTCGTCCGCGAGCACCCCATGCGCGTGGGGGTCAACCCCCGCGACGTGGCCGTGAGCCCCGACGGGCGCTGGGTCGCGGTCGCGAACGTCACGGGCATGGACGTGTCGATCGTGGACGCGGAGGCCGAGGACGTCGTCGCCACCGTGTCGCTCGGCGCGCCGCCCAACGGGCTCGCCTTCGCCGGCGAGTGGCTCGTCGTCGCCACGCTCGGCGCCGCCACGCACCACCTCCCGTTCGTCGGCCCCGACACCGACGGCGACGGCCTCCCCGGCGACGGCACCCCGAACAGCAACTTCCAGGACGCCCAGAACGAGATCGCCGTCGTCGACCCCGCCGCGGGCGAGGTGGTCCACCGCTACACGTCGGACACGATCTGCTGCAAGGACTTCCGCGACGTCGACCCGCGCGACGAGGCGCTCCGCGGCGATCTCCTCCCGCCCGAGGACACCTGGATCGTGGGCGGCGCGCTCCCCGAGCAGGTGGTGGCCGACGGCGACGGCGTGTGGGTCACCTACTCGGGCTCCGACCAATTCCAGCGCTTCGCGATCGACCCCGCCACGGGCGCGCTGAGCGCGGGCGAGATCGTGGAGACGGCGGGCCACAACCCGCACGGCGTGGCGGTCGCCGGCGACGGCCGCGTGCTCGTGGCGCATCGCCTCGGCGAGACGATCGGCGTGTACCGCGACGGACAGGTGGAGGCCGAGATCGTGGTCGGCGACCTCTCTGGCGGCGCATTCCCGGCGACCGATGCGGAGATCGGCGAGCTCTACAATTTCGTGACGTCCAAATTCTCCGTCGACGGCGATCAGGTGTGCGCCAGCTGCCACCGCGAGCAGGGCAACATCGACAAGGTGTTCGGCATGCCGCTGTCCATCTACGGCGGCCAGAACAGCCGCATGACGATGGCCGCGCGCGGGGCCGCGGACACGCGTCCGTGGTTCTTCGAGGGCGCGATGGACCAGACCAACTTCCGGCCCGTCGTCAACGAGTTCGCCCGCGTCGAGAACTTCTGCTGCGAGGACTACACGTTGTTCCCGGACGGCGCGCCGGCGGACTGCGCAAGCAATCCGCCGCCGGAGTGCGCCAGCGAGCCGAACGCGTACACGCCGGAGGGCATCACCGCGATGCGCGGCTCGCCGTACGCCCACGAGCGGCCCACGTCGTCGCTCACGCGCGACGCCTTCTTCGAGGAGCGCGCCGCGGTCGTGTTCGGGCGCACGACGACCTTCGGCGACGGCGTGTTCGACGAGGACCCGATCACGGGCGCGCGCACCCCGCGGACGCTGAACCTCGACGGCATCACGAAGGCCCTCGGTGTCTTCCTCCTCCAGAACACCGCGCTCCTGCCCAACCCCAACGACCCCGACAGCCCCGCCGCCAGGCGCGGCAAGGCCATCTTCGAGAGCGCGAGCGCCAACTGCGACAGCTGTCACCCGGCACCGGCCTTCACGGTGTCCACCACCGAGAACCCGTTCGACGTGCCGCTGCTGATGGACCCCGTCGTGACGCCCGACTACGCCGAGGACGGCGTGAACCTCGATCTGGTGTCGGAGGGCTTCATGTCCGTCTTCCCGCTCGTGGAGCAGGAGTCCTGCACCGACGTCTGCGACGCGGCGGTGTGCGAGGCCGACCCGCGCGCCTGCGACGACATCCGCGACCTGCGGCTCTCGCCCGCGCAGCTCCGGGGGGTGTGGGACCGCGCGCCGAGCCTGCTCCACCACGGGCGCGCCCGGGGCCTGCGCGAGGCCATCTGCACGCCCGGCCACCCCGCGCTCCAGCACGGCGAGACCGGGTTCAACGAGCGCGACGGCGTGCCGGACACCAACGGCGGGACGAGCCACCTGTCCGCGGCGGAGATCGCCGACCTGATCGCCTACCTCGAGACGCTCTGACGGAGGCGAGCCGCGTCGCCCGTGACGTCCGGCCTGCGCGCGATAGGGGCCCGCATGGGCTACGCCGAGACCGTCCAGCGCGTGTTGCAGGGGAACTACGAGGGCGCGTCGCCCGCCGAGAAGGCGACGGCCGTGCGCGAGATCGTGCAGGTCTGCAGCGTCGCCGCGGCGGCCGCCACCATCCAGCCGATCCCGTTCCTCGACTTCGCGATCGTCACGCCGATCCAGGTCGGCATGGTGCGGGCAATCGGGAAGATCCACGGCCGCCGGCTCGATCAGCAGGCCGTCGTCGAGCTCCTCGCCTCCTTCGGCGCCAGCATCGTCGCGCAGAACGCGGTGATGGCCGCCTCGAAGTTCGTCCCGATGCTGGGCTGGCTGGTCGCGCCGTCGATGGCCTACGCGATGACGTGGGCCATCGGCGAGGTCAGCGACCGCTACTTCCGGGGCGAGGTCGGCGAGGGCCAGCTCCGCGCCGAGTACGAGCGCGTCTACCGCGAGAAGAAGGCGGAGAAGGAGTCCGCACACCGCGGTGACCAGACGCTCAAGCAGCGCCTCGAGCAGCTCACCGAGGCCCGCGCGGCCGGGCTCCTCAGCGAGGAGGAGTACGAGCGCAAGAAGCAGGAGATCCTCGCGAGCTTCTGACGAGACGGGGTGGTTCCGGGCATTTTTTTCGTCGAATTTGCGGCGCTTCGACGGGAGTCGCTTCCGAGCGAACACGCCTTCGAACGGGCGCGGACGCGCCGGCGCGTTACGGGGTGTGCCCACCCGGCACAGACATGCGAACGTCCCTCCTGCTGCTCCTCCTCTCGGTCACCACGGTCGGCTGCGGCTCCGCGGCCACGGACGACACGTCCGGCGGTGAAACGGACGCCGACACGGACGCCGACACCGACACCGACACGGACACGGACGTCCCGATCCTCGAGGACGGCCTCTACATGGCGACGACCAACGCCATCGAGGACGACACGTGTGGCGGCCTCGCCGAGGCCCTGAGCCTCGCGGCCGCCAATGCGCGCGTGGAGTTCGTCACCGCCACGACCTTCGACGTCGGGTTTCCGTGCTGTGACGTCGGGTACTCCTGCGAGGTGGGGGCGGGCGGCGAGGTCACCTGTGGCGGGTACGATCAGGAGATCCCGCTCGACGACACGGCCACGCTCCTCTTCGGCATCTCCGTGGTCGACTTCGCGGCCACCTCGCTCACCAGCTTCGACCAGGTGGAGGAGGTGGGCGTCGACTGCTCGGGCGACGGCTGCGCGGACGCCGCGGCCGGCTACGAGACCACCTTCCCCTGCTCTTTGCGCATCGACGAGAGCTTCGCGCAATAGCGGTCGGACCGCGGGGTGTTGCGCGCGCGCATCGGTTCGAATACCGATGCGACGCCGCCGGCCGCGATGGTCACCCTCCAGTTCACCCGCCACCTCTTCGCCTTCTTCCCGCAGCTCGACGGGCGCGACGTGCGGGTGGAGGCCACCTCGGTGGCGGAGGCGCTCGCCGCGCTCGAAGGGCTCGCGCCCGGCATCGGCTTCTACTTGCGCGACGAGCTGGGGCGCGTGCGCCCGCACGTCAACCTGTTCGTGAACACCGAGCGAATCCGCGATCGAAAGGCGCTGACGGATCCCCTGCGCCCCGGCGACACCCTGTGGATCCTTCAGGCGCTGAGCGGAGGTTGAGCATGGCGACGATCCTCGTGGGTACGCGGAAGGGGACCTTCCTCGTGGAGAAGGTGGGGGGCGCCTGGAAGGCTCGCCTCGCCGGGCACGCGGGCACGGGCGTGAATTTCGTGGCGCGAGACCCGTTCACGGGTCGCCACTGGGCGCTGCTCGGGCACGGGCACTGGGGCGCCAAGCTCTCCGTGTCCGACGACGGCGGGCAGACCTGGGTCGACGCCCCCGCGCAGATCAAGTACCCCGAGGGCGCGCGCTACATCGCCCAGGACATGTACGAGGACGCCTCCAGCGAGTTCGGCGTGGGCTGGAAGATCTCCACCAAGCCGGCCACGCTGCAGAAGCTCTGGGTGATCGGTTTCGGCTCCGGCGGGCGCGTGTACGTCGGGACCATCCCGGGCGGGCTCTTCGAGAGCCGCGACGGCGGCGCGAGCTTCTCGCTGAACCTCGGCCTCTGGAACCACGAGTCGCGCGGCGGCGACCTCTTCTCGGGCGAGGGCACGGGCGAGACCAAGTGGTTCGGGACCCCCGCGTCGGAGGGCGGCGACTTCGCCCCCGGCATCCACTCGGTCGTGGCCGACCCGCGGAACGCCGACCGCGTCCTCGTCGCCGTCTCCACGGCCGGCGTCATCGAGACCACGGACGGCGGCCGCACCTGGCGCAGCCGCAACAAGGGCCTGACGATGGACCACTCGCCCGAGCCCGAGGCCGAGTGGGGACACGACACCCACTACCTCGAGATCTGCGCCGAGCAGCCCGACCACGTCTGGCAGCAGAACCACGCCGGCGTGTTCTACAGCGACGACGGCGCGGCCACCTGGCGCAAGGTCAGCGCCCCGGATCAGGGCGTCCACTTCGGCTTCCCGGTCACCGTCGACCAGAAGGACGGGCGCGTCGCGTGGCTCGTGCCCGCGCGCGGCGACAACCAGCGCACCGCCATCGACGGCGGGCTCATGGTCGCGCGGACCGACGACGGCGGCAAGTCGTGGCGCCAGCTCCGCGCGGGGCTCCCGCAGGAGTGCGCGTGGGACGTCGTGTACCGCCACGCGCTCGCCAGCTCGGGCGGCGTGGTCGCCTTCGGCAGCACGACCGGCAACCTCTACGTCAGCGAGGACCGCGGCGAGCGCTGGGTGACGGTGGCCAACAACCTGCCGCCCGTCTACTCGGTCCGCTTCGCCTGATCGCCAGCGCGGCGGTCGCGAGCGCCAGCCACGTGGCGCCCGCCCGGCCGGCGTCGCACCCGCACGCGCGCCCGCCGCGCAGATCGAGCACCACCGACGCCTCCTCGGCGTCGCCGGTGTCGGAGGGCGCGACGCCGAACGCGCCGATGTCCCCGACGGTGCCGTCCTCGTCGGGGCGGTCGGGCGAGCCCGCGTCCACCGCGGGCGAGCCCGCGTCGAGCCAGGGCGTGCTCTCGCAGTCGGTGGCGTCCCAGCCGTCCGCGAAGCCGGGCGCGTCGTGGACGTCGCCGCCGGCGGAGGCGACGCCGGTGATCTCGTCGTCGACGGCGTCGAAGAGGTTCCACCCCGCGCGCGAGGCGTCGCTCGCGCCCACCACGCGCGCGGCGAGCGTGGCCCCCGCGAACAGGTCGTTCTCGAGGACGACCGTGCCGCCCGAGGTGCGGATCGCGTCGCCCGCGTCCACGACCGTGTTGTCGGCGAAGACGACGTCGCTGTCCGTCGCGTCGAGCACGGCGCCGGTCGGACCTTCGTTGGCCACGAAGAGCGAGTGCTCGACGGTGACCGGCGTCTGCTCCACCCAGATCGCGCCGCCCGTGCTCGTGGCGACGTTCTCGCACAGGCGGCTCCGGGTCACGGTGAGCCCGCCCGCCTGGTACCCCAGCAGCACGCCGTAGCCGGTGGTGATTCCGGTCACGACGCTGTCCTCGAGGGTGCCCTCGGCGCCGGACGACAACCAGAGGAAGCCGCCGTACGCGGCCTTCGCGCCCGTGGACGTGACGTTCCGCAGCGTGACCGACGCGCCCGCGGCGCAGACCTCGCCGCCGCCCGACTCCGCCTCGCCCCCTTCGAACGTGGTGCCGTCCACGACGAGCGATCCGCCGTTCGCCAGCAGGATCGAGGCGCACTCGCCCGCCGCGTTTCCCGTGTAGGCGCCGCCGGTGATCGTGACGGTGCTGCCCATCGCCACCATCGATCCGCCCCAGGCCGAGGCGAAGGCGTCCGCGAAGGTGACGTCCTCCAGCGTGACCTCGTCCACGTCCTGGAGGATCAGGTCGGCGCCGAGCGTGCCGCCGACGGCCTCGTCGTAGAGGCCGACGTTGCCGCGGAAGGTGCTCTCCCGTACGACGAGGCGCGAGTCGCGTCGCGTCCCGTCCTGCACGCCGACGGTGCCGCCGCCGTTGTCCTCGAAGGTGCAGCCGGACAACGTGAGGTCGACGTCCCCGTCGTCGGTGAGCCCGACCACGGGCGCGTAGGTCGAGTAGCCGCGCGCCTCGCAGGCCCGCACGTCGGCGACGCTGTCGATGACGATGAGCCCGAAGCCGTCCTCGACGGCCAGCGCGAGGCCGTCCACCGTGAGGGTCCCGTCCTCCACGATCAGCGCCCCGAGCGCGCCTTCGCCCGTGTCGAGGACGAAGGTGGTCGCGTGCTCGAACCGGACGTCGGTCAGCGTGAGCGCGACGGCGTCGACGCCGATCGGCGGCAGCGCGGGGCCGTCGGTGCCCGCGCCGACGATGGCGAGGTCGCGCTGCAGCAGGATGGGCGAGGCTTCCGTGACGTAGTCGGCGCCGAGCTCGATCGTCTCGCAGCCAGCGGCGATCGCCGCCGCGACGGTCTCCGCGTCGCCGGGGACCGCGCAGGTCTCCGCGGTGTGGGCGACGCGGGTGGCCAGGGTCACGAGCAGGTGCACGCTCGCCATCATGCACGAAGCCGCGCCGTTCCGGACGTGGTAGCTTGCCGACGTGCGCCCGCTCGCCGCCGCGCTGCTCGCCGCCTGCTTCTCGCGCGAGGAGGTCGACGAGGACAGCGGCGGTCCCGTGGCCGACACCGACGAGCCCACGACCGCCGACACCGACGACGAGGACACCGACACCCCGCCGGACGACACGGCGCCGGAGGACACGGGCGACCCCTGGTGGGAGACCGGCGACGACACCGGCGAGCCCCCCGACGAGCCCGACGTCGACGAGGACGGCTGGAGCGAGGCCGACGGCGACTGCGACGACCTCGACGAGGACGTCCACCCCGACCAGGCGGACGTCTGCGACGGCGAGGACGAGGACTGCGACGGCGAGGTCGACGAGGACTTCGACGGCGACGCGTGGGAGCCCAACGACCGCGCCGCGGTCTACCTCGGCGAGGCCACCGACGAGGAGCCGGTGCTCGTCTCCGGCTACGTCTTCGGCGAGGACGACGCCGACGGCTTCTCCGTCTACGTCTACGACTCGTCGTGGTCCTGGTTCAGCCTCGAGGCCTGGCTCTACGGCGTCCCGGAGGACGCGGACTACGCGCTCCAGATCGTCTGGGCGGAGGACGCCGACGGCCTGTACCAGGGCACGGTCGCCGTCGCCGACGACGCGGGCGAGGGCGGCTCGGAGGTCGCCGACTGGGGCGGGTACGCCGGCGAGGACAACTCGGGGGTCTACGAGATCTGGGTCACGTCCTCCGGCGGCGCCACCTGCGAGACCGCCTACACGCTCGAGATCCTGGTGGGCGGATGGTGATCCTGCTGCTCGGCTGCGCGACGAGCGAGGGCACGCTCACGAAGGAGCTCGAGGACACGGGCTCGCCGCCGGACGACGAGACCACGACGTTCTGGCACGACACCGGCGACACCGACGGCGGCGGCACCGCCACGTTCGAGTGCTCGGCGATCGGCAACCTCGAGCTCGTGCCGCTCGACGTCTGGGGCCGCGACCTGGAGGGCACGACGATGACGCTGTCGGCGTCGCCGCGGGCGCTCGCCGACGCCGACGCCGGGCCCGGAGTCGTGCTCTACCGCCTCGGCGAGGCCGACGCCGAGCTCGACTTCCGCTTCGCCGCGGACGACCACCTCGACCTCGCCGGCACCGCGGTCTGGGACGGCGAGGAGCTGACGGTCGAGGGCCCCGACGACGCGGGGCTCGTCGCCTGGAGCTACGGCGAGCGCGAGGTCGACGGGGTGGAGTGCCCCGTCTGGACCGTGTACGCCGGCCTCGAGCACGCCTGGTTCGCCCCGTCGGGGCCGCAGCCGTCGCGCAACGCGATCACCTTCCACATGGACGGCCAGACCTTCTGGGAGGACGTCGCCGACGCCATCGGCGAGACCTCGCGAAGCGTGTTCTGGTCGACCTGGTGGTGGGAGTCCGACTTCGAGCTCGTGCGCCCTTCCAACCACGCCAGCCTCTCCGAGGGCCGCCGTTGGGGCAACACCGCGATGGGCCTGCTCGAGGACCTCGCCGTGGAGCGGCGCATCGTCGTGAACCGCTTCTGGGCCGACAACAGCGACTGGTCCGAGTACCTCAACACCGACGCCGCGCTGCGCGACTACGCGGAGAACACCGGCGACGACTTCGAGGTGGTGCTGCAGGGCAACGACACCGAGGTCCCCGTCTTCGAGGAGTACGAGGGCGAGGCCGCGCCCGTCGCCTTCGCCCCGCGCGTGCTCGCCAACCCCCGCTACGCCGATCGCGACGTCGAGGAGGCCGCCGCGGTGCGGGCGATGGCGCTGGAGGTGCAGGTCGCGTCCTGGCACCAGAAGGCGATGGTGTTCGACGGCGAGGTCGCGTTCGTCAGCGGTATGAACACGAAGGCCGCCGACTGGGACACGAGCGACCACCTCGTCTACGACGAACGCCGGATGTACTTCGACTCCGACACCGACGCGCGCGCGGCCGTCGCGGCGGAGGAGGAGCTGCCCGATCTGGGTCCCCGCAAGGACTACGGCGTCCGCGTCGACGGTCCCGCCGCCGCCGACGTCGAGGCCATCCTCGCCAGCCGGTGGTCGCGGGCGATCGAGGACGGCGAGCTCTACGCGGAGAACGCCACCGAGCCGACGCTGTCGCAGCCGGCCGCGGAGGACCCGTCCGGCGCGATGGTGCAGGTGGTGGCGACCATGCCGGAGCCCTGGGCGCTGATGGCGATCGGCGAGACGCAGGCGCGCGCCTTCCAGAACGCCACCCGGTACATCTACGTCGAGGACCAGTACTTCCGCGCGCCGATGATGAACGACCTCGTCGTCGCCCGCATGCACGACGAGCCCGACCTCGTGCTCATCGTCGTCACGAAGGACGTGTCGACGTGGGACGGCGGGGCCCAGTACACCTGGCTCTCGGACGCCACGTTCCGGGAGCTCTTCCCCGATCGATACGTCCTGTTGCAACTACGATCGGTCGAGCTGTGGACCGATCCGGACGCGTGGTGGACCGAGGCGGAGATGATGTCCGAGGACGTCGACACCCACTCGAAGCTCCGCATCGTCGACGACCTCTACGTGTCGGTCGGCTCCTGCAACTACAACAACCGCGGCTACCTCTACGAGGGCGAGCTCAACGTCACCGTGCTCGACGAGGACTTCGCGACGGAGGCGCGCGAGCGCGTGTTCGAGAACCTCGCGGGCGACGAGTGGGGGCCGTACCTCTCGGACGACGCGCAGAACAACTTCGAGGTCCTGCGCATGGCCGCCGAGGAGAACCAGGCGCGGTGGGACTGGTGGAGCGAGAACGCCGCCGACCTGGACGCCGCTGAGGCCGAAGCGTACTGGGCGAGCTGGCGTCCGTCGGGCTTCGTCTACCCGCTCGAGATCTCGTCCGACTACGAGTGGGACGTCGGACCCGACGCGTTCTGACCCCCGCCCGGGCGGGCGCGGCGAGGGCGGACACCTCGGTCCCCGGGGCGAGTCCCCGAGCGGGGCACGGCCGAACGGCTGACCGGCCCGACGCGCGGGGGCTTTAGGCTCTGCCCGGAGGCGGTCGTGGGCGACATGGAGTTCCCGGACGGCGATCTGTGCTGCGACGTGAAGGACGTGCTCGCGGCGCGGGCGCTGGCCGAGAGCGCCGAGCGCTTCCGCGTGGCGTTCGAGAGCGCGCACGTGAGCATGCTGCTCGTCGGGCCCACGGCCCGGGTCACCCGCGCCAACGACGCGATCGCCCGGATGCTCCTCCGCGACCGGGAGGACCTCGTCGGGCGGCTCGTGGGCGAGGTCGTCGTCTCGGAGGACGCCGTCTGGCCGGAGCTCGACGGGCGCGCGGGCGAGCGCGCCGAGCTCGAACGGTGGCTCCGGCGACCCGACGGGTCCTCGTTCCTCGCGCGCGTCGGCCGAAGCCCGCTGCGCTCGCAGGACGGCGCGCCGCTGGGCTTTCTCGTGACCGTCGAGGACGTGACCGTCGCCCGCCGGGCCGAGGACGAGCTGCGCGCGAGCGAGGCCCGGTTCCGCGCGTTCGTGGAGGCGAACCCCGCCGTCGTGCTCCAGCTGGGGCCCGAAGGGCGGCCCCTCTACCGGAACCCGCGCCTCACCGAGTTGCTGGGCCTAGACCTCGCCGAGGATCCGGTCCGCTGGCCCGAGGTCCTCCACCCGGAGGACGCGCCGGTCCTGCGCGCCGCCTTCAGCGCCGCGCTGGGGTCCGGTCAGCCGCTCCGCGAGGAGACACGGGTCCGCACGCAGCTGGGCGGGTGGCGCTGGATGCAGCTCGCCGCCGAGCCTCACCGCGGCCCCTGCGGATCGGTGCGCGGGTGGATCGTCGTCGTGACCGACATCGACGAGGTCAAGCGCGCGGCCACGGCGGTACGGTCGGCCGCGCACCTGCAGGCCGTCGGCCAGCTCGCCGGCGGCGTGGCCCACGAGGTGAACAACATGATGGCGGTCGTGCTCGGGTTCTCGTCGCTGCTCGCCCAGCGGCTGCCCGCGGACGATCCGAACCGCCGGGCCGTCGACGAGATCGTCCAGGCGTCTCGCCGCACCGCCGAGATCACGCGGAAGCTGCTCGCGTTCGGGCGGCGACAGGTCCTGCAGCTCGAGCGCGTGGACGTGCGCGAGGTCGTGCGGGACCTGCAAGCGCTGGTCGAACGCGTGGTCACGCCGGGCCTCCGGATCTCGGTCGCGGTGCCCTCCGCGGCGGTGGTCGCGCGGCTCGACCGCGCGTTGCTCGAGCAGGCCCTCCTCAACCTCGCCCTCAACGCGCGCGACGCCACGGCGGCGGGGGGCCGGCTCGCGATGCGCGTCAGGGTCGTGCACAACCGGCGTCCGCGGGCGCTGCGCGTGCCCGCGGACACGCTCCCGACCGGCAGATGGGCGGCCGTCGAGGTCGCGGACGACGGGGCCGGCATGGCGCCGGAGGTGATCGACCGCGCGCTCGAGCCGTTCTTCACGACGAAGGAGGTCGGCAAGGGCACCGGTCTCGGCCTGCCGATGGTCTACGGCACGGTACGCCAGCTCGGCGGCTACCTCTCGATCGCGTCCGCGCCCGGCGAAGGGACCGTGGTGACGATGTTCCTGCCGGCAGCCGAGGGCGACGACGCCACGCCCGCGCTGGCCCCGCGGGTGCTGGTGGTGGAGGACGAGGAGGGCCTCGGGCGGTTCTTCACCGAGGGGCTGCGGGACCTCGGCTACGACGCGGCGTGGGTCACCGACGGGCGCGCGGCGCTGGAGGCCGTCGCGGTGGAGCCTCCGCGCCTCCTCGTGACGGACCTCGCGCTCCCGGGTATGGGCGGCGCGGAGCTGGCGCGACGCGCGAGGAGCCTCCTGCCCCGGTTGCCGATCCTCTTCGTCTCCGGCCATGTCCGGGAAGCGCCCGGGCCCGCCGCGGAGCTCCGCGCCGACGAGGTCCTCCTCGAGAAGCCCTTCGGCGTGGACGAGCTCGCGCGCGCGGTGCGCTCCTTGCTCGACCGCGCCGGCGACTAGGCGCCGAGGACCCGCCGCAAGGTGAGGTAGAGCTCCTCCAGCCGGAACGGCTTCTGGAGGAACGCGGCGCCGGCGAGCGCGTGGGCGCCGAGGCGCTCCCGGGTGTGGCCCGACATGAAGACCACCGGCAGGTCGGGTCGAAGCGCGCGGGCGCGCCGCGCGAGCTCCGTCCCGGCGAGCCCGGGCATGATCACGTCGGTGACGAGCAGATCGAACGCCGTCGGCTCGCGCTCGACCCGCTGGATGGCCTCGAGGGGGTCGGCGCACCCGACGACCTCGTAGCCGGTCGCCCGCAACGCCTCGGCGAAGAGCTCGAGCAGGCTGCGCTCGTCCTCGACGAGCAGCACCCGCTCACCCCGGCCGCGAGCCGCGTCCTCCCCGTCCACGGGCGGCGCGACCTCGGGCAGCTCGGGGGAGGCCGGGAGGTGGATGACCACGCGGGTCCCGCGCCCGGGCTCGCTGCGGAGCTCGACGTACCCGCGCGCCGCGTCGACCACGTGGTGCACGATCGAGAGGCCGAGCCCCGAGGCGTGCCGCTCCTTCTTCGTCGTGAAGAAGGGCTCGAACGCGACCGCCCGCACCTCCGGGGACATGCCGAGGCCGGTGTCCTCCACCTCGAGCCGCACCCACTCGCCGGGCGGCGGCACCGCGTCCTCGTCCGCCACGAGGGTCTCGACGAACCGGGTCCGGATCGCGAGCCGCCCCGCCCCCGGCATGGCGTCGTAGGCGTTCAGGGCGAGGTTCACGAGGACCTGCTCGACGCGGGGCCGACCGACGTGGACGCCACGGAGCGCGGGCGCGAGGTCCATCTCGACGGACACGTCCTCGCCGACGCTCCGGGAGAGGAGCGGACGCAGGTCGCGGATCACCGCGTTCAGGTCGGTCACGCCGGCGGCCTCGAAGTCGTGCCGTCCGAAGACGTGCAGCCGCTTCGTCAGGTCGGCCGCGCGCGCCGCGGCGCCGAGGATCCGCTGGGCGCCGTCGCGGATGCGGGGCTCCGCCGCGACCGACCGCATCACCTCGGCGGTGCTCACGATGACCGAGAGCATGTTGTTGAAGTCGTGCGCGACCCCCTCCGCGAGGCGGCCGATCGTCTCCGCCCGCTGGGCCCTGCGGAGGCGCTCCTCGACCTGGCGGCGCTCGAGCTCGCGGGTCCGCTCGTCGCTGACGTCCGCGAACTGAGCGACGTGGTACAGCGGCGCGCCCGCCTCGTCCGCGACGAGCGAGCGCGTCCCGCGCACCCACAGCGGCGGGTGTGCCTCGCGGAGGATCGGCGCCTCGAACGCGCCGGGCTCGCTCACCAGCACGCGCCAGGGGTCCGCGATCCGGCCGTCTGCGCCCGCGAGATCGCCGATCGTGCACCCGGTGATGCGGGTGAAGGCGCCGTTCACGCGCATCGGCACGAGGTCCGCGCCCACGAGGAGGCATCCCTCCGACGAGCCCGTGAACACGGCGTCGGCGAGGTCCCCGTCGCCGAGCAGGGCGGCGACCACGTCCCAGCGCGCGTCGGCCCGCGCGATGGTCAGGCGCGCGGCCCCGCGCCCCCGCGCGCGACCGAGGTGGAAGGTGGCGCTGTCGCCCGGCGCGAGCGCGTCCAGCGCGGCC
Source organism: Myxococcota bacterium (assembly GCA_049322475.1). Lineage (GTDB taxonomy): Bacteria > Myxococcota_A > UBA796 > UBA796 > SXON01 > JBMOQZ01. The sequence goes on along the minus strand of JBMOQZ010000326.1, from coordinate 22,302 downwards.
TCGACGTCGGAGCGCCGCGCCTCGGGGACGAGCGACGCGAGCGGGGTCCCGAGCGCGACCGGTCGTCCGGCCGCCTCCGCGAACGCCGGGTTGCAGGCGAGGATCGTCTGGTCGAAGGGGTCGCAGAGCGCGATCGGGACGGGGACCGCCGCGAGGAAACAGGTGCCCGGCAGCTCGGCGAGCGATCCGGGTACGCCCTGTTGCGCCCGACCGATCCTGCGGTTCAGCGGGCACTCGCCCGTGGAGTTGGTCGCCAAGCCTCACCCTTTCGCGCCAACCTACTCCGGGCGCACGGGCGGCGTCGTCGGAGCTCAAAGGTGCTCGGCTCGCACGGGTCGATGACCACGCACCGGGAACAACCTATATTAAGGGAAAGTTAGAGCATTTTGTCCGTCGATTGACGGGCGTGTCACGGGGTCCGGGCACTCGCGTCGGCCGAGCCGTAAATCCTCGCTTGGGTGCATCGGTCGAAATGCGACTTAATGGCCGGTCTTGCATGTGTACCTCCCTTCCGTCCGGGCCCGAACCCGCCCGGGCGAGGAGAACCGAAATGGCCAACATCATCCCCAGCTATGGCCCTGCGCCGACCCTTCAGCGCGACCTCGACCCCTTCCGTCTCGTGCGCCAGGTGATGCGTTGGGACCCGTTCCAGGAGATCGCCCCGGCGACGATGGGCGAGCCCCTCTACCTCAATCCTCCGTTCGACGTCTACGAGACCGACGACGCCTACGTCTTCTCGGCGGACCTCCCCGGCCTGCGCGAGCAGGACGTCGACGTGACCGTGACCGGCAACCGCATCACGGTCTCCGGCCGGCGCGAGCAGGAGAAGCGCAAGGAGGGTCGCAGCTGGTACGCCGCCGAGCGCTCCTGGGGCGCGTTCACGCGCTCCTTCACGCTCCCGGCGGGTTGCAAGCTGGACGAGGTGCAGGCGCACCTCGACCACGGCGTGCTCACCCTCAGCGTCCCCAAGAAGGCCGAGGTCCAGACCCGTAAGGTGGCGGTCGGGAACGGGAAGAAGAAGGTCCAGTGAGCCGTCCCGGGGGACGCGCGGACGCGAGTCGTCCGCGCCCCCCGTCGCGCGGCCATCCGCCGAATGTTCGGTTGAGCGCGGGCTTCCAGCGGATCAAGGGGCAATGACATGCAGCAGTGGAGCACGCGCGTCGCGAGCCAGGACCCCATCGACGGTTGGGCGCTCGCCGACGCGCGCTCCTCCGTGGAGTTCGCGCGGAGCCTCGTCCTCGGGATCGGCGTGCCCCCGCCCCGGTGGATCCTGACCCTGCTCCGGCCCCAAGAGGAGGAGGAGACGATCGTCCTCGCCCGGGTCGCCTCCGTGTCCGCGCTCGTCGCCGAGGTCGTGGGCTTCCTCGACGCGCGCAAGCCGAGCCGCTTCCACCTCGTCGGCACCCTGTCGATCCGCGCCGGCTCGCGCGAGGAGCTCGCCGTGTTCGGCATCGCCGCGGGCGGCGGCCACGCCTGGGTGCTGAAGGCCGTGATCGACTCGGACGGGATGCCGGGGCCGGTCGAGGTGGCGGAGGACCCCGGCGCCGCGGTGCTCGGCCCCTTCACGCGCCTCGTGCGGTGGGGGCGGCCCCCACGGCGCAGGCGTCGCCTCCGGGGCTGACCGGGCCTCACGCCCAGGGCTTCATCACCACCTTCACGCAGCCCTCGGCCTTCTGGTTGAACATCCGGTACGCGCGCGGCGCCTCCCACAGCGGGAGGGTGTGCGTGACGATGTCCTCGGCGCGGATGCGCTTCGCCGCGACGAGCTCCAGCAGCGTGTCCACGTAGATGTGCACGGGCGCCTGCCCGCCGACGAGCTTCACGCCCTTGTCGAAGACGCGGCCGAGCGGGAAGTCGTCGTAGTCGCTGCCGTACACGCCCACGACCGAGAGCGTCCCGCCGCGGCGGACGGCGCGCAGCGCGGCGTCGAGCGCCGAGAGGCTGCCCACCTGCCCGTGCAGCGCGCTCGTGAGCCGCCCGAGCGGCCCGCGGTGGGCCTCCATGCCCACGGCGTCGATGCTCACGTCCGCGCCCCGCCCTTCGGTGAGTTGCCGGATCCGCGCGACCGGGTCCTCCTGCCGCAGGTCGATCACCTCGTCGGCGCCCGAGCGCTTGGCGAGCTCGAGGCGCTCGGGCAGGCGGTCGACGCAGAACACGCGCACGTCGCCGCGGACGCGCGCGAGCTTCACGACCATGAGGCCCACCGGGCCCGCGCCGAACACGGCGATCGTCTGCCCGCTCCGCACGTCCGCCCACTCCAGCGCGGTCCAGCCGGTCGGCAGGATGTCCGTCAGGAACAACACCTGCTCGTCGGAGAGCTCGTCGGGGACGCGGCGAGGCCCCACGTCCGCGTACGGGACACGGACGTACTGGGCCTGCCCGCCGTCGTAGCCGCCGTAGAGCTCGGTGTAGCCGTAGAGCGCCGCGCCCTTCTGGTCGAGCAGCGCGCCGTCGGGCCCGTAGTGCATCCGGTTGCTCGACGCGCAGTGCGTCGGCATCCCGTGGTGGCAGAACCAGCAGGTGCCGCACGCGATGGGGAAGGGCACGATCACGCGGTCGCCCGGGCGCAGGCGGCGCACGTCGGGCCCGACCTGCTGGACGATGCCCATGAACTCGTGGCCGAGCACCATCGGGCGCGGCTGCGGGAGCATCCCGTTGTAGATGTGGAGGTCCGAGCCGCAGATGGCCGTGGAGGTCACGCGGACGATCGCGTCCGAGGGCTCCAGGATCCGGGGGTCGGGCCGGTCTTCGATGCGCACGTCGTGGCGCCCGTGGAAGACGACCGCTTGCATTGCGGGAAGGTGCGCACCCCGCGGTCACGGGGCGAGGGGGACGTCTCCGAGGTCGGTCTCGCCCGCCTTCACCGCGGTGGTGCGCGACGCCGCCCGGAACCACGCGCCCGTCGGCACCAGATCGACGACGACCTCCGTGGCGGGGGCGAGCGCGTCGAGCCGGAAGCGCCCGTCGGGCCCGGTACGCGCGCGGACGACCTCGCCCCCGCACGCCACGGCGACCACCACCCCGGCGAGCGGGCGGCGCGACGCGACGTCGACCACGCGCCCCACGAGCGCGCCGAGGGCGCCGTCGACGGGCGCCGGCACCACGGTGGGCTCGCCCGCGGGGACGTCCACCTCGGCGACGCCGTGGCGGTGGTCGGCGAGGTGCACGCGTACGGTGTGTCGCCCGGGCGAGAGCGGCCCCGTGTGGCAGCCGTCGGGCGTCGGCGGGCAGGGCTCGCCGTCGACCTCGAGGCGGTCGCCCTCGCCGCGGCGCGGCAGGAACACGCGCACGCTCCCGGTGGGCGCGGCCTCGGCGGGCGCGGGGGCCTCGGCGAGCGGCGCGAGCGAGAGCTCGATCTTCGGCCCCACGACGTCGGCCTCGACGCGCTCGCCGTCGCGGGAGGCCGTCACGCGGAAGCCCGGCTCCGGGACGCCGTCCAGCACGAACCGGCCGCGCGTGTCGGTGGTGGCGACGACCTCGACCGGCTCGGCGACGCGCACGGTCACCCCGGCGGCCGGGCGGCGGTCGGGCCCGCGGACCAGCCCCTCCACGCGCGTGGTGGGCACGAGCGCGACGTCGCCGTCGGCGCGGCCGCGCCAGGGGATCGCCCCGGCGGCGCGGATCTCGAGGTCCCAGCAGCCGGCGGGCAGGCGCGCGAACTTGAAGGTGCCGTCGTCGCCGGTGAAGGCGGGCGCGGGCGAGGGGACCCCCGGCGAGCACGGCACGGCGCGCACCTCCGCGTTGCGCACCGGGGCGTCCCGCATCGTGACGCGGCGGGAGATCGCGAGATCGGCCGCGTACGCGGGCTCGGCCGGGCGGGGTGGGCCCGGCGGCGTGCGCACGCCCTTCACGATGGCGGCGTCGGTCGCCGCGTCGTCCCGCGCGCCGGCGAGCGAGACGACGGCGAACCCCGCGTGGTCGAGCGCCACGGCGAGGCGCTGCCCGTCGGGGCTCCAGACGAGCGGGCGAGCGGCGTCGATCGGGGGGAGCTTCACGACGGTGCCCGCGTCGGCGGGCAGCCCGCCCGGCGGGAGGGTGAACAGCCGCACGTGGTCGTCGGCGGCGACGGCGAGCGTGGCGCCGTCGGGGCTCCACGACACGCGGGTCTCGTCGGGCGCGACCGTGACGGTCCCGGCGGCCCCGCCGACGAGCCGCACGCCGCCCCGGGTTGCGCACGCCATCCGCCCCTCCGGCCCCATGGCCGGCCGCGGACAGTCGGCGACCCGAGAGGTCTGGCGCCCGCGATCGAACAGCGCGCCGTTCGCCGCCGTCCAGCGCCCGTCGGGCGACAGCGCCACGGACTGGGCGACCGCCGGAGCGACCCCGCTCGGGCGCCCCGACGGGAGCTCCCACCACGCGACGTGCCCGGCGAGCGCGACGGCGAGCACGCGCCCGTCGGCGGAGAAGGCCGCGCGGTCGGTGAGCGCGGGCCAGGCCGCGACGGAGACCGCGCCCCCGTCGAGCACGGACCAGACCGCGCCGGGCTGGTCGAGGTAGGCGAGCAGCCGCCCGTCGGCGGTGAGCACCAGCTCGCGGACGGCGCGCGGATCGAGGCGGTCGGCCTCGTGGGGCATCGGCGTGGTCCTCGTCCCGTCGGGGCCGGCGACGACGAGGTCGCCGTCGCGGTCGAAGCCGATCACCGTGCCGCCGGACGACACGACGTGGACCCGCGTGGCGACGTCGCGCAGGAGCTTCACGCCGGCCACGCGCGCGTCGCGCCAGCCCATGCGCGCGGCGGTGGCGTCGCAGCTCGGGGCGTGGCCCTCCTCGCAGGCCCACGCGTCCAGCATCGCCGCCACGGGGTCGTCGGGGGCGGCCGCCAGCGCGTGGCACATGGCGAGGTCGCCCGCGGCGCAGCCGTCGAGCGTCGGCTCGCTGGGGTGCACGCAGGCGAGGAGGAGGAGCGTCATCCCACCGCGTCGCCGAGAAAGCGCACGAGCGGCCGCACGCGGCCGCAGTCGCCGACGAAGCGGTCGAGGAAGCCGGGGTCGCAGAGCGCGGCCTCGTCGTACGTCACGCCGGTGGTGTGGTCCTTGCGCCGCAAGTCGTCGGCGAAGGGGTGGTCCTTGTCGTAGCCGCGCGGCACGCGCGTCAGCGACTCGCCCGTCATCGGCGGGATCGCCGCCTTGACCTCCGCCCAGCGAGGTTGTTGCGCGTGGATCGCGGCGCGGATGCGCGCGAGGGTGGGCGGCTCGGGGTGCCAGAGGCCGGCGCCGAGGAAGCACTGGCCCGGCTGGACGTGCAGGTACCAGCCCGGGCGGTGCACGCCGCGCTCGCCGCACGGGAAGTGCGCGCCGGCGTGGGTCTTGTAGGGGGACTTGTCCGCGGAGAAGCGGGTGTCGCGGTGGATGCGGAAGAGCGACTTCGCGTCGCAGCGGGCGTCGGGGTCGACCGCCGCGAGCCTCGGCGCCAGCGCCACCACGAACGCGGCGAACACGCCCTTGACGTAGCGCTCGTAGCGGGCCTTGTTCGCGCCGAACCAGTCGCGGTCGTTGTGCGCGGCCAGCTCGCGGAGGAACGCGAACGTCTCCGGCCGGAAGTGGGTCATGGGCGCGGAGGCTACCAGACGCGGTCGGGACGGGGGGCGCGGCGTCTCGGGTTCCCTACGGAGGAGGCGAGGATGTGGGCCGAGGACGAGCTGGAGAGACGACGACGCGCGACGGATCCGCCGGTCCCGTCGTCGGCGCCGAGCCCCGAGGACGTGGAACGCGAGGCGCGGGAGCGCAAGCAGCGGCGCGCGGTGGACGAGCCGGCGCTGCCGGAGGGGCCGGGGGACGAGACGGATCCGCCGCGGCGCGCTTAAATCGCAGGGGAGGGGGGACGATGGCGAAGCGAGGCGAGCTTCGGGGCGACGAGCGTCTGTTGCACCCGCGCAACGAGGGCCACGACGAGGAGCGCGAGGCGGCCCAGCGTCGCCACTGGCGCGAGCAGCAGGACCCGCGGCTTCCGGAGCAGCGCCTCGCGGCCCGCCCGGGGAGCGGGCCACCCCACGAGACGCGCCACGAGACCTCGCGCGACGAGTTCGAGCCGCGACGCGAGCTCCCTTCGGGCGAGGGCAGGTGGAGCACCGGCGGCGAGCCGAAGCGCGCAGGCAAGGCCGACGAGAACGCGGGGCGCCATCGCGCCGTCGGCGCGAGCCCCCCGGCGGACGATCAGGCGTTCCACCGCCACCGGACGGGCACGAAGCCGCAGGCGACGACGGGGGAGGCGATGCGCCGGTATCGACCGCCGGAGGATTGAGCGCCGGGGGCGCGGTAGGCTGCGCCCCATGTACGCCCGTCCGCCATCACAGCCCGTAGCCTGTAGCCTGTAGCCTGTAGCCGTACTTGTAGGGCGTAGCCCTACAAGTACCCGTACTCCGGCCCGTTCCCGCCCTCCGGCGGCACCCAGGTGATGATCTGGTAGGGGTCGCGGATGTCGCACGTCTTGCAGTGGACGCAGTTGGAGAAGTCGATGCGCAGCTCGGCGCGCCCGGTCTTCTCGTTGGGCTCCATGTTGTAGACCTGCGCCGGGCAGAAGCGCGTGCAGGGGTTGCCGTACTCCTGCGCGCACTGCGTCGCGCAGATCTCGGTGTCGACCACCTTGAGGTGCGCCGGCTGCTTCTCCTCGTGCTTCGTGCCCGAGTGGTACACGTCGGTCAGCTTGTCCAGGATGTAGACGTTGTCGTACGTCAGGTCGTCGCGGGCCGGGAAGCCCTTGTTGCCGTGGACGTGCGCGGCCTTCTTCATCCGCTCCCAGTCGGCCTCGAAGGGCTTCTGCTCGCCCGGGCCGAACACGAGCGACATGCCGACGGCCGCCATGCCGCCGATCACGCCCTTCTCGAAGCTCGGGTGGAAGTTCCTCGCCGGCTCCATCTCCTCGCGGATCCAGCTCGCGTCGACCTTCTCCTTGTACGCCTTCAGCACGTCCGCCGTGGCCTCGCCCTTCTTGAGCGCCTCGAACGCCGTCTCCGCGGCGAGCATGCCCGACTTCATCGAGAGGTGGATGCCCTTGATGCGCATCGGGTTGAGGAAGCTGGCGCTGTCGCCGACGATCATGGCGCCGTCGCTGTAGAGCTGGGGCATGCTCGCCCAGCCGCCGACCGTGACGGCCTTCGCGCCGTACTTCACCACCTTGCCGGCGCCCAGCTTCTTGCGGATGGCGGGGTGCGCCTTCAGCTTCTGCAGCAGGTAGTGCGCGTCCATCGCGGGGTCCTGCGCGTCGAGGCCGACCATCATGCCGATCGCGTAGCGATCGCCGGCGAGCGAGTAGATGAACGCCCCGCCGAAGGTCTGGAGGTCGAGCGGGTAGCCGAAGGTGAGGACGACCTCGCCCTTCGTCACCGTGCCCGGCGGCATCTCGATGACCTCCTTCACGCCGATCTCGTAGACGATCGGCTGGGCGTCCTTGTCGAGCTGCCGGCGGTTCACGAGCTGGCGCGTGAGCGTGCCGCGCGGGCCCTCGCCGAGGATCGTGACCTTCGCCTGGATGTCGATGCCGGGCTCGAACGTGGCCTTCGGCTGGCCGTCGGGGCCGATGCCCTTGTCGCCCGTGCGGACGCCGGCGACCGTGTCGCCGTCCCAGAGGAGCTGCGTGCCGGCGAAGCCGGAGAACATCATGACGCCCCGCTCCTCGGCCATCGCGGCGAGCCACTTCTGGAGCTTCGCGATGGAGATGATGGGGAGGCCGTGGTCCTCCATGCCGGGCGGCATCATCGGCGCGGGGACGGCGAGCTTCTCGGTGAGGACGAGGAAGGTCTCCTCCTCGACGTGACGCTCGACGAAGTTGGGGTCGCGCTTCTCCCAGTCGGGGACGAGCTCGTCGAGGGCCCGCGGATCGAGCACCGCGCCGCTGATCGCGTGGCTGCCGATCTCGCTGCCCTTGTCGACGAGCCCGATCGTCAGCTCGGGGAGCTTCGGCTCGGCGCCGGACTCGTTGTGGGCCTTGATCAGGTCCATCAGCCGGATGGCGCCCGCGAGGCAGGCGGGGCCGCCACCCACGAACAGGACGTCGACCGGCATCGCTTCGCGTTGCATGGGGCCTCTCCGAAAAGGCTTGCTCTCTAACCGGTTGCGTGAGCACGGCGCGATGGGCTATCGGAGGGCCCGGCATGACCACCAAGCTCAAGATCCTCGTGTTCCTGACGTCCGCCCTGGTGGTCCTCGACCAGCTCACGAAGCTCTGGACCGTGCGCGCGCTGCGCTACAGCGGCCCGCCGCTGCCGGGCGAGAGCCCCTTCTCGCTGCAGGGCCCGATGGAGGGGCTCAAGGCGTGGGGCCACTCGTCGGGAAGCCCCGAGGAGATCGCGGTCGTGCCCGGCTTCCTGTCGTTCATCCACGCGCAGAACCCGGGCGCGGCGATGGGCCTCGCCGTGGGCTTCGAGTGGCGCCTGCCGATGTTCTACGGCTTCACGATCGTCGCGACGTGGGTGCTGCTCAAGATGTACCGGGAGCTCGAGCCCGGCGACCGCTTCCAGTCCGTCACCATCGCGCTCATCCTCTCGGGCGCGCTGGGCAACCTGATCGACCGCGTGCACAAGTCCACGGTGACCGACTTCATCAAGGTCTACACCGAGTACGCCCCGCTGAAGGCCTGGCTCGTCTCGACCTTCCGCACCAACGAGTGGCCCACCTTCAACGTGGCGGACGCCGCCATCGTCGTGGGCGTCGCGCTCTACCTCGTCCACTACCTGTTCTTCGAGAAGGACAAGGCCGACGCCGCGGGCGACGCGGGGCGGAGCCCGCTCGAGGAAGGCGCGTGAGCCCGAAGCTCCGCTGGCTCCTCGCCGTCTTCGGCGCCGCGCTGCTGGTGGATCAGGGCCTGAAGCTCTGGACGGTCCGGGCGCTGCGCTACCGCGGGCCCGCCCTCGACGACGCCGCGCGTGACGGGCTCGCCGCGCTGGGCCACTCCGCGCAGAGCCCCGCCGAGCAGGTGCTGATCCCCGGCCTGCTCTCGCTCGTCCACGCGCAGAACCCCGCCGCGGCGATGGGCATGATGCTCGGCTACGAGCACCGCATGGTCGTCTTCGGCGTCTTCACGGTGGTCGCGATCGCCGTGCTCGGCCTGATGTTCCGCGCGCTCGAGCCCGAGGACCGCTTCGGCGCCGGCGTGCTCGGGCTCATCCTGTCGGGCGCCGTCGGCAACGCGATCGACCGCGCCCACAAGGGCACCGTCACCGACATGGTGAAGATGTTCTGGGACTTCGAGCCCGGGAAGACGTGGCTCCTGCAGACCTTCGGCACCAACCAGTGGTTCACCTACAACGTGGCCGACGCCGCGCTGCTCGTCGGGGTGGCGCTGTACGGGATCCACGGGCTCTTCCAGCGCGACGGCGAGCCCACCGAGGAGACGGGCCCCAACCCCCTGGAGAGCGCGCCGTAAGGTGCGTCCGGTCCTCTTCTCGATCGGCGACGTGGGCATCTACGCCTACGGCGTCGCCATCGCCATCGGGTTCGGGCTCGGCATCCTGAACGCGGTGCGCCTCTCGCCGCGCGAGGGGCTCGCCCGCGACCTCTTCTGGGACCTCGCGATCGCCTACGTCGTGGGGGGCGTCGCCGGCGCGCGGCTCGAGTACGTCCGCACGCACCCGGAGCGCTTCCTCGCGGATCCGCTCCAGGTGTTCGCGCTCCGCGAGGGCGGGCTGGTGTTCTACGGCGGGCTCGCCGGCGCCCTGCTCTGCGCGGGCGTCGTCACCTGGTGGCGCAAGTCCGACCCGTGGCGCGTGCTCGACCTCTCGGCGATCGGGCTCGCCGTGGGGCTCGCCGTCACGCGCGTGGGCTGCTTCCTCGCCGGCTGCTGCTACGGGCGACCTACCGAGCTCCCGTGGGGTGTCACCTTCCCGGAGGGCGCGAACCCGCCGGCGGGCGTGCCGCTCCACCCGACGCAGCTCTACGAGACCGTCGCCTGCGGGGCGATGGCGGCGTGGCTCGCGTGGCGGCGGCCCGATCGGCGCTTCGACGGCGAGCTCGTCGGCACGATGTTCGTGGCCTACCCCCTCTGGCGCGCCTTCAACGAGACGCTCCGCGGCGATCTGGAGCGCGGCTACGCCTTCGGCGGGGTGACGAACGGGCAGGCGAGCTCGGCGCTGCTCCTCGCCGTCGGGCTCACGGTGTTGTGGACGCGACGGGGTACTGCGCGCTGATCTCCACGCTGTCGATGCGCGCGTGGTCGCCCGCGGGCTCGATCCGGGCGAGCTGGACCTTGTCCCTCGTGACCGCGATCACGACGAGCCCCTCCTCGGCGAGCATGCTGCCCGGCGAGACGACGCGCTCCTCGCCCGAGGGCAGCCCGAGGATCGCGCGGGGCGGCTGGGCGTTCGGGATCGTCGAGACGAGGCGCACGGGCCAGCGCGTGACGGGCGGCAGGCCCACGGGCGACGGGGCGGCGACGGGCGCGGCGGGCGCGACCGCGGCGAGCGCGGGCTCCGCGTCGGGCACGACGGCCTCGACGTCCACGCCGGCGGCGGTCGCGAGCCCCACCGCGCCGTCTCCGGCGCGCATCTGCTCGCTGGTGAGCACGAGCGGCGGCTCGACCGGGAAGTCGAGGTCGTCGGCCTGCGGCGCGGCGGCGGAGGGCTTCTCGACGTCCGCGGGTGCGAAGATGTCCGCGGAGGGCTCCATCGACGCGCAGGCGAAGATCGTCAGGAGGGACATGCCGCGGAGTGTATCGCGGTGACGGCGGCCCTCCTGTTCCTCGTCGGCCTCGCGGCCGGCGTGCTGGTCTGGCTCGGGCTCGGCGCCCTGCCGCGGCGGATCCGCGCGCTCGACGCGATCCGGGCGCTCGCCGAGGCGCGCGGCGCGCGGGTGGTCGGCACGGGCGCGGGCGAGCCCGTGCGGGTCGTCGGCAGCGTGGGCGCCCGGGCGTTCACGCTCCTGTACGAGGCGCACTGGCTCCACGGCGACGTGCTCCTCCTCGCGGTCGACTGCGCGTCTTCGGCGGCGGGGCCCCACACGCATGGCGACCTCGTCGCCGAAGCGAGCGACGAGGCGCTCGCCGTCCGGATGCTGCAGCCGCCGGCGGACGTGTGGGGGCGCCTCGATCGCGTGCTGGACGCGCTCGTCGAGCTGGCGAGCGATCTGGAGCGCGATCGCCCGGGAGAGCCGGGCGAACCCTGACCCGCTTGCGTTATGATGGCGCGGGTGCGTTCCCTCCCGCCGGCTGCCGCGACCGCCGAGATGCCTCGCATCGAGATCGCGGTCTTCCCGGACGGCTCCGAGCACGCGCCCGCGGTGCGGAACGCCGCGAAGCTCGCCGGCGCCAGCTTCGTGCGCGCCGACCTCGCCAGCGGATCCGACATCGCGTCGCGCCTGACGGTCGTCGACCTCACGCGCGTGCTGGCCGCGGGCCGCCTCGGCCCGCGGGTGATCGCCATCAGCCACGACCGCACCCTCGACGCGTACGACGTGGTGCACCCCGACGAGGTGGATACGCGCCTCCCGCGCGCGGTCCGCAACCTCGTCGAGACCGAGGTGCTCCGCGCCCGCGTGGAGCAGGAGCGCGCCAGCATCGAGGTGCTCAACCAGATCGGCTACGCGCTCTCCGCGCACACCGACCTCGACGAGTTGCTCGGGCAGCTGCTCACCCAGGCGCGGCGCCTGCTCTCCGCCGACGGCGGCAGCGTCTACCTCGTCCGCGACGGGCAGCTCGCCTTCGCGGCGGCCCAGAACGACACGGTGCGCTTCCAGGCCAGCCGCCAGAAGCTCCCCGTCGACGAGACGAGCCTCGCCGGGTACGTCGCCTGCCACGCCGTCCCCCTGCAGATCGCGGACGTGCGCCGCCTCCCGCCGGACGTGCCCTACCGTCCGAACCTGACCTTCGACGAGCAGACCGGCTACCGGACGAAGTCGATGGTGGTCGTGCCCATGGTGGACCGGGACGAGCAGGTCATCGGCGTGCTCACGCTGATCAACCGCAAGCCCACCGCCGGCGTGCCCCTCGCGAGCTTCGAGCGCATCCTCCCGTTCACCGACCGCCACGTCGCGATCGCGCGCTCGATCGCCGGCCAGGCCGCCGTGGCGCTGGAGAACCACAGGTTGTACGCGGACATCGAGCGCCTGTTCCACGGCTTCGTGGCGGCGGCCGTCACCGCGATCGAGGCGCGCGATCCGTCCACCGGCGGGCACAGCCACCGCGTCGCCGCGCTCACCACGTTGCTCGCCCGCGAGATCACCACCTCCGAGGAGGAGCACTTCCGCGACGTGCGCTTCTCGGGGCAGGAGCTCACCGAGCTCCACTACGCGGCGATGCTCCACGACTTCGGCAAGGTCGGCGTCCGCGAGGAGGTGCTGCTCAAGGGCGCGAAGCTCTTCCCCTGGGAGCTCGAGCACGTGGAGATGCGCTTCCGCCTCGCCGCGCTGCAGGCCCTGCTCGAGAGCGTGCGGCACGAGCTCGCGGAGCACCACCTCGCGAAGCGGCTCGCGACGCTCGACGCCGATCTCAAGCTCGTGCGTCAGCTCAACCGGCCGACCGCGCAGGTCACCCACGTCGACGTCGAGCGCGTGCAGGCCATCGCCGAACGCTGGCGCCTGCAGGACCTCGGCGGCGAGCCCGTGCTGCGCCAGCGGGAGATCGCGCGCCTCTGCATCCCCCGCGGCTCGCTCGACCCCGACGAGCGCGCGGAGATCGAGCGCCACGTCGAGCACACCTACCGCTTCCTGCAGGTCATCCCGTGGACCCGCGACCTCTCTCGCGTGCCCGAGCTCGCCTACGCCCACCACGAGAAGCTCGACGGCACCGGCTACCCCCGCCGCCTCGGCGACCGCCAGATCCCCTACGGCGCGAAGCTCATGGCGATCGCCGACATCTTCGACGCGCTCACCGCCGGCGACCGCCCCTACAAGGACGGCATGACGCCCGACCAGGCCCTCCGCATCCTCCGCGACGAGGCCGAGCGTGGCAAGATCCTCGCGCCCGCCGTGGAGCTCTTCGCGGAGCGGCGGCTGTGGGAGCAGATGAAGGTCGCGAGCTGAGCGACCGGCGACGTCAGGTTCCCCCGAGCACCCGCGTCGCTTCGCGCAGGCGCCGGCGCGCCTCGGCCACGTCCGCCTCTCCGATCGCCCGCGACGCCGCCCGCAGCTCGAAGACGGCGTCCCCGTGGACACCCGCGAGCTGGAGCCGGTTCGCCGCCTCGTCCACGCGACGCACGGCGTTGCCGCTTGCCGCGATCGCGACGTAGGCGTCGGCCTCGCGGACGAGGCGGAGCGCCTCCACCACCGCGAACAGCATCCCCACCTGCGCGCGGCGCGTCGGCGAGAGGTCCGCGTCGTCGTGGACCTCCCCGGCGCGGGCGGCGCGGGCGAGCCCCGGGGCGTCGGCGTGGTCGTGGCACCCGGCGCACGCACCCCAGACGGCGAGCCCGGCGGCGACGTTCGGGTCGCGAGGCGCGAAGGAGGACGCGGGCGGCAGCGACAGCAGCAACGCCTCGATGCCGTCGAGCTCGACCTCGGTCAGGCCGCCGAGCTCGTGCGCCATGATCCGCCCCCGGAGCGCCGCGGGCGAGCTCTCCGGCGCGACGGGCGCGTGGCAGCCCGAGCAGGCGGTGGCGAACGCGCGCTCGCCGGCGACCACGAGCCCGTGGAGGTCGGGCTCGGCGGCGACGGCGAGCCGGATGACGCGACGGCGAGCCGGCCGCGGCGCCCGGGTCTCGTGGGCGAGGCGGGTGAACAGGGGGACGTGGGCGACGTGCGCGGCGTCGAGCGGGCTCTCGCCCGCGTGGGTCACGACGAGCGCGTCCGGGTCGAGCTCCGCGGGCAGCGCGGTCGCGAGCGGCAGCTCGCCGAGGCGCACGAAGCGATCCGAGGGCGAGATCGACACGGGCCGGTCGGGCGCCTGGTCCACGAGCCAGAGCGTCCCGGTGCCCGTCGCGGCGATGCGGTCGCCGGCGAGGGTGACCACGCCGTCCCCCACCGGGATCGCCGGGGTCTCCCACGCCGACCAGCTCGCCCGCAGCCGCGCGGGATCCCCTACGAGCGGCACGGCCCCGGTCGCGGGCGGCGCCTCCGGCGTCCCCTGCGCGGACGCGACGAGGCACGCGCCCAGCGCGAGCCCGAGCCCTCCCCAGCGCATCGATGTCCCCCCTGCTCGAGAAGGTGCGCGCGGGGCGCCCGCGGGGCAAGCCCGGGCCGAACTGTTAGGCGGGAGCGCCGATGCTCTGCTGGGTCCCGACCGCCCTCGCGCTCACGTTGTCCTACGACGAGGCGCTGCGCCGCGCCGGCGAGGCCAACCTCGAGGTCCGCGCCGCGCAGGCCGACGTCCGCGCCGCGGAGGGCGCGGTGCTCGCGGCGAGGGCGCCGTTCGAGCCGTCCCTGTCGAGCTCGGGGGCGTGGTTCTCGAACATCGAGGAGGGGACCAACCCCCAATTCGGCGACTATTACAGCGAGTCCGGCGGCTGGAGCGCCGACGTGGGGCTCGACCAGCCGCTGGCCACCGGCACCAGCGTCGGGGTCGACCTCGCGATGAGCCAGTCGCGGTACCTCTTCCGCGGGCAGATCGAGGGCATCGAGTTCGAGACGCGCGAGGACGGCCAGTTCGCGAGCTCGCTGACGCTCTCGCTCTCGCAGGCGCTCCTGCAGGGCCACCGCCTCGCGTACAACCTGCAGGCGCTGCGGGGCGCGAAGGGCGCGCGGTCGGTGGCGGAGGCGTCGCGCCAGGCGCGTCGCCAGCGGGTGCTCGCCGACACGGCGGAGGCCTTCTGGGCCGTCCGGTACCAGCAAGCGCTGGTCGCCATCGCGCGGCAGACGCTCGACATCGCGAAGGAGCAGCGGCGGGTCGCGGGGGCGCTCGTCGAGGCCGGCCGGCTCGCCCCGGTCGAGGGCACGCGCGCGGAGACGGCGGTGGTTCAGGCGGAGCGCGCGCTGCTGGAGGCCACGTCCGCGGCCGCGGCGGCGGACGACGCGCTCCTGGTCCTCGTCGGCGAGGCGCCCGGCACCGAGCTCTCGGTCGTCGCCGCCGCGCCCGAGGTCCCCGCGATCTCGCTCGACGGCGCCGCCGTGGCCGACGCGGTGCTGCAGGGCAACCCCGACCTCACCGCGCTGCGGGTCGAGCTCGAGCTCAGGCGTCAGGCGGTCGCCGACGCCCGCCACGCGCTGCTGCCCGTCCTGTCGGCCACCGCCAGCTACGGCCTGCAGGGGTACGAGCCCACGCTCGCGGCCTCGCTCGCCGAGTTGGGCACCGGCGATTTCCGTGACTGGTCGGTGGGCGGTCTGTTGTCCGTGCCGCTCTACAACCGCGCCGACCGCGGCGCGCTGCTGCAGGTCGAGGCGGAGGCCACCTCCGCGGAGATCGCCGTCCGGCAGCTCGAGGACTCGCTGATCACGGCCGCCCGGGCGCAGGTGCGCACGCTGGAGACGGCCGCGCGGGACGTGGAGCTCGCGCGCCTGAACGTGCGCCTCGCCGAGGAGACGCTCGCGGCGGAGACCGCGCGCCTGCAGGAGGGGCGCGCGCTCCAGAAGGACGTTTCCGAGGCCCTGAAGGCGCTGGACGCCGCCCGCGCGGAGGCCGAGCGCGCCGTCACCACGTTCGCCGTCGCGCTGGTCGAGCTCGAACGCCTGAAGGGGACGCTGTAACCCTCGACGATTGGGCCGTTGGCCGTAGCTTGGGTGGAGCGAGGGAACTTCTCCCTCTCGAACGTGAGGATCCACCGAATGACGCGACTCCTTGTTCTCGCCGCGCTCCTGTACGGGACGAGCGCGATGGCCGAGACGCCCCCGACGGGCACCGGCACGCCGACCCCGACCACGCCGGGCAACCAGCCCGCGCCCACCCAGCCCGGCACGATGCAGGGCCAGATCGACGACGGCGACGTCGCCGCCGTGCTGATGGCCGCGAACGACATCGACGTGAAGGCCGGCGAGCTCGCCCGCACGCGCAGCACCAACACGGACGTCAAGGCGTTCGCCGAGCGCATGGTGAACGAGCACGGCGCCGTCAACAAGCGCCTGCAGGACCTGAACCAGCGCCTCGGGCTGAAGCCCGACGAGGGCGACTCCGCCAAGCGGCTCCGCGCCGACGCCGACGCGGCGATGACGCGCATGCGCGGGCTCAAGGGCGCCGAGTTCGACCGCGCCTACATCGACAACGAGGTCACGTTCCACACGCGCGTGCTGGAGGTCATCGACACCCAGCTGCTCCCGAACGTGTCCAACACCGACCTGAAGGCGCTGGTGAACGAGGTCCGGCCCAACATCCAGGCGCACCTCACCCAGGCGCGCCAGATCCAGCAGAAGCTGAAGGCGCCGTCGTAGCGCCATCGCGGGAGCGGGGGCGCCGCATGGTACGATCTGCGGATGCTCCCGCTCCTCCTCTCCGGCCTCGCGTCCGCCCAGGACGCGCCTGCGGTCCCCGAGCTGAACGCCAACCTGTTCCACGCCAGCGTGGACTCCGGGGTGGGCTTCGGGGTGGACGACGCCCGAGTGCGTCCCGACCGCTACGTCAACACGCGGGTCCTGCTCCACTACGTCAACGACCCGTTCGTGTACCAGTACGAGGGCGGCGACCGCTACGAGCTCGTGAGCGACCTCTTCGCGGTGCAGGTGCTCGCCGGCTACACGTTCGGGCGCCTGCGCGTCGGCGCGGACCTCCCGCTCTACCTCGTGTCCGCGGGGCAGGTGCAGGACGGCGGTGTCACCCTCGGCGACCTCGGGCTCGACGTCAAGGCCGTCGCGCTCGACCCGGCGTCGGCGCCCCTCGGGCTCGCCGTCGCGGGCCGGCTCCTCCTCCCCACCGGCTCGAACGAGATCCCCGTCGGCGACGCCGGCGTCGGCGCCGAGCTGGGCGCGATCGCCAGCAAGGACGCGGGCGACTGGCGCCTCGCCGCCAACCTCGGCGCGCGCCTCGCGCCGGCGGTCGAGCTCGAGAACGTGGACTGGGGCAGCCAGTTCTTCGTGCGCGGCGGCGTCGGGCGCGCCTTCTCCGAGAAGGCCGGCGCCGCGCTCGAGATGTCCGCCAACCTCGGGCTCTCGGACTTCCTCGCCAACTACGCGTCGTCGCCCGCGGAGGGCATGCTCTCCGGCTACTACCGCGTGCACGACAACTTCGTGGCCCGCCTCGGCGTGGGCACGGGCATCACGCGCGGCATCGGCTCGCCGGCCGCCCGCGTGATCGCGTCGGTCGCGTTCGAGCCGCTGGAGGTCCGCGACACCGACGAGGACGGCGTCGTCGACAAGTCCGACGGCTGCGTCGACATCCCCGAGGACCTCGACACATTCCAGGACGAGGACGGCTGCCCCGATCCCGACAACGACGCCGACGGCGTCGCCGACATGGCGGACGGCTGCGTGAACGTGGCCGAGGACAAGGACACGTGGAAGGACGAGGACGGCTGTCCCGACGAGCTCACCACCGTGAAGGTCCGCGTGGTGGACACGAAGGGCAACCTCGTCGCGGGCGCGAAGGCGAACCTGCGCGAGCACGCCGGCGGGAGCGAGTTCACCGTCGACGTGAAGCCCGGCACCTGGACGCTCGCGGCGAGCGCGCCCGACTACGTGGCGGGCTCCATCGACAACGACGTGCCCAACGGCCCGCCCGTCACGCTCGAGCTCGTGCTCAAGCCCGAGATCAAGGGCGGCACGCTGGATTTGCGGGTCACCGGTCCCGAAGGCAAGCCGATCGACGCCCAGTGGAAGGTCGACAAGGAGGAGGCGCAGGACGCCCCCGGCGGCGTCGCGCAGCAGAAGCTGCTCCCCGGCGGCCACGAGGTGCACGTCCGCGCGCCCGGCTACGCCAGCACCTCCGTCAAGGTGAACATCTCGCTCGGCCAGACCACCGTGCTCGCCGTCGTGCTGCAGCCCGCGAAGGTGGTCGTCTCGAAGGAGAAGCTCGAGATCCTCGACAAGATCTACTTCGACACGGGCAAGACCACGATCAAGAAGCAGAGCTTCCCCCTGCTGGACGAGATCGCCCGCGTGCTGAAGGACAACCCGGACATCCTCAAGGTCCGCATCGAGGGCCACACGGACAGCCGCGGCAACGACGCGTCGAACCTCAAGCTCTCGGACGGCCGCGCGAAGGCCGTCATGGCCTACCTCGTGAAGGCCGGCATCGCGACCGACCGCATGAGCGCCTCCGGCTTCGGCGAGTCCCGCCCGGTCGACCCCGCCGAGAACGACGCCGCGTGGGAGAAGAACCGGCGTGTCGAGTTCGTGATCGAGCAGCGGAAGGAGTGACGCGGGGACATTGACGTCCGGCGGGGGCGGCGCCCACAATGGGCGCATGTCCACCGCCTCCGCGCTCGGCGAGCTGTCGACCTACTGCGACCTCGCGGTCCGCCACAGCTACGACCAGTACGAGAAGCACGGCACCCTGCTCTCCAAGGCGGTGGTCGCCTTCCACGACCCGACGGTGTGGGAGGAGGAGTGGGTCCCCCGCGACTTCGACGCCACCGACGCCGCCTCCCACCCGGTGTGGCAGTCGATGACGCGCGAGCAGAAGCTCGCCTGGAACCACTTCCAGTGGGCGCTCGACTACTCGTCCGTCGCGCAGGGCGAGAAACAGATCATCGTGCTCAACAACTTCGCCGTGCGCGACTACGCGCGCACGCTGCCCGCGGTGGTGGAGCTCGAGCGGCGCGAGAGCTTCGAGGAGACCGACCACATCATGGCGTTCAAGGTGGTGCTGGAGGGCATCCGCCAGCGCTACCTGCGGCGCTCGGAGGCGCCCCTGTGGTCGCAGCCGGCGTCGGGCTTCCAGAGCGACGACCTCAACCGCCTCGTCCGCGGCGCCATCGGGCGGGTCGCCAACTACCTCCTCGGATCCAACTTCCCGACGCTGTTCTTCCTCGCGCGTGGCATGAAGACCCACGGCTTCAAGCCGTTCGAGAACACCATCGCCCAGTACGAAGGCGGGCATTCGGCCATCCGGATGATCTCCCACCTCCACCGGCTGGACGAGTCCCGTCACATGGCGACGTCGCTGAACCTCGCCCGCCTGTCCGCCGACGTGCTCGACACGTTGCCGAGGGACAACCGCTGGATCTTCCGCCGGGCGGTGCTCGCCGCCTTCCCGAAGGGGCGCTCCGCCGAGTTCCGCCTCGGCTACTGGCGCCGCGTGCTCGACGAGGCCACGATCTACGAGGGCATCCCGCGCGAGGAGCGCGACGCCCTGTACGCCCACATGGTCGAGCGCACGGACGCCACGTTGCAGTCGCTGCACGCGGTCCAGGCGCGGCTCACGCGGCAGGCCAACAAGCGGATCGTCGAGGAGTGCGGGCTCTCGCCCGAGATGAAGAGGCTCTTCGTCGACATCATGCGGGAGGACCCGGCGTACGCGGCGACGGTGGACGCGGTTCGCCTCGAGAACTGAGTGGTAGCGCCCCCCGCCCTCCCCGGTGTCGCAAGAGCCACACCCGGAGCCACCCTTGCTGCTGACCCTCCTCGCCTGCGGCCTCGTCGAGACCGAGACCGAGCACGCCGCCCTCGTCGAGGACGGACCCTTCGCGCACGTCGAGATCGAGCTCGGCGCGGGCGACGTCGTCGTCCGGGGCGACCCCGAGGCGACCGGCGCCGACGGCACCTTCACGGCGACCTTCTCCGAGACGCCCCCGGCCATCGAGCACTGGGTGGACGACGGCGTGTTGCACGTCGAGGGCGCGTGCGTCGCGATCCAGGCGGTGTGCGAGCTCTCGCTGGCGGTCACGCTCCCGGCCGACGTGAGCGTCACGATCGCGACCGGCTCGGGCGACGCCGTCGTCGAGGGCATCGTGGGCGACCTCGTGGCCGAGTCCGGCACGGGCGACGTCACCGCGCGCGGGCTCGCCGGCTACGCCGAGCTGAAGACCGGCTCGGGCGACGTGTGCGCCGAATCCGAGGGCTTCGACCGCATCGAGGCGGAGACCGGCAGCGGCGACATCGTCGTCACCGTGCCCCCGGGCGTGTACGCGCTCACCGCCGAGTCCGGCAGCGGCGACGTCGACGTCGCTCCCGACGTTCGGTCGGACGGCGCGGCCGAGGCGGTCATCGTCGCGCAGACCGGCTCGGGCGACGTGTCCATCCTCGTGCCGTAGGCGGTAGACTCGCCCGCGATGCGGGCACTCCACGTCGCCGCCCTCGCGCTCGCCGCCGCGAACCTCGCGCTCGCGGGGGCGGGGTGGGCCCGCGCGCGGCCGGTCACCTACGTGTTCACGCCCCTCGTCGACGTGGTGCCCGGCGCGCTCGACGGCGCCGAGGCCGCCGCGCTGCAGGCCGGCGCGAAGCACCACGTGGACGCGCGCGACATGCGCGACGCCTACGCGCGCCTCGGCTCGACCCTGAACCTCGCGGACCTGCTCGCCGGGGTGGAGTCGCTCGAGGACCTCTCGCAGGCGCAGCGGGCGCGGCTTGCCGCCATCCTCGACGGCGCCCGGGCCGATCACGCCGCCGTCGTGGAGGTCCAGCGCGAGATCCTCGACCTGGAGCGCCGCCTCGACGCGCAGGCGGCCGAGCTGCGCGTCGCGACCGCCGGGCAGGGGGGGCACCCGTGACGGATCGCGTCGCCGGGGCCGTCGCCGCCCTGCTCGCCGTCGCCGCCGCGCTGCAGGTCCACGCGCTCCTGAAGCCGGCGAGCGGGTTCGCGACGATGCCCATCCTCGTGCCCGTGTCGCTGGCGTACGAGCAACAGATGCGGGCGGCGCGCGCCCAGCCGGCGACCGACGGGGGCGAGGGCGCGATGCGCGACGCCGAGCGGCTCGCCGCCGGGGGCGCCGGGCTCGAGGCCACGCTCCGCCCGAAGATCGAGGCCCTGCGCGACACGCGCGCGAAGCTCCTCGACGCGCGCGGCCGCCGTCACGCGCTCAACATCCGCCTCATGGACGTGGGCGTCGCCGTCGCGACCGAGCTCACGCCCGCGCAGTGGGACCGGATCCACATGCGCCGCGACGCGCTGCGCGCCGAGGCGGACGCCGCCGTGTTCGATCGCCTGCTCGGGAAGCTGCGTTGATCGCCCTCGTCGCCGCCGCGCTCGCCGAGGAGCAGGTCGTCCGCGTCCTCTTGAAGGGCGGCGAGCCCGGGATGGCGGTGCTCGCCGAGCGCCCCGGGCAGCCGGCGGTCGAGATGACCGACCCGGGCATCGGCGTGCTCGCCGCCGAGCTCCGCGGCGACCCCGCGCGGTTTCTGCCGCTCCGCCTCGTCGGGCGCACCACCACCGGCGACCGCGTGCTCTACGACGGCACGCTCGTGCTCGCCGACGCGCGCGCCGAGACCGTCGCGTTCACGTACTCCCGCGACTACGGCGCGCGGCGCATCCCCGTCGCGCCCTCCGCGAAGGTCGACCTCGCGCTCGACCCGCGCACGAGCGTGTGGATCTCGTTCGGGTGGGGGGGGCTGGCCGTCGCGTACTTCGCCGTGCTCGCCCTCGCCCAGGCCATCCGGAGCCGGAGGTGAAGGGCGCCTGGGTGTTCGCCTTCTTCCTCGCGGTCTCGGCGGCGTTCTCCTGGCCCACGGTCACGTTCGACCCCGACGTGCTCGTCACGCGGCACTTCGACCTCTTCCCGGCCGTCTGGGTGCTCGACGGCCCGTCCGGCAGCGCGTGGCCCGTCGGCGAGACCCTCGCCCGCGTCGACAGCTACGTGCTCCTCGCCCTCGGCTGGCTCCTGCCGCTCGGCGGCAAGACGATCGCGGGGCTGCTGGCGTGGGTGGGGCCCGCGCTCGGCGCGTGGGCGGCGGAGCGGTGCGCGCGCGTCGCGTTCGGCGTGCTCCGGCCCTGGAGCCTCGTCGCGGGGCTCATGTACGGCTTCTCCGGCATCACGGCGACGGCGCTGCTCGAAGGGCACGTCCACCACGTCCTCGACCCCTGGCTGCCGCTCTTGCTCGAGGCCGCCTGGACCATGCACCGGGGCGGCTGGCAGCGCGGCGTGCTCGCGTCGGTGTGGTGGGCGCTCGCGCTCTACACGACGGCGTACGCCGGGGTGCTCGGCGCCGTGCTGCTCGCCGTCGGGGTGCTGCGCGGCGGGGTGCTGAAGCTCCTGCCCGGGTTCGTGCTCGTCGCGCTCCCCGCGGGGCTCGCCTACCTGCACCTCTTCCACTCGGGCGGCCGCTGGGGCGACGGCGCGCCGCCCCAGCCCGAGCTCGTCTGGCGCATGGGCGCGGCCACGCTCGGGGGCGTGGCGGGCTGGTCGGACGCCTACGACATCGGCCACCACTCGATCTCCGCGCCGGCCGGGTGGATGGGCCTCTGCCTCGTCGGCGCCGCGCCGATCGCGCTGCGCGGCACGCGGAACTGGCGGACGGTCTGGGTCCTCGGGCTCGCGTCGCTCGTGCTCTCGCTCGGGCGCAACACGGCGCTCGGGGAGTGGCTGGTGGGCCTGCCCGGCACGCACTGGTTCCGGTTCCCCGTGCGGTTTTCGTGGCTGTGGGC
>JBMOQZ010000325.1:0-7861 GCA_049322475.1 Myxococcota bacterium | reverse complement strand
GGGTGGCTCCTACCGGAGCCAGTCGTGCATCGTCTCGACCGCGAAGTCCTTGCCCTCGCCGTGGCAGACGTCGCAGCTCTCGCCGTACGTGTCGTCGGTGTTGATCCAGGCGTGCGCGGCGGCGTCGTCGCTGTCGTGACACGCGAGGCACGGGACCCGCGACGCGTCCTTCCAGGCGTCGTTGTCGCCGTGGCAGGCCGTGCAGGCCTCCACGCCGCCGTCGAAGCGCGGGAAGGTGACCTCGTTGAAGTTGTACGTGGTGTACGAGCTCGAGTAGCTGTACCCGTTGATGTCGTACGTCTGCGTGAGGTTGGACCCGTTGTGGATCTTGTGGATCATGACCGGGAGGTCGATGGTGACACCCGGCGTGGTGGTCGAGTCGGTCGACGAGTAGCGGTCCTCGCCGCCGGCCGTGTGGCAGACCAGGCAGTACTCGAGGTTCTCACGGCCCTCGCCGTGGAACTCCATGTTCCCGTGGCACTGGAGACAGCTCTCCTGGTCCACGATCTCGTGGGTGTCGAGCACCGTGGCGTCGCCGAAGAGCACGTCCTCGACGTCCGCGTTGGCCACGCGCCAGGTCGTGCCGTCGCCGTCCGTCACGTTCCGGTAGGCGTTGAGCGCCACCCGGTAGGTGCCGCTCGGCAGCTCGAGGCCGTACCAGTCGCCCGCCTCCTCGCCGATGTCCGACGTGTTGTTCTTCTGCGCCGGGAACGTGGACGGGATCGCGGTCGTGAACGTGTAGGTGTACGTGCCCGTGGTGGAGTCGTACACCGACTCGGACGCGACCTTGCCCGAGCTGGACTCGAGGACGTACTGGAAGTGGTCCAGCGGGCCCGCGAAGATCGCCGTCGCGCTGTTGAGGTCGGCGGTGGTCCAGGCCGTGCCGTCGTCCTTCGTCAGCGTGAACTCGATCTTCGGGAAGTCGCCGGCCTGGAGCGCGCCGCCGGAGCCCGTGCCGCCGCTGACCGAGACGATGTCCACGGTGAGGCCCGGGTTGACGGAGGCGTCCTCGCGGGGATCCTGGTGGTACCCCGTGATGGCGGTCGAGCTGTGGCAGACGCTGCAGTTGGTGTCGTCCGACTGCGCGCCGCCGTCGTGGCCGTCGCCCGTCGCCCAGTCGATGGCGTCGTGGCAGGACCCGCACGCCTCGCGACCCGGCTTCTCGTCCACGTTGCCCTCGGCGGCGTCCGCGTGGCAGCTGTCGCAGTCGGCGGCGGCCATCGGGAAGCGCGGGAAGGTGACGTCGGAGAAGTCGTTCACGTTGTAGTTCGGGTAGCCCTCGACGTCCGCGCTGGCCGGGTAGCCGTTGAAGATCGCACCGTTCTCGAGGGACGAGCCGTTGTGGATCTTGTGGATCATCGAGTTGAACGACACCGTGGTGCCCGGGGTGGTGGTCGGGTCTTCCGCCGAGTAGCGGTCCTCCGAGCCGGCCACGTGGCACGTCAGGCAGACGTCGAAGTCCTGGCGGCTGCCGCCGTGGGCCTGGAACGTCTCGCCGTGACACTGGGCGCAGTTCTCCTCCAGCACGACCTCGCGGTACTCGAGCGTCGTGGCGGCGCCCACCAGCACGTTCTGCCAGGCGCTGCCCGCGTCGTAGTACGAGGTGCCGTCCTGGCGGTAGTTGCGGATGTACGCCCAGCCGGCCAGCGTGTACGTGCCGTCGACCAGCGGCTCGCCCGTCCAGTCGCCGTCGTCCACGTCGAGCTCCGTCGTGTCGTTCGGCACCGGCTGGTAGGTGTCGGGGATGGGCGCCGTGAACGTGTACGTGTAGGTACCGTCCTCGTTGCCCACCGCGTGGTCGCGGACCGAGTCGAGCTGGTCGTAGTCGACGACGATCTGGTAGTTGGACGTCGGCCCCGACAGGATGAAGTAGAAGCCCGAGAGCTCGTCCATGTCGTAGGCGACGCCGTTGTCGTCGGCGAGGGAGAACGTCACGACCGGGTAGTCGCCCACCTGGAACGCGCCGCCCGTCCCGGTCCCGCCGGTCACCTCGGTGAACGTCAGCGACATGCCCCAGGGGCCCTCGCCGTCGTGCCCGCTGCGCCCGTCGAGGCCGTCGTCGCCGTCCTCGCCGTCCTGACCGTCGGCGCCGTTCTGCCCGTTGACGCCGTCCGCGCCGTCCGCCCCGGCCGGGCCCGTGGCCCCGTCCGCGCCGTCGGCGCCGTCCTCTCCGTTGGTTCCCGGGGGCCCCTGGCAGCCCCAGCCGAGCGCGAGGAGCGCGCACGACAGGATCACGTTGCTACTCCGCATCCCTTCCTCCTGGTTGAAACGGGGGATGATTCAGTCGCAAGAACCGTGCCGGCTCGCGACATGCGAAGACGGCGGCGCGCTCGTGCGCTGAGCGTGGCGGCGTGTGTGAGGACACACGCCCATGTGTCAAGGCCCGCACTATGGACTCGCGGATCCACTGACGAAGCCGCGGCCGTGGCAGTCGAGGCAGGACAACGCGCGACCGCTCTCGTCCTGCGGGGTGATGCCCTCGTGGCAGGTCTCGCAGACCTCGGCGGTCGCCACGAAGCGGTGGACCTTCTCGTTCTCGCCCCCGTGACAGTCGAGGCAGGCGATGCGGTCGCCGGCTTCGCCCGCGTGCTCGCGGACCGCCGCGCCGCGGACCACCTCGGGGTCGCCGCCGCCGTGGTAGCGGGAGGGCGTACGGGTCTCGGCGTCGAGGTGGACGCGGTGCAGGGGGCTCTCGTCCACGCGCGGCACGTGCGCGCGCAAGGCCTCCGGCATCGGACCGGTGAGGTGCTCGCCCGCGCCCGACTCGGCGTGGCACTGCTCGCAGATGACGACCCCCACCTCGGGTCGGGGGATGTCCTCGGGCGTGGCGGGCGTGTCGAACACGGTCACGACGAGGTTCTTGGGGTAGTGGCGGATGGGGACCCGGTGACAGTCGTGACACGTCGTCAGTCGGCTGTGCACGGACGCCGCCCACGCCTTGTTCGCGTAGTCGTGGACGTGACAGTCGTCGCAGAACGTGGCGTCGTTCCACATGTACCGGTACATCTCGTCGCCCGCCGGCACGCCCGCGACGGCGCCGCCGACGAGCGCGCAGCTCACCACCATCATCGGGACGGGGTTGCCGCGCAGCCAGGCCCACGTGGAGCGCGCCCAGGCGGCGAAGGGGACGCGCACCTCAGAGCCCTCCGTGGTGGTAGGCCGACCACAGGAACGTCAGCTGCCCGTACCCCAGCGCGACGCCGCAAAAGGCGAGGACGAAGGCGAGCACCGCGAGCCGGAGGGTCCGGCCCCAGTCACCGGTCGAGTCGGATCCGTCGGTCACAGCTCCCCCTCGCGGAGATCCGCCCGCCGCTGCGGTTGGTGGAAGTAGCGGTACAACACGAGGGCCTCGTCGTCGTGGCACGAGGCGCAGGCCTCCTTCCAGCCGCCGGCGCGGCGGAGGTTGTCCTCGCCGGACTTCTCCGGGCCGTGGACGACGTGGCAGGTCCGGCACGCGAGGTCGCCGTTCTCGCCGGCGGGCGCGGGCGTCCCCTCCTTGCCGTACAACACGAGCCCGCCCAGCGGCGTCCAGCGCGTGCCGTCCTCCTTGAAGACCGGCGCCGGGTGCTCCCAGTCCTCGACCTTCGGCGCGTCGGGATCGCCGGCGTCGGGGCCGTGGCAGGCGAGGCAGCGCTGGCTGGACGGGTTCACCTTCTTCACGGCGGCGAGCGGGGTCGGCGCGTGCGCGGGGTGGCAGTCGAGGCAGCCGGCCTCGCCGTGACCGCCGCGCTTCTTCGCCTCGCCCTCCTCCTCGTGGCAGCTCGCGCACGCCGCCTCGCGCGGCTGGTCGGCCGCGTGGGCGTCGTGGCAGCTCGTGCAGGTCAGCCTGTCCTCGCCGTCGAAGGTGCGGCCGTCGACGGGGTGCCCCTTCCGGCCGGGCGCCGCCTTGTCGGGCGCGGCGCGTTTGCCCGGGCCGTGGCAGCCGAGGCAGCCGGTCGGGTCGCCCGCGGTCTTCGGGCCGGCCACGAGGAAGCTGGCGTCGCGCTCGCCGCCGTGCACGTCGTGACAGGCCACGCACGTGGGGGCGCCGCGGCCGGTCAACGCGGCGTGCCCGCCGCCCTCGATGTCCTCGCGCGTGGCGTGGCAGTCGAGGCAGACCGCGCGGCCGTCGTCGAGCGTGCGGACGAGCGACTTCGCGCGCGCGTTCAGGTCGTGGCAGGTCAGGCACCCGATGCCGCCGTCGCGGGCGAGCGAGAGGTGCGTGCCGCGCCGCTCGGCGACGAGGTCGGAGCCCGGGAGCCGCCCGAGCGGATGGTTGGTCGCGGCGACGCCCACCGCGCGGTGACAGCCGAGGCACGTCGCGCCGTCGCCCGGGTCGCGGAGGATGGACTCGCCCGTGGCGCCGTGCATCGCGTGGCAGGAGAGGCAGCTGCCCTTCGTCGGGTCGCCGGTGTCCTCGCCCTGCTGCTTGCGGCGGTCGAGGGCGGCGACGAGCGCGTCGCCCACGGGGTGGCCGGCGCCGGCGCCCGCGAGCGCGGCGCTCCCCGCCTTCTCGTGGGGGTTGTCCGCGTGGCAGGCGAGGCAGAGGGCGTCCGCGTCGCGCTCGAGGCGGAGGAAGGGCGAGCCGGCGCTGCGGTGGCGGACAAGCGGCGCGGCGTCGGTGTCGGCGCGCGCGGGATCGACCACGCCGTGGGGCGAGTGGCAGGTGGAGCAGGCGATCTCGCCGCTTTCGTCGAGCGGGAAGAGGTCGGGGAGGTCGCGCTCCGGCACGATCCGCACCGGGTGGTGCTCGCGCGTGGGGTCCCAGACCTCGCGGCTGTCACGCACGAGGCCGTCGTGGCACTGGAGACAGGTCGCGCCCTCGTCGCCGCCGACGTGTTTGTCGGGCTCCACGAGGGTGGTGCGCAGGAGCGCGGGCTCGGGTGCCGGGGGCAGGGGGCCGGCGAGCCGGTAGAGGTGCAGGCGCGCGGGGCGCGCGTCGAGCACGGCCACGATCGCGGGTGACTCGCCGGCGACCCGCACCGCGACGGGGTGCTCGAAGCGCAGGGGCCCGCGGAAGGTGGACAGCAGGCCGACGAAGTCGCCGTCGGCCTCGAAGGCCGAGACGACGTCGAGCTCGGAGTCGGTGACGAAGCGCCCGCCGCCCGGGACGACGGCCGCGGAGGACGGCCGCCACAGGCGTCCGGCGTAGGTGCCCGACCGGCCGGTGCTCGTCCCGGGCACGCCGTCGCGCGTCACGTCGAGGAGGCGAGGGCCGAGGGTGTCGACGGCGATCGCGCCCCCGTCCGCGTCGGCGGCGAGGTCCACGACACGGCGGAGGTCGACGCCGTCCGCGTCGCGGCGGAGCGTGCCCACGCCGCGGCCCGTCGTCGGGTCGATCCAGCCCAGGCCGCCCTCGCGGTCGGCGACCACCATCTGGTCGCCGAGGTCGAGCACGTCGACGGGGTGGAGCACCGCGCCGTCCTGGGCGAGCGGCGCCACCGTGTCGTCCACGTTCCCCGCGGCGTCGAGGTGGACGAGCAGGCCGGCCTCGTCGTCGAGGCCGGGCACGACCGCCCACACGCCGCCGTCCGCCGCCCCCGAGAGCCGAACCGGGCGACCCACGTTGGCCTTCGAGAACGTGCCCTTCGGCGAGCCGTCGGCGCCGAACGCGAGGATGCGCCCGGCGTAGCCGTCGAGCACGAGCAGGTCGCCGTCCGAGCGCCAGAGGAGGTCGGAGGGCATGACCATGTCGAGGTCGACGGCGGCGATCTCCTCGACGACCACGCGGGCGACGTCGCGATCGCCGGCGTCGAGCTCGTCGTGCGAGCACGCCGCGAACAGGAGCGTGATCACGGGCCCTCCCCGTGGCAGGCGCGGCAGAGGCTGCCGTCCTCCGCGTCGAGCGCGAGGAGCGAGGGGTGCTCGGGGTCCGGCGCCTTCGCCGGCCGGACGCCCATCGCCGCCACGATGCGGCTCGTCCGGGGCGCGACCGCCGGCGCCTTCGCCCCGCGCCCGTGCACCTCGTGGCAGGTCCAGCAGGCGATCTTCCCGTCCTTCGTCAGCGGGAGCCCGTCGCCGGGCGCCTCTTCCTGCACCTGCCCGACGTGCTCGGCGACGCCCGTGTGGACCGGGCCGGGGTGGCACGTCTCGCACGACTCCTCGGCCGGCACGCGCAGGCGCGACGCGGCGGGCGCGGCGCCGTCCTTCGGCACGGCCCGGTGGCACGCGGCGCAGGTGGGGTCCTTCGCGCCCTCGGCCGCGGCCGTGGGGTGGTGCGGGTCGGTGCGCTCCAGCTTCGTCGACTGGTGGCACCGGTAGCAGAACTCCATCTTGCGGTCGGGGATGCCCCCGCGGAGGAAGGGGGCCCGGTCCTCGCGCGTGCGGTCGCAGGCAGGCTCGGCGTGGCACGTCGCGCACGTGACGAGGCCGTTCTCGAGCGGCCAGCGCCCGTCGACCTTCACGTCGCGGGGCTTGATCCCGACGGGGTGCATGTCGGCGTCGGGGTGACAGCTCGTGCACGTGTCCACGATGGGCTTGGGCGCGCCGATCGTGGCGGCGTCGCCCGGGAGGTGACAGGCCGTGCAGGCGTCCTTGCGGGCGTGCGGGCTCTCGCCGCGCGACTCGGTGGCGCGCCCGCTCGTCGGGACGAGCGCGAGCGCGAGCCCGACGAGGACGAGCAGGAGGAGAGGCAGGCGCGTCATTCGGCCCCCCCCGTGTCCGAGGCCTCGACCCCGTTGTGGCCGTGGCACGCCACGCAGCCCGCCGGCGCCTCGGCCTCGATCTTCCCGCCGTCGAAGGCGACCTCGTCGAGGCAGTCGTCGGCGTGGACCTTCCAGGCCTGGTGGCACTGGAAGCACTCGGTTCGCCCCCACCCGGAGGGGTGCTCGGCCTCGGTGAGCTCGAGCCCCATCGGCGACGCGGTGAGGTCGCGGACGCCCTCGCAGGGGTCGTCGGAGCCGCAGGCCGCGAGGAGCAACGCGAGGATCATCGCCCCCTCCCGAAGCCGGCGGCGGACGCGTGGCACGTCGTGCACTCGGCCTCTGCGTGGCAGCTGTCGCAGCCCGCGGGGCCCGCGCGCGTGGCGATGCCGTGCAGCGTCAGCCAGGCGGGCTCGTGCACGCGGGCGCGGGCGTTCTCGCGGCGGTCGTGGCAGTCCGCGCACTCGGCGCGGGCGTGGCAGTCTCGGCAGCTGGCCGCGGAGACGAGCGCGTCCCTGCCGTGCTGCGCGGACCAGCCGGGGGCATGGGTCTCGGGCTGCTCGACCTCGGCGTGGCAGGTCTGGCACCAGCGCGTCGCGGGCGCCATGCCGCCGCCTCGCCCGAGGTCGCCCTCGCCGGGCGCGTGGCAGGCGTGGCAGGACGCCTCGGGCGGCGTCAGGGGGCGATCGCCCGCCTTCACCGCTTCGCCGGCCGGGTACACGACGCCGAGGCCGTGGCAGTCGGAGCAGCCGACCTGCGCCTTGCGCAGCGCCGGCTCGTGCTCGCGGTGGTCGAACCGCTCGAAGATGGCGGCGGCCTCGTCGCCGGCGAGCGCGGCGAGCGGCGCGAGGAGGAGGAGCAGCGCGGCGAGCCTCACGGGGCACCGAGGCGGAGCGCGAGCCAGGCGCGCGGGTGGACGGGCGCGACGGCGTCCCGGGAGAGCTCGCCGCCGAGCGCGAGCGACCAGGGGGCCGCCGAGGGGCGCACCTCCGCGGTCGCGCCGAGGACGAGCGCCGTGTCCCACGCGAGGTGCGGCTTGCGGTACGGGATCCACCACCCGTGGACCGTGGCCGCGAAGGGGTCGGGGACCGGCAGCGCCGCGGAGGCGCCGGCCGCGGAGTAGAGGCCGCCCGGCCCGCTCGCCATCCGCCACGAAGGCGTGACGCAGAGCGTCTGGGGCGCGCAGGCGGGGCGCCAGGAGACCTCGGCGCGCAGGCCGGCCTCGCGCGCGTCGTCCTCCC
>JBMOQZ010000324.1:0-7880 GCA_049322475.1 Myxococcota bacterium | reverse complement strand
CGTCGTCGAGCTCGTTGCAGGTCTCGGAGGCGAGCGCGCGCGTGTCGTCGCAGTCCGTGTCGTCGGCGACCCAGCCGTCCGGGGCCTCGCACGCCTCCGTGGTCACGGCGGGGTCGCCGAGGCCGTCGCCGTCGGCGTCGCGGAACCAGGGGGCGAGCACGCCGTCGTCGACGGCGCCGTCGCAGTCCTGGTCGACGCCGTCGCAGACCTCCTGCGCGTCGGGGCTCACCGTCGCGTCGGCGTCGTCGCAGTCGTCGGCGTTCTCGACGAGGCCCTCGCCGGGGCAGGGGCTGGCCGGGTCGGTCCCCCAGCCGTCGCCGTCGGCGTCGGTCCAGAAGGCGCCGGCGCCCTCGTCGAGGGCGCCGTCGCAGTCGTTGTCCACGCCGTCGCCGCACACCTCCTCGGCGGCGGGGTGCGCCGTGGGGTCGTGGTCGTCGCAGTCCTCCGGCGCGCACGCGCCGTCGCCGTCGGCGTCGCAGCCGGCGGTGCCCGTGTCGCGGGGATCGGCCGGCTTCGACGGATCATCCGGGGGCGGGCACCCGAGGAGGAGGGCGAGGGTCAGCATCCCCGCCAGTCTACGGATATCGGGCCGCCGATGCAGCCCCTCCCGATCGACGCCCTCCTCCCCGACGTACGCGCCGCCCTGCGCGAGCACGGCGCCGTGGTGCTCGAGGCGCCGCCCGGGACCGGCAAGACGACGCGCGTGCCGCCCGCGCTCGACGTCGAGGGGCAGGTGTGGGTGCTCGAGCCGCGCCGGATCGCCGCCCGCCTCGCCGCCGCGCGCGTGGCGAGCGAGCGCGGGACGCCGCTCGGCGAGGAGATCGGCTACGCGATGCGCTTCGACCGGCGCGCCTCCGACCGCACGCGCGTCCTCTACGTCACGGAGGCGCTGCTCACGCGCCGCCTCGGCGACGACCCCCACCTCGCCGGGATCGGCGCGGTCGTGCTCGACGAGTTCCACGAGCGGAGCGTCCACACCGACGTCGCGCTCGCGAGCCTCCGCGCGTTACGACGCGACCGCCCCGAGCTGCAGGTCGTCGTGATGAGCGCCACGCTCGACGGCGAGCGCGTCGCCCGCTGGCTCGGCTGCCCGCGGCTGCGCGCGGAGGGCACGCTCTTCCCGGTGGAGGTCGAGCACTACGCCCGCAAGGACGAGCGGCCGATCGAGCAGAAGGTGCTCGCCGCCGTCCGCGCGACGGAGGGCGACACGCTCGTGTTCCTGCCCGGCGTCGGCGAGATCCGGCGGTGCCAGGAGCTCCTCCCGGACGCGCTCCCGCTCCACGGCGAGCTCGACGCCGCCGAGCAGGACCGCGCGCTCCGGCCCGCGGCCGGGCGAAAGGTCGTCCTCGCCACGAACGTCGCCGAGACGAGCATCACCGTCGAGGGCGTCCGCACCGTGATCGACACGGGGCTCGCCCGCGTGCCCGGCCACGACCCGTGGTCCGGGCTCGGGACCCTCGAGCTCCAGCCGATCTCGCGCGCGTCGGCGGCCCAGCGCGCGGGCCGCGCGGGGCGCACGGGCCCCGGGTACTGCCTCCGCCTCTACACGAAGGCGGAGCACGACGCGCGCCCGGCCGACACGCCCCCGGAGATCGTCCGCGCCGACCTCGCCGAGCTCGCGCTCCAGCTCGGCGGGCGCGAGGTGGAGTGGCTCGACCCGCCGCCGGCGGCGGCCTGGCGCGCCGCGGTCCAGCTGCTGGAACGAATCGGGGCCTTGCAGGAGACGCCCCTCTCCCCCGCAGGGGGAGAGGGTGGCCGAAGGCCGGGTGAGGGGTGTCTGACGCCCCTGGGGATGTCGATGCGCCGCCTCCCCACGTCCCCCCGGCTCGCCCGCTTCGTGCTCACTGCCGACGACCCGGAGCTCGCCGCCGCGGTGGTGTCGCTCTTCGGGAAGCGCGGCGGCGACCTCGTCGCCCGGGCCCGCGACGGCGAGCGCGGCGACCCCCGGGTCGCGCGCCAGCTCCGCGGTCCGACCGGGAGGCTCCCCGTGGAGCGCGCCCTCTTCGAGGCCTTCCCGGATCGCGTGGGGCAGCGCCGCGGGTCGCGCGTGGTCTTCGCCGAGGGCGGGCGAGCGGAGTGCGAGCACGGCGGCGACGCCTTCGTCGTGGTGACCGAGGCCGAGCGCGTCGGCGCCGTCGTGAAGGCGCGCTCGATGACCCCCATCCCGGCGGACTGGCTCGTCGACGGGGCCGAGGTCCACGAGGAGATCGCCTGGACGGGCGCGCGCGTGGAGGTGCGCGAGCAGCTCCGCTACGGCGCGCTCGTGCTCGAGGACGCGCCCGGCCGGGGCGACCCCGCGGCCGTCGCGAAGGTGCTCCGCGAGCACCTCGTGCCCCACCGCGACGTGCCCGACTGGGAGCGCGCGGTCGCGCTGCGCAACCGGGTCGCGTGGCTGCGGCGGCAGGGCTTCGACCTGCCCGGGATCGACCTCGAGGCGCTCCTGCTCGCCGCGTGCGAGGGCTGCCGCGCGATCGCGGATCTGGGGCCGGTGACGCCGCACCTCCCGGAGGTCGACCGCCTCGCGCCGGAGCACGTCGCGCTCCCGGGCCGCAAGCGCGCGCCGGTGACGTACCCGGAGGACGGCGAGCCGTTCGTCTCCTCCCGCATGCAGGACTTCTTCGGCCTGCGCGAGGGGCCGCGCATCGCGAACGGCCGCCCGCTCGTGCTGCACCTGCTCGCCCCCAGCAACCGCCCGGTCCAGGTCACGAGCGATCTCGCGGGCTTCTGGGCGCGGCACTGGCCCGCGATCCGCAAGGAGCTGATGCGGAAGTACCCGCGGCACAAGTGGCCGGAGGATCCGACGTAGTCGCGTCGAGAACGAGCTCGGCTTCGAGGCAGAGCCGCCCCGACCAGGACGGTTTTCGAGCAGAGCCGACCCGAGCGGGACTGCGGTCCCCCGTCGCGCGGCCCCCCGACGAACGAACGCCGTGAATTCGCCCTTCGCCGCCCGACCTGCTGGACGCCGGTCCCGCTCGGAGGCGCTCTGATCCGAATCCGTCCCAGTCGGGTGGGCTTTGCTCGCCGGCACGACACCTCTTTACGATCTCCGCACGCGGCGCCCGCCGGACGCGCAGCTACACTCCCGGTTGGATGTCGCCCGAGTTCCGCAAGGTCGAAGCGCTGCTCGCGCTCGGGCGCACCGACGAGGCCGCGGCGCTCGCGGACAGCCTCCCGCAGCGCGAGACGCCCACGCCGGAGTACCTCCGCCTCCGCGGGCGGGCCCTGCGCGCGGCCGGCCGGGTGTTCGACGCCGAGGCCGCGTTCCGCGAGGCGCTCGCGATGTTGCCGCACGAGCCCGGGCTCCTCGCCGACCTCGCCACCACGCTCATGGGCCAGCGCCGCCACCGCGAGGCGCTGAACCTCGCGCGCGAGGCCGTGCAGATCCGCCCCGACGTCGCCGCCTACCACTGCCTCGTCGGGGTGTGCGCGGAGGCGCTCGCGCTCGACGACGAGGCCGAGCGCGAGCTGCGCGCCGCCCGCGAGCTGGCCCCCGGCGACGCCGAGGCCCACACCGTCTACGGCTGGCACGCGCTCCGCTCCCACCGCGTCGCCGACGCCGAAGCCGCCTTCCGCGACGCGCTCGCCATCCACCCCGACCGCGTCGAGGCGCTTCGGGGGCTCGCCCGCGCCGCCGCCGACCGGGGCGACTGGCGCGCCGCGCGGGCCGGCTGGCTCGAGGCCCTCGCCGTCGACCCCCGCCAGCGCGACCGGCTGCTCGAGCGCTCCGTGTTGCTCGGCCACCCCGCGATGGCGCCGCTCGTCGCCGCCACGCGCGTGCCGATCGGCGTCTCCGTCGCGCTCGCCGCGGCCGGGGCCGCCTTCCTCGTCGCCTTCCGCGGGGAGCGCTGCTCGCCGTCGCGCTCTTCGCCCTCGCCTCCGCGGGCCCGCTCGCCCGCTCAGCCGTGACCGATGCCTGATCCCGTCGTCGCCCTCCGCGAGGCCCTCGCGTTCTCGCCCGACAACGTCCCGCTGCGCCTCCACCTCGCGCGCACCCTGCTCGACGCCGACCGCGCGGCCGAGGCGCTCGCCGAGTTCCGCGAGGTGCTCGCCCGGGGCGAGAACCTCGACGCCCGCCTCGGCGCGGGCGCGGCCGCGTACGCCCTGCGCGACGACGCCGCCGTGCTCGAGCACTGGGGCGCCGTCCGCGAGCGCCTCTCGCCCGACGAGCTGCGCGCGTACTCGGAGGTCGCCGTCCGCAACGGCCGCCACGCCGAGGCCCGCGCGGCCTACGAGAACGTGCGGGGCCGCGACCCGACGGTCCGCGACC
Organism: Myxococcota bacterium; assembly: GCA_049322475.1. GTDB lineage: Bacteria > Myxococcota_A > UBA796 > UBA796 > SXON01 > JBMOQZ01. The sequence goes on along the minus strand of JBMOQZ010000324.1, from coordinate 3,613 downwards.
TCGGGCTCGAGCGCGCCATGCGCCTCGTCGACGAGGCCCCGCCCCCCGAGCCGCCGCCCCCGCCGCCGCGCGCGCGCCCCACGCTCACGTTCGCCGACGTCGGCGGGCTCGACGCGCTCAAGGAGCGCCTGCGGATGGACCTCGTCTACCCGCTGCAGCGCCCCGACCTCTTCAAGGCCTACGGCAAGAAGGTGGGCGGCGGCGTGTTGCTCTTCGGCCCGCCGGGCTGCGGCAAGACCCACCTCGCGCGCGCGGCCGCCGGCGAGTGCGAGGCGAGCTTCCACGTCGTCGAGATCCAGCAGGTCCTCGACATGTGGCTGGGCGAGAGCGAGAAACACCTCCACGAGATCTTCGAGAAGGCGCGCGACGAGGCCCCCAGCATCCTGTTCTTCGACGAGATCGAGGCGATCGGCGGCGCCCGCCACCAGATCCGCCACGGCCCGGGCCGCCGCATCGTGAACCAGCTGCTCGCCGAGATGGACGGCGTGGGCGCCGCGAACGACCGCGTGCTGGTGCTCGGCGCCACGAACGCGCCCTGGGACGTGGATCCGGCGCTCCGTCGCCCCGGCCGCTTCGACCGCGTGCTCTTCGTGCCGCCCCCGGACGTCGCCGGCCGCGAGGCCGTGCTCCGTCTCGCGTTCCGCGAGCGCCCCGCCGAGGGCCTCGACTACGCCGCGATCGCCCGTCGCACGGCCCGGTTCTCCGGCGCCGACCTCGTGCACCTCGCGGAGGTCGCCAGCGAGCGCGCCCTCGCCGACGCGCTCAAGTCGGGCCAGCTGCGCCCCGTCACCGCGAGCGACGTGCTCGCCAGCCTCGACCGCGTGAAGCCCACCACGACCGAGTGGATCGAGACCGCGCGCCGCTACGTCACGTACGCCAACCAGGCCGGCCAGTACGACGACGTGAAGCGGTGGATGGACAACCCGGACTAGGCGTTGACCGGGCGATGACGAAGCGCGTCCGCGCGGCCGTTAAGCGCGCGCCATGCAACGCCTCCGCCGCCTCCGCCGCACCGAGAGCCTCCTGCGCCTCTTCACCGAGACCGACGTGCCGGTCCGCTCGCTCGTGCCCGCGTACTTCGTGGTCGACGGGGCCGGCGTCCGCCGCGAGAACCCCGCCGACGGCGGCATGTGGCAGCTCTCGGTCGACGAGCTGCGCGGCGAGGCCGAGCGCGCGCGGGCCGGCGGCGCCGAGGCGCTCATGCTCTTCGGCGTCCCGGGCGAGAAGGGCCTCCACCACGCCGGCGACCCGCACGGCCTCGTCGCCCGCGCCCTGCAGGAGCTGAAGGGCTGCGGGCTCACGCTCATGGCGGACGTGTGCCTCTGCTCCTACACACACGACGGCCACTGCGGCGTCTGGCGCGACGACATGGTCCAGAACGACGAGACCGTCGCCCACCTCGCGAAGATGGCGGTCGTGCTCGCCGAGGCCGGCGCCGACGTCGTCTGCCCCTCCGACATGATGGACGGCCGCGTCTCGGCCATCCGCGAGGCGCTCGACGAGAGCGGCCACGCCTACACGCTGCTCATGTCGTACGCCGCGAAGATGGCGTCGGCGTTCTACGGGCCCTTCCGCGTCGCCGCCGAGAGCGCGCCGAAGCACGGCGACCGCCGCGGCTACCAGATGAACGCCGCCAACAGGCGCGAGGCCATGCGCGAGATCGAGGCCGACGTCCACGAGGGCGCCGACCTGCTCATGATCAAGCCCGCGCTCACGAACCTCGACCTCATCGCCGAGACCCGCCGCCGATACGACCTCCCCATCGTCGCCTACCAGGTGTCCGGCGAGTACGCGATGCTCCGCGAGGCCGGCAAGGCCGGCCGCATCGACTTCCCCCGCGCCACGCGCGAGGCCCTGATCAGCATCCGCCGCGCCGGCGCCGACCTGATCGTCAGCTACGCGGCGAAGGATGTGTGGGAGGGCAGGGTCAAGCTGTAAGGCGGTCGCCCCCGCGCTCGTTCCGCCAGCGCGAGGCCACCATGATCTTCTGCATCTTCCTCTCCGCCTGCGACGACAAGGACGAGACCCCCGTGCGCGCGACCCTCGGCGACGGCCAGGTGTTGCTCGGCGAGGTGCGCACCAAGACGCTGCAGCTCGCCGGCGGGCTCGGCACCGTCGAGATCCCGCTCGAGGACGTGGGCGAGGTGGTGCCCGTCGAGGGCGGGCTCCTCGGCGACGTCGACGGCTACGTCGGGGTCTGGCTCCGCAACGGCAGCGAGCTCCGCGGCCGCTGGACCGATCCCGAGCTCGAGATGGCGATCGAGGTCGGCGGCGAGCGCGTCCCCGTCGAGCTCCCCATGAACGAGCTCCAGCGCTTCCAGCTGCAGGGGGGCGAGGCCTGGCCCGAGAGCCCGGTCTACCGCGTGCGCACCAGCTGGGGCGACGACTTCCTCATCGACCCGGAGCGCACCCAGATCGTGCTCGAGAACGACCTCGGAACGTTCGCGCCGTACCTCTCCGAGTGCCGCTACGTGGCGCCCGTGGGCGCGCCCGACGGCGACTGGCGCATCGAGCTCGCGACCGGCACCGTGCTCATCGGCGAGCTGCAGGACGACGCGCTCACGCTCGCGTTGCCGATGGGCCCCGAGGAGGTCACGGTCCCCCTCGACGTGTTCGTGTCGCTGAAGATCGAGCACTGGGGCGTCGCCCCCTCGCCGGTGCCGCTCGCGGCGCCCGCCGAGGAGCCCGCCCGCGCCCGCGGGGCGGACACGGGCGGCTGGTTCGACAACCGCGCGCTGCAGGAGACGAAGGCGCAGCAGGCGCGGTGACGACCAGCGCCCGTCCCTCCGGCCGATTCAGCGCGTGCCGACCGCCTGCCCGGCGTGGGCTCGCTCGTACTCGCGACGCGCCTCCTCGGCCTCGACCGCGCGCTCGCGCGTGCGGCTCCGCGCGCGCTCCCACGTCTCGCGCGTGGCGGCGAGCTGCTGGATGAACTCGCTCACGACGTAGCCCTCGTCGGTGCCGTCGCGGCCCAGCAGCTCGACGCGCGCCATCTCCGTCTCGGCGAGCCGCAGGTCGACCAGCGCCTCCGCCTCGGCGGTGCGCGCCTCCGCCTCCCGCAGGGCCGCGCGCTTCCAGTCGACCAGCGCGCGCGCGACGGTCTCGTCCTGCTCGGCGAGGATCAGCGTCCGGCGGGCCGCGTCGAGGCGGACCCCGTCGCGGTTCGCGTTCGCGGCGTCGATTTCGGCCTTCGCCGCGCGCACGTCGGCCTCCGCGGCCTCCACCTGCGCCTCGGCGCGCTCGACCTCGTTGGCGGCGCGCAGCTCGTCCCGCTGGGCCGCGTCCAGCGACCCGCGCGCCGCGACCTGGGCCTGCTCCTCGTCCCGCAGCTCGTAGAGCTGCTCGGGCGGGATCTCGGCGAGGTCCTCGGGCTCCACCTTCGACGACACCTGCGTGTGGGCACACGCGACGACCAACCAGAACATTCCGCCACCCCCGCGAGGAAATTAGTCACGGAGGGTCGGTCCACTCGATCGGCGCGGGCGGGGGCGCCCCGCCCTCGGGCGTGGTGAGCGGCGGCCCCGACGGACCGGGCGGCGGCGGGCCCCCGTCCGGCCCGCGCATCGCCCCGCCGCGGTTGTCCGGGTGAGGCGGAGGTGGCGCGGTGTCGGCG
>JBMOQZ010000323.1:0-7942 GCA_049322475.1 Myxococcota bacterium | reverse complement strand
CGACGCCCACAGCCCCGGGAAGCGCAGGCGCGGCGCGAGCGCGGCGGCGAGGATCAAGAACGCCCCGGCCACCCCGGCCACCTGCGCCATCCGTGTCCACGTCTCGGCGAGCACGGGGAAACGCTAAGCTGCCGGCATGCCCCGCCGCATCTGGATCGTGGCCGGAGTCGCGCTGGCGCTCGTGCTGCTCCTGCGGACGGCGGTGTGGCTCGACGAGGGCGGGCCGTCCCGGACGCGGCGCACCCGCGCGCCCGTGCCCGAGGTGATCGCCGGGCGCGACCTCGCCGCCGACGCCCCCCAGCGCGCCGACGCCGACTTCGACATGGGCACGCTCGTGTGCTCCTGGGACGGCCAAGGCGAGGCCGGCAGCGTCACCGCCTTCTCCGCCGGCGAGGTGCGCACGGCGAGCGGCGACCGGGACATCCGCCTGCAGCTCGAGCCCGGCGAGTGGACCGTCACGTGGACGCCGCCCGACGGGTCCACCGTCCAGCTCGGCACCGTCGAGGTGGAGGCCGGCCGCGTGCAGAGCTGCCGGCTCGCCCGCTCGTTCCACGTCCGCGGCCACGTCGTCAACCTCGACGGCAAGCCGCTCGCCGGCGTGCTCGTCCGCGGCTGCGGCGCCCGCGTCACGACCGACGACGGCGGCGCGTTCGAGATGCGCGCGCAGAACGGCGCCTGCAGCGTCCAGGCCACCTGGCAGGACGGCCTCCTGTCCCGGCGCAGCAGCCCCACGCAGATCGGCGCGTTCGGCGACGAGGACGTGGAGATCGAGCTCGACGACCGCCCCATCGCGGGCATCGGCATCGCCTTCGATCCCAGCATGGAGGGCTCGCGCGTCCAGCGGGTCCACGAGGGCACGCCCGCGGAGGAGGCCGGCCTCCGCGAGGGCGACCTCATCGTCGCGATCGACGGCCAGAAGGTCGGCGGCATCGAGGAGGACGAGTTCATCCGCCTCGCCACCGGCGAGGAGGGCACGGTCGTCGACCTCACCGTCGAACGCGAAGGCGGGCGCGAGCACGTCCGCGTACGGCGCGAGCGGCTCGAGCGCGTCGACACCGGGCTCTGAGCTACACGGCCTCGCGCCCCGCGAACGCCTCGAACCAGGCGGCGACGGCGTCCACCACGCCCGCGGCGTCGCGCACCGGCGCGTGGGGCCGGCCGTAGACGCCCTGGAGCCAGCCCGCGTAGGCCACCGCGAAGAACTCGTCGACGTTCGAGAGCTGGTAGAGCCCGCACGCCCAGGGCGTCGCGAGCGCGCGCCGGTAGAGCGCCTCGATCTGTTCGCGCGGCGCCTCCGGGAGGTGGAAGAACGCGACGTGGGCGAGCTCGTGCGCGAACACCCAGCCGTCCTCCGAGCAGGTGTCGAGCAGGTCCTCGATCCGCGAGACGGCGACCCGCGGCGTCGCGAGCCCGCCGATCGCCCGGATGGCGCGCAGGTCCGGGGTGCGGAAGCGGTCGAACGCCTCGAGCTCCGGGACGTCCGTCGGGCGCGCGCCGAGCGGGAGGACACGCGCGACGACGCCGGCCTCGAGCAGGCGCGGCACCATCCCGCGCAGGGGCGCCACCGAGGCGAAGACGACGCGCCGCTCCTCCGCCGTGAGCGCGGCGAGCTCGGGAAAAAGCGGCGCCCACTCGGCCGGCACGGGCGCCCACGGCAAGTCCCCCAGCGCCGACCACGCGCGCACCTCGCCGTGGGTCATCGCGGCGCCGAGCCCGAGCGCCGCCGGGAAGAAGCCGGGGTCGCGCTCGCGGGCCCGCTCGAACGCCGCGCGCGCGGCGGCCGTGCGCCCGAGGCGGAGCGCGCAGAGCCCGCGCAGGCAGAGCCCGCGTACGTCGTCCGGGTCCCGGCCGAGGAGACGGTCGGCCTCGTCCTCGTCGGCGGGCACCGTCCCGAGCGGGCGGGCCCACGGCGACTGCGTCGCCGACGCCATCAGCGACTCGCCGAGCAGCTTCAGGTTCACGCCCGAGGACGGGTCGATGCGCCCCTGGAGGTACGCGGCGCGCGTGTTCGCCTCGCTCCCGAGCAGGCTCGGGCGCAGGTTGTCGCCGATGCGCGCGGCGCTCTCCAGCGCGTGGCGCTCCTCGGGCGTGAGCGCGTGCGGCGAGCGCGCCCCGAGCTGGGCGACGATCGCGTCGGCGAGCTCCACGGCCTCGCGCGGGCGGTCGAGCAGCGCCAGCACGCTCGCGCGGCACGCCTCGAGCTGGACGTCGTCGCGCCCCCACCGGTCGAGCACGTCGAGGGCCTCCTCGGCGCGGTCGGCCTCGGCGAGGAGCGTCGCGAGCGACGTGCGCACGGCCACCAGCAGGGGCTCGCGCTTCAGGACGTCCCGCCCCCACGCGATCGCCGCGTCGCGGTCGGTGTCGTCGACCTCCACGCACCAGGCGCCGTACCACATCGCCGGGTGCTCGCGAGCGGCGCGGGCGGTGGCCTCGCGGGCGAGGTCGTCGCGCTCCTCCATCCGCAGCCGCTGGGCGACGACGGCGAGCGCCTCGGCGCGGTCGCGCGGGTCCTCCACGCGGGCGAGCGGGGCGTACGGGTCGGGCTCGCCGGCGAGCACGGCCCTCGCGATCCGGTCCGAGAACTCGTGGGCGCGGGGCCGCGTCGCCGACCACGCCACCCACCCCAGGAAGGCGAACAACGCGACGACCCCGACGACGACGGTCACTCCCGCCACTCTCCCGCGCGCTTGAGCCGCTCCTCCGCCTCCTCGGGCGAGAGCTGGCTCGCCGCGGGCGGGTAGTCGTCGAAGAGCGGCGCGACGTCGGTGCCGCGGACGCGCCGTCGCATCTGGAGGAAGTGCAGGTACTGCTCGGGCTCGCGGCGCACCCACGCCGTGAAGCGGTCGGCGACGGCCTGCATCGAGGCCTCGACCGTCCCCTGCCAGGGCAGCTCCTCGGTGATCACGACGCGGTGGAGCGCCTCGCCCGGGCGCCGCGTCACGTACGTCGGCAGGAGCGCCGCCCCCGTCTTCTTCCAGATCTGGGCCGGCTGCACCGAGAGGTTCGCCCGCCGCCCGCACAGGTCGACCTTCACCCACTTCTTTCCCCCGCCGCCGTCGAAGGCGAGGCAGAGGACCTCGTTGCGCTCGAGGCACTCGAACGCCGGCCGCAGGAAGCGGAACACGTTGATGTGGCGCACGGGGAGCCGCTTCTCGAGCTCCCAGCGGCGGGCGAGCACCTTGCGCCACAAGGGCGTCGTGCGTGTCTCCTTCAGGATCTCCGCCCACACCGGCGGCGGCGCGGAGAGCTGGTTCATCGGGTATCCGAGGTGCCCCAGCGCGGGCATCGTCATCTGGTTCGCGCCGAAGTGCCCGATGAGCACGATGGCGCCCTTGCCGCGGGCCCGCGCGGCGTCGAGGTGCTCGCGGCCCTCCACCACACACGTGCCCGCGATCGTCGCCGGCGACAGGTACGGGTACCGCAGCACCTCGAGCTCGTTGAACATCGTGAGCCGGTAGGCGTCGCGCAGGATCGCGTCCTCGCCGCGCGGCATCTCGGCGCCGGCGAACACGCGGTGCAGCTCGTCGCGCATCTCGGCGTCGCCGAGGCGGCGGACGACCCCGCCCCCGATCGTCGCGGCGCGGTCGAGCGCCTCGCGGGGCACGCGGTTGATGACCGCCTGGCCCGGGTAGTACAGGAACAGGCCCCCGAGGTCCTTGACGAGGAGGCTAACGTTCATCGCGCGAGGGGTCCGCGGGCACGGCGACCACCGCCTTCTTGTCGATCTTCCCGTTCGGGAGCTTGGGGATCTCCCGCCAGAACTCCACGATCCGCGGGACCTTGTAGCCGGCGAGCCGCTCGCGGCAGAAGGCCTGCAGCGCGCGCACGGTCAGCGTCGAGCCCGGCGCCACCTGTACGATCGCGCGGGCGATCTCGCCGCGGAGCCGCTCCTCCGCGCGCACCACCACGACGCTGCGCACGTCCGGGTGCTGGGCGACCGCCTGCTCGATCTCGAGCGGGAACACGCGGATGCCGCCGATCTTGAGCATCTCGCTCCGCCGGCCCGAGAACCAGACGAACCCGTCGGCGTCGACCCGGACGAGGTCGCGCGTGGCGTACCAGCCGTCGACGAACTGCGCGGCGGTCTCCTCCGGCTGGTTCACATACCCGAGCGCGACGGCCTCGCCGCGGATCCAGAGCTCGCCCGGCTCGTCCACGCCGGCGTCGCGACCGTCGTCCGTCACGACGCGGATCTCGTAGCCGGGCATGGGTTTGCCGGTGGAGCCTGGGCGCCGCGGCCCCTCGGCGAGCATGCCGAGCCCGACGCCGCTCGCCTCCGTGCAGCCCCACACGGGCGAGAACCGGGCGCCGAACGCCGCCTCCATGCGGGCGAGCGTCTCGGGCGTGACGTGGGCGCCGCCCGCCTCGAGCACGCGCAGCGAGGAGAGGTCGGCCCGCGCGTTCTCCTGGAAGTCGAGCAGCATCTCGTAGAAGCTCGGGACCGCCATCATCCAGCTCACGCGGAACCGCTGGATCACGTCGGCGATCACGCGGGGGTTCAGCGTGTCGGCGACGACGAAGGCGCCGCCGTTCAGGATGGACCGGTGCCAGAGCTCGTGGGGGTGCGCGAACACCGAGAACATGCCGAGGTACACGTCGTCGGCGCGCATGCCGAGGCCCTCGGCGGTGGCGACGGCGTTGGCGAGCACGTTGCGGTGGGTGGTGGCGGCGCCCTTCGGGCGGCCGGTCGAGCCGCTCGTGTAGTTGTAGTACCAGATCGTGTCGGCGGTCGCGACGAAGTCGGGGCGGCCCGCATACGGGCGGTTCTCGCCCCAGTCCTCCACGTGCCAGTGGATCGCGGCCCCGCCGGCGCTCGCCAGCGCGCGGTAGCTCTCCTGCGACACGACGGCGCGGACGCCCGCCGTCGCGAACTGGTCCCGGATCTGCTCGGCGGGCAGCTTGTGGTTGACGGGCACGTAGACGAAGCCGCCCCGGGCGCACGCGAGCTGGCCGACCACGACCTCGGGGCGCTTGTCGGTCACGAAGGCGACCGGGTCGTCCGGGCGCAGGCCCCGCGCGGCCCACATCGTGGCGACGCGGTCGACCTCCGCGTCGAGCTCGCCCCAGGTCAGGCACCGCGCGTCCGACAGGAGCGCGGGGCGATCGCCGTGCGCGGCCGCGGTGCGGCGGAGCACTTCGCCGAGCGGCATGTCCTGGACGCGCGTGGGCATGGGGGGCGACCGATAGCAGCGGAGTGCGGCGTCCGTCAACGGCGGGCGGAGATTCCCGCGCTGGCCCCGAGCCCGAAATCGACAGGCTGGGGTGGGGAGGCGCCGCGCGGGCCCGGAGGGGGCGCCCCTCTTGCCCGCCTGCTCAAGCGTGATACCATCGTATGTGCGCACTCGTTCACTTCTCCATTTCACCCCGGTTTCAGCCGCGGTTGCGTGTGTCCCCGTCGAGGGACGGTGGGAGGGCACATGCACCTGGAGCGAACCAGGGACGTTCGGAGACGTGAGCGAATCGGCGCTCCAGGTGCTCGACGAGGACGCCGGCGAGTTCGAAGCCATTTGGGAAGTCACGCCGGACTACGCCGTCGAGGTCGAGGGGGAACGGAACGGGAGCATGATCCACTTCGCTTGGACCACGTTGACGGGCTGCGACTGTGGCTGCTACGAGTGTGATTGGGACGTCACCTGGGAATTCGACGGCACGGTGCACGCGGACGAGCTCGTGGGTGATGCCATCCCGGACGCGCCATTCGGAACGGCCCAGTGCACGCTGGCGCGGCGATGATGGGGCCGGCGAGCGGCTCGCTCATGTGCCGGCCCACGGGGCCCGGTGCCGTGTTGCTCGCGCTCCTCGTGTCGGGCTGCGCTTCGGCAGCAGGGGCCTGGCGGGGCGAGTGCGAGTGGACCACGGGTGAGGTGACGGAAGGCGTGCTGGTCGTCTCGCGAGAAGGTGCCGGGACGTTCCGGGGGACCTACGAGGACGGCGACACGGGAGACCCCGAAATCACCGGGTCCCGCTTCGGGTCCCGTCTGAGCTTCAGCTGGGTCCGCACCGTGGGCTGTGAGTGTGGCGTCGAGTGCTGCACCGACGTCCGGTGGAGATTCGAGGGCGAGGTCCGAGAAGACGATCTCGAGGGGTCGGCGAAAGCGACGGCGGCCACGGACGGCTTCATGGGGGACGAGTTCCACCCGACCGACGCGGCCTCCTGGGGCACCGGATCGTGCGCGTACGTGCGCGACTGAGGCAACTCAACGGCGCTGCGCTTTCGGCATCCTCCTCAACTCCCGCACACACGCCTTCGCCTCCGCGACCGCGTCGGCGTGGGCCTCGCCGCCGTACCGCGCGCGGTAGGTGAGCCACGCGAGCTTCGCGAACGGCGCCGCCGCCGCCTCGCCCGCGCGGTCGGACAGCCACCCCGCCGCCTCCACCGGCGGCAGGTCGTCCGGCAGCGACCATCCGCGCGCGCGCACCGCCGCCCGCGCCGCCTGCACCTGCCTCGCCAGCGTGTCGCCCGGTCCCCCGCGGGGGGCGCCGCCGCCCACCCGCGCGAGCACCGCCCGCACGCCGAGCACCAGCGCGACGAGCCCCCCGAGCCCGATGAACATGCCGAGGATGCCCGCCCGGAACGGCGCCTGCGCCTCGGGCCCCGACACCGACACGAACGGCCGCCCCAGCGCGCCCCAGGCCGCGAACTGGGCCTGCGCGTCGTAGTCGACGACGTTGCGGTACCACGCGCCCGCGAACGCCTCGAGCTTCGCCGCGAGCGAGCCCGTCTCGGGGTCCGGCAGCTCCGCGTCGGGCGTCGGGTCCACCACCGCCCAGCCGCGCGAGGTCAGGACCTCCACCCACGCGTGCCCGTGCCCGCGGCGCGCGATGACGAGGCCTTCGTCGTCCACCTCGCCGGTGTGGAAGCCCGTCGCGAGCCGCGCGGGCACCTGGCGCTCGCGGAGCATGACCGCGAGCGCCGTCGCGAAGTACTCGCAGTGGCCCGCCTTCTTCTGCAGGAGGAACTCGGCGACGGGGTCCTTGCCGGGCGCCTCGGGCGTGGGGTCGTAGGGCCACTCGGTCGCGAGGCGCGCGCGCATCGCCGCGGCGATCGCGTAGGGGTCGTCCTCCTCCGGGACGATCGACCAGGCGAGCGACCGCACGCCGGGATCGACCTTCGGGAGCTGAAGCCAGGCCGGGTTCTCCTCGCCCATCTCGCCCCGCGCGTCGGCGACCCGCCCGTAGACGACGTAGTGCAGCGCTCGCCCGGGCTGGCGGTGGTAGAAGCCGCGGTTGCCGTCGCGGCGCACGTTCGCGATCCCCTCGACGTGATCGGGCTCGCCGACGCTGAAGAGCACGTCCGAGGCGAGCGGCTCGAGCCACACCTCGGCGCGGCGGTTCCAGGGGATGTCCTCCCACCGGTCGGCGGGGAGCGTCGCCCGCCACCGCCGCCCGTCGAAGTGGTCGAGGACCCGCCCGCGGACGTGGAAGGGGCCGCCCACGCCGCGCCCCTCCGCGTTGGTGACCCGCATGCGCAGCACCATCGCGAGCTCGTCGCTCACGACGCCGTCGTCGCCGAGCTGCACGTCCTCGGGGAACGACGCGCGACCGCCGCCCCCGCCGACGTAGCCGCCGTCGAGGCGCGGGAGGAACGCGAAGAGCAGCGACGCGAAGAACGCGCTGCCCGTCGCGGCGCTCACCTCGAGCGCGCGGGGCGGCGCGGCCTCGACGTCGAGGAGCTGCGCGCGCAGGAGCGCCACCGGGAGGAGCGCCGCGTAAGCCACGAACGCCGGCGCGAGGAGCGCGGTGTCGCTCTGCACGCACCCCAGCAGCAGCATGAGCGTCGCGAGCAGGATGGCGGTGCGGGCGTTGTCCGCCGTCCGGCCCGACCACACCTGGAACACCAGCAGCCAGCCCGTGAGCAACGCGAACGCGGGCAGCGACGACCCGAACAGCCCGATGACCCCCGTGAGGGCGAGCACGACGCCGTGGAGCCAGGGCCACAGCC
>JBMOQZ010000322.1:0-8165 GCA_049322475.1 Myxococcota bacterium | reverse complement strand
CGACGGCGCCGACGAGGACTGCGACGGCGCCGTCGACGACGACCCGGTGGACGGCGCGCTCTGGTATGCCGACGCCGACGGCGACCTCCACGGCGACCCGGACGCCGCCGTCGTCGCCTGCGAGCGCCCGGGCGACGCCCGCGCGAGCGCCACCGACTGCGACGACGGGGATCCCGCCGTGAACCCCGGCGAGGACGAGGTCTGGTACGACGGCGTCGACCAGGACTGCGACGGCGCGGACGCCGACGACCGCGACGGCGACGGCTTCCTCTTCGCCGAGGACTGCGACGACGACGACGCGGCGCGGCACCCCGGGGTCACGGAAGCGTGCGACGGCGTCGACCAGGACTGCGACGGCGCCGTGCCCTCGGGCGAGGCAGACGCGGACGGCGACGGCGCGCGCGCCTGCGACGGCGACTGCGACGACGGCGACCCCGCCGCGTTCCCGGGCGCGCTGGAGGACTGCGACGGCGTGGACGACGACTGCGACGGCGAGGCCGACGACGCCTGCGCCGTCTGCGACCTCACCGTCCCGGGCGACCACGCCACGGTGCAAGGCGCGCTGGACGCCGCCGCGGACGGCGACGTCGTCTGCGTCGGGCCCGGCACCTGGCCCGAGAACCTCGACTTCCTCGGCAAGGACGTGACGCTGGTGGGCGTCCACGGGCCGGGCGCCACGATCCTCGACGGCGGGGGCGTCGCGCCGGTGGTGACCTTCGCCGCGGGCGAGGGCCCGGATGCCGTCCTGACCGGCTTCACGCTGCAGAACGGCGTCGGCTACGGCGGCGGCGGCGTGACCGTCGACGGCGCGTCGCCGACGCTGGTGGACCTCGTCGTCACGGGCAACCACGCGTGGAACTTCGCGGCGGGCGGCGGGATCTCCGTGGTGGGGGGCGACCCGGCGATCGCCGACGTGATCGTCACCGACAACGCGGCGGACACCTGGTACTGCTTCGCCTACTACGGCGACGGCGGCGGGATCGCGCTCGTCGACTCGCACGCGGTGCTCGAGGACGTCGACGTCTCCCGCAACTTCGCGGGCTTCTACGGCGCCGGCCTCTACGTCGAGGGCGGCGCGCCGGTGCTCGCGAACGTGCGGATCGCGGACAACGAGGGCACCGGCAGCGGCGGCGGCCTGTACGTGGCGGACGCGACCCTCGACCTCACGAACGTCGTGATCGCGCGGAACGAGGCCGCCGACTACTACGGCGACCCCGTGGGAGGCGGGCTCCGGGCCTCGGGCGCGACGCTCGCGCTCGCCAACGTCGTGGTCGCCGACAACACCGCCGACGCCGACGCGGGCGGGCTCTCCCTCGTCGACACCGACGTCACGCTCGTGAACGTCGCGATCGCGGGGAACAGCTCCGCGGGGCTGTGGGTGACCGGGGGCGCCGTGACGCTCGGCGCGTGCGCCGTCCACGACGAGGTCGACGGCGCCGACGCGAGCGCGTGCCTCGCCGGCGACCCCCTGTTCCTCGACGCCGCGTACCACCTCGACGCCGCCTCGCCGCTGGTCGACGCCGGCGACGGCGCGATCCTCGACCCGGACGGATCGCCGTCCGACGTCGGCGCGTGGGGCGGCCCGGGGGCGGACGCCTTCGACCTCGACGGCGACGGCTTCCCCGCGTGGTGGCTGCCCGGCGCCTACGACGCGGCCACGTCGCCGGGGATGGACTGCGACGACGACGACGCGGGCGTGTTCCCCGGGAGCGGCTGTTAGCCCTTCGCCAGCTTGTCCTTCCGGTTCCGGTACAGCTCCGCGTCGACCGCCGTCACCATCGCCTCGACGTTCAGCTTGCCGCCGAGGAAGTCGTTCAGCTTCGCCGCCGTGTCCCGGGGGCTGGCGACGGTCTCGTCGTAGCGGACCTCGAGGAGCTGCCAGTTCTCCTTCTTGCGGCTCATGATTCGGACGGACGCGAGGTGCGAGAGGTAGGCGTCCTTCATCGCGGCGTCGTCGCTGTCGTCCTGCTCGCCGCGGTGCTTCAGCATCTTGTTCTGCGACGCGAGGACCTCGCCGAGGTCGCGGCGCATGAAGACGATGCGGTAGTCGTTGTCGTCGGGGAGGTCCTTGAGCAGGAAGGAGATCACCTTCAGGACCTTGCCGCGCGCGTCGCGGACGTAGGACTTGTCGGTCTCCTTCTCGAGGTCCTTCACGCGCTCGTACTCGTAGTAGCCCTTCGGGTTGTCGACGTCGGCGGTGCGGACGCCGTCGGTCAAGGGCGCGAGCCCGCCGGCCTCGAGCATCTTCATCATCATCGACGTGCCCGAGCGGGGGAGGCCGCTCACGACGATCACGGGCTCGCCCTGGGGTTTTCTGCCGAAGAGCGCGGAGAACAGCGACATCGGGGGATCCTACAGGGTGACGCCGAAGCGGTCCTTGAGCGCGAAGCCCGCCGCCAGCGAGAAGACGAAGAACCAGGCGAGGATGCCGCCCTCGCCGTCGGGGAAGACGTCGAGCGCGCGCGAGGGGGCGCGCGTGCGGATGCTCTCGAACGCGGAGTCGCCGGGGAGCGGGTCCTCGCCGGGGTAGAGCACGGCCTCCCAGGTGTTCGTGCGCAGGACCGGCACCTTGCGGGGCTCGCCCCCGACGGCGAGGCCCTTGTGCTCGGTCTCGCCGGCGTAGGTGAGCGCGAGGTCGTAGTCGCCGGGCTCCTCCGCGCGCAGGCGCCACACGACCTTGCCGGTGGGCGTGCGCACGGGGCCCGCGTCGATCGCCACCCCCGGCGGGAGCTCGAGCTTCACGTCCGTGGCCTTGCCGCCCTCGGCGAGCTGCACCTCGAGCAGCGGCCGCTCGTCGACCGGGATGGGCGCGTACGCGTAGTTCGCGACGAGCTGGACGAGCACGGCCGTCATCGGCAGGAACATCACCAGCATCGGGACGACGTTGTGGCCGAGGTAGAGCGCGTTCTGGAGGAGCGCCCGCGTGGTGGAGGAGAGGATGGCGCCGAGGTCGTCGCGGTAGAGCACGATCTCGAGCAAGTGCACCTGGACGCCGTTCTTCGCGCGCTCGATGCCCTTCTGGTTCGACACGTGCTTGTAGACGAGCAGCGCGACGACGCCGGAGAGCACGGGCCACACGAGCAGATCGAACGCCGCCGCGCGGTGCCCGAAGGGCGCCAGCACGACGTCGAACAGGGTGCTCAGGACCGGGAGGACGCCGCTCAAGAGATGTAGCCGAGCCCCTTGAGCTTGTTGCGGATGTCCGCGTCGGACTTGGTGTCCTCGAAGTGGAGCATCTCCTTCTCGAGGATGTGGGCGACGAACTCGTCGACGGTGGCGTAGCCGGCGACGTCCGCGACCTTGACGAGGCGGGCGTGCAGGTCCTTGTCGATCTTGACGCTGACGTTCTTTCCGAAGCCGAACATGGAGGGCTCCTACTCGAAGATGGGGGACCCGGTCATACCCTCGGCGGGCGCGACGCGGAAGTGGGACAACACGGTGGCCGTGACGTCGAGGAGGTCGGGCGAGCCGGCGGGCAGCGGCCGGTTGCTGAAGAGCACGCCCGGCACGACCTCGGGGTCCATCAGGTGGTTGCCCGACCAGCGCGCGGTGTTGTCCGTGATCCAGTCGGGGACGATCTCGCCGAGGGTGGACTGGTCGGAGGTGCCGTAGCCGGCGTCGTAGCCGACGACGAGGTCGGGGGCCTCGCTCCGGCGGGCCTCGCTGTAGATGTCCTTGCTGCGGGCGACCCTGCGGACGGGCTTCTTCCCGCCGTCGTCCATCGCGAGCAATTGCGCGGTGAGCTCGGCCATCACGGCGTCGGCCTCGCCCGGCGACACGATGCCCTCGGCCTCGCGGCCCTCGAGGTTGAGGTAGACCGCGTTGAACCCAAGCCCGTAGGCCTTCGTCTTCGACCAGTCGACGTCGCCGGCGGCGATGTGCCCGGTCGTCTTGCCGTCCTTCAGCGCGAGCCAGCCCCGGTCGCGCAGCCACGTGTTGAGGTGGACCTCGCGCGTGTACGGCTGGAACCCGTGATCCGACATGAGGAGGAAGGTCGTATCTGCCGGCAACTGCTGGAGGATCTGGCCGGCGAGCGCGTCGACGTCCTCGTAGAAGTGCTCGATGTCGCGCGCGTGTTTTTCGGCCGTCGCGGGGTCGCGCGCGGGGTGGCTCGCCCCGGGGTGCTTCGGGTCGGCGTGGCGCCAGAGCATGTGGCACTGCAGGTCGATGTCCGAGACGTACAGGAAGGTCATGTCGCCGCGCTCGAAGCGGGCGAGCGCCGCGGCGAGCATGTCGCGCGTGTCCGCCTGCACGAGCGCGACCTGACGGAGGTAGTCGTCGTCGTCGAACGTGCCGTCGTTGAGCGCGTTCGTCTCCTCGGGCATGCCCTGGGTGTAGAAGGGGCCGAGCACGTCGGCGAGGTCCTCCGCCCACTCCTCGGGCGAGGAGATCGGCTGCGCCGGCTCGTCCGGGGCGATGTTCACCGGCGACGCGTACAGCTTGAAGCCCGGCGAGAGCTCCTTCGCGTAGAAGCGGACCATGCCCGTGAAGGGCATGGCGCCGCCCGGGAGCGCGTCGAACGAGAGCTTCACCCAGTCCGACCACTCGCCCTCGCGCAGGAGCGCCGTCTCGTCGCCGGCCTCGATCAACACGGTCTCGCCGTCGAGCCAGAAGGTGACGCCCGCGGTGAGGTAGTCGCCGTCGCCGGGGATCTTGCCCGGGGGGAGATGGAAGAGGTCGGGCGGGCCCTTGATCGCGCCGCGCACGCTGTCGGGGATGCCGTCCAGATCGTAGTCGTCGACGGTGACGAGCTGGATGTCGCCCTTGATCTTGCCGCCCGGCTTCTTCACCGGCGTGTCGGTGAACCAGGTGTAGACGCCGTAGCCGCCGCGCATGTCGACGGTGCCCATGCCGGCGAGCACCTTCGCCTCGCTCTCCGGCGGGGGGTAGTTCCCGGGGATGCGGTAGACCTCGACGTCGACGCCCGCGTCGTGGAGGAGGTCCCAGAAGGGCACGCCGCCGCGGTTGTTCAGCACCGGGTCGCCGCCGAGCGGGAAGTACATGTCGCCGATCTCGATCACCGTGCCCGGGTCGCCCGGAGGAGGCGTCGCCGAGCTGATCGGAGTGTAGTGGGCCGGATCGCGGTGCACGAAGTCGAAGATGCCGTGGCCGCCGGGGTCCATGCCGGTCACGAAGCTCGACCACGCGACCGGGCTCTGCGGCGGGTTGACCGTGCCGAGCGCGGAGAACGACAGCTTCGCGAGGTTCGGGAGCTTGCCCTCGGCCATGAGCCGCTGGGCGATCGCCGGGTCCATCCCGTCGACGCCGAGCACGAAGAGGCCGGGGACGTCGGGGGCGGTGGCGCAGGAGAAGAGGAGACTAAGAAGCGGCATGGACACGGACGACGCGCGCGCCGGGCGCGGCGCCCGACTGGGAGAGGGTGGCGGGGTCGAGCATGCCCTTCGCGACGGCTTCGTCGCCGAAGATCATGGCGCCCTGCATGTACTTCGGGGGCTTCTGGCCGAACAGCGAGAGGATCGAGAACGGGATGTCGAGGAGCCGCGGCGTCTCGGTCTTCACCGGCCGGTTGCAGAAGAACACGCCGGGGACGATCGCGGGGTCGACGCAGTGGTCGCCGGACCAGGACTTCGTGTTGTCCGTGAAGACCTCGCGCGTGACGGAGCCCGTCGCGCACTCCCAGCTGTTGCGGTAGCCGCCCTCGTACCCGACGAGGAGGTCGGGGGCGTCGAAGCGGTAGGGCCCGTCGAAGAGCGCGGGGGCGATCTCCACCTTTCGGATCGCGCGCTCGCCCGTGGCGGGGTCGACCAGCTGCTCGAGCTTGCGGGCGATCTCGTTCACGAGCGCGCGGTACTCCTCGCCCTCCGCGACGATGCCGCTCTTCTCGCGGCCCTTGCGGTTGACGAACAGGCCGGTGAGGCCGAGCGAGAACGCCTTCGTACGCGACCAGTCGACGTTCTCGAACCACTCGCCCGAGAGTTCGCCGTCCTTCAGCACGAGGTAGCCCTCGTCGCGGAGCCAGGCATTCAGGTTCACGCCGCGGCGGAAGTTGGTGAAGCCGTGGTCGCTGATGACCATCACCACGGTGTCGGGGTCGTCGCCCACCTCGGCGAGGAGCCGGCCGAGGATGCCGTCGGCGTGGTCGTACACGCGCTGGATGGCGTCGGAGAGCTCGCCGCCGACGGGCTTGCCGGCGTTCGCGGGGTGGGTGGGGTCCAGGTAGCGGTAGAACATGTGCTGGACGCGGTCGGTGGTGTCGAAGACCGTGGTGACGAGGCCCTTCTTCACGCGCGAGACCGCGTCGAAGAACATCTTCTCGCGCTCCTCGCAGATGTCCATGGCGGCCTGGAAGAACGCTTTTTCGTCGATGACGCGCTCGTTCAGCGCCCAGGTGTCCTCGGCGAGCCCGAGCGTGGCGTACGGGCCGAACTTCTTGGCGAGGTAGACCGCGTAGACCTCCGGGTGGCTGATCGGCATCGCCGGGTTCTCCGGGTCGATGTGGATCGGCGTCATGTAGAGGTTCACGTCGGGCTGCAGCGACGTGAGGTAGAAGCGGGCGATCCCGCTGACGGTCACGCCCGGCGCGGCCTTGAACGAGAGCGTGATCCACGGGGAGTAGGTCTCGGGCTTCAGCGGGACGGCGGGCCCGCCGTCGATCTCGAGCGTGGCGTGGCCCTCGCCGACGGTGAGCGTGAACGGGAGCGTCATGCGCCCGCCGCCCTTCACCATGCCGTTGTCGGGCCCGACGATGCGCGAGCGGATGACGTTGCCCTTGCGACGCAGGATCGTCTGCTCGCCGCCGGTGAAGGCGGGGGCGCCGCCCTCGTCCTGGCGGGTCGAGAAGAAGCTGAAGGTGCCTTGTGAGCCGCGCAGGTCGGGCACACACATGCCCGAGAGCAGGAGCCCGCGGAACGGCACCGGCGGGAACGTGATCGGCACCCGCTGGATGATGCTGAAGATGTGCTTCTCGCCGAGGAGCTTCCAGAAGTGCTGCGACTTCTGCAGGAGCTTGATGCGCGGCTTCGAGAGCGGGACCACGTACTTCCCGATGTTGACGACCTTCTCGGCCTGCCCGATGTCGGTGGACGAGAGCATCGGGGCGTACGTGCAGGGGTCGCGCGTGAGGAAGTCGAAGATGCCGTGGCGGGAGGGGTCCACCCCCGTGGCGAACGTGGACCAGGCCACCGGCGACATCGACGGGTTCGAGGTGTCGAGCGGCCGGAAGACGCCCTTGTCCGCGAGCTTGCGGAAGTTGGGCATGCGGCCTTCGAGCATGAACTTCGTCGCGAGCCCCGGGTCCATGCCGTCGAGCCCGAGCACGATGATCCGCTTGGCGAGAGCGTGCTTGAACGGGTTGCCGACGCGGATCGTCTTCCACGCGAAGGTGATCGGCCAGAGCAGGATGGTGCCGATGGCGAGCGCGAAGGCGGCGACCAGCACGAGGAGCGATCCGGCGAACGCGAAGCCCGCGCCCGGCCCGATGTACGCATGCGCGGCCGGCGTCCAGAGCCCCACGAGGGCCACGGCGACGGCGAAGCGCGCGAGACGAGACATGATGTTCCTTTACCCGATGCGGCGGCGGCCCGACCCTACCCCGGGATAAACCGTGACGCCTGCGCGGAGACCCCGATGATCGCGTTCCTGTTGCTCGCCTGCAGCTCGGTGGACCACCAGAAGGAGGCGCAGGACGCGCTCAACGGCGGCGACGCCGACAAGGCCCTGCAGCTCGCCGAGGAGGGGCTGAAGTCCGCCGGCGGCGACAAGGCCGCCGCGTGGCGCCTCGAGCAGGTGCGGCTGGAGGCGCTGGCGAAGAAGGGTGACGGCGCCTCGCTGAAAGGCGAACTCGAGCGGCTCCACGGCGCCTACCCGCAGCAGGTGACCGCGCCGCTCTATCTGAAGCTGGCGAGCCAGCTGCGCGAAGGCGGCGGCGGCGCGACGGTCATCGACGTGCTCGACGCCGGCAAGAAGAAGTGGCCGGACGACAAGGCGTTCGACGACGCGATCGCCGAGGCGCAGCAGAACGCCGACCCGGCGGAGGTCGAGCGGCTGAAGGCGCTCGGGTACATCCAGTAGGGGCGTGATCTTCAGCGCCCCTCACCCGGCCTTCGGCCACCCTCTCCCCGCTGCGCGGGGAGAGGGGCATTCTTCCAATGCCGCCGTGCTCTCCTCCCCCGCGGAGCGGGGAGTGGGGCATTCTTCCAATGCCG
>JBMOQZ010000321.1:0-8231 GCA_049322475.1 Myxococcota bacterium | reverse complement strand
CCGTCGTGCTCTTCTTCGCGGCCACCAGCACCCGCGGGGGCGTCGTCGCCGCCGCGATCGTGGTCGGGCTCGCCGCGCTCGGGCTCCTGCGCGCCGGCAGCCTGCTGGTGCGCGTGGAGGCCGCCGCCGGCGAGGACGGCGTGATGCAGATGCGCGCGCTCCTGCTCGCGTGGGCCGCGCTCGCGACCCTCGTGGGCCTGCGGCTCTTCACCTGGTTCACCCCCCACCTGCTCTGAGGAGACCCCCATGTCCGTCCTCGCCCTCACCGCGCGTGTCCTGCGCGATCCCGCCGGCCTCGTGGCCGAGCACGACACCGCCGACGGCCTCGCCCGCGTCGCCCCGTCGCTGCTCGTCGTGGCCGCCTCCGGCGCCGCCGTGTTCGGGGCCGCCGTCGGCTCCTACCGCGGCGGCGTCCAGACGCTGTACGCGGCGCTGAAGATGCCGGTCCTGCTCGTGCTCCCGCCGCTCCTCGTGCTCCCCGCGCTCGCCGCGGCCTGGCGCGCCTGCGACGTCGAGACGAGCCGTCGCCGCCTCGCCCTCGCCGCGCTGGCCGGCATGGCGCGGACCGGCGTGCTCGCCGCCGCCATGGCGCCCGCGTTGTGGCTGCCCTACTCGGTCCGCGTCGACTACCACCTCGCGGTGGTGCTGATGGCGGGCGCGCTCGCGTTCGTCGGGCTCCCCGGCCTCGTGACGATCGCCCGCACCGCGGTCGGCGGCCAGCACCGGTTCCTCGCGACGGCCGGCTGCCTGTTCCTGCTCGGGCTCGTGACCGCGCAGACCGGGTGGCTGCTGCGCCCGTTCGTCGCGCGCCCGCGCGCCGACGTCGCGCTCTTCCGTCCCATCGAGTCCGACGTGATCTCGTCGATCTCGGCGACGGCGTCGGCCGCGACCGGCGACTACCGCGAGTGGGAGCCCGAGGAGGCCGGCTTCCTCGGCCGGAGGTCCGAATGAACGCCGCCACCACCACGACGCTCCTCCTCCTCGCCGGCTGGCTGGTGGTGGGCGGTTTCACCGCGGCGGCGCTGGCCCGGCGCGGCCACCCGATGGCGACCGTCGCCTGCGCCGTGCCCGCCTGGCCCGTGTTGCTCTCGCTCTTCGAGCAGGCCGGCGGCAAGCGCGGCGCGGGCCCCTACGCGTCGCGGATCGCCGCCGCGTTCGCCGCCCTCGCCGAGACGATGCGCGACCCCGCCGCCACCGAGGTCGTCGACCCGGACACGCTCGGGCGCGTGCGGGAGGCGCTCGACCGCGCGGACGCCCGCGTCGCGCTGGTGGACCGCATGCTCGCCGACGAGTCCCTCCGCGGCGACGCCGCCGCCGCCCGCCTCGCCGACGCCCGCGCCCGCGCCGCCGGTCAGATCGAGGAGATCCTCCGCGGCGTCGTGCAGCTGCGCGTCCAGGTCGGGCTCGTGGCCCTCGCCGGCGACGTCGCCCCCGCCCGCGAGCGCCTCGGGGAGCTGGCCGCCCGCGTGCACGCGCTCGAAGAGCTCACCCTCGCGTAGGATTCACGCCATGACCCGCATCCTCGTCGTCGACGACGACCCCCACCTCCGCGAGGTCGTCCGCTACGCGCTCGCCCGCCAGGGCTACGCCGTGTCGGAGGCCGCCGACGGCGTCGCCGCGCTGCGCGCGCAGGCGGCGTCGCCGGCCGACCTCGTGGTGCTCGACATCGTCATGCCCGAGATGGACGGCATCGAGACCTGCCGCCAGCTGCGCGCGAAGAGCCGCGTGCCCATCGTGTTCCTGTCGTCGCGGGACGAGGAGCTCGACCGCGTGCTCGGGCTCGAGCTGGGCGCCGACGACTACGTGACGAAGCCGTTCTCCACCCGCGAGCTCGTCGCCCGCGTGAAGGCGGTGCTCCGCCGCGCGACGCCGGACCCCGCCCCCGCCTCGCCGGTGCTCAGCGCCGGGACCGTCCGCCTCGACCTCGAAGCCCACCGCGCCTACGTCGGCGAGGCCGAGATCGAGCTCACCGTCACCGAGTTCGCGATCCTGCGCGTGCTCGTGCAGCGCCCCGGGCGGGCCTTCACCCGCGACGACCTCGTCAACCACGCCTACGGCGAGCACCACCACATCAGCGAGCGCACGCTGGACTCGCACATCCGCCGCATCCGGCAGAAGCTGCGCGACGAAGGGATCGACCCCGTCGAGACGGTGCACGGGCTGGGGTACCGGCTGAAGGTCCCGTGAAGCTGCCGGTCTGGCGCCTCCGCACGTGGCTCGTGCTGTCGCACCTCGTGGTGTTCCTGCTCCCCGTGCTCGCGCTCGTCGGGACCGGGGCGCTCGCCCGCGACCTCCGCCAGCAGACCGAGGAGGACCTGCGCCACCAGGCCGCGCTGATGGCGATGCTCGTCGAGGGCGAGGTCGCCCGCGGGACGCGCTTTCAGGACCTCGGGCCGACGTTGCGCCACGCGAAGGAGACGACGCTGGCGGGCTTCCGCGTGGTGGGCCCCGACGGGCGGGTGGCCGTCTCGAGCGGCGGGGACGTCGGCGAGTTCGTCGGCGACGACGTCGAGATCGCCGCCGCGTTGTCCGGCCGCACCGGCACCGTCGTCCGCCCGCGCGACGCGCGCGGGTCGAGCAGCACGCCGCTCTCCGGCCCCAGCCGCCGCGCGAGCGTGCGGATCTACCTCGCCGTGCCGCTGGAGCGCGACGGCGAGGTGATCGGCGCGCTCGCGCTCTCCCGCACCCCGCGCGAGGAGCTGCAGGCGTTCTGGCAGATGCTGCCGCGCCTCTCGGTGGGCGTGGTGCTCGCCCTCGCCGGGACCGTGGGGCTGGCCCTCGGCTTCGGCCGGGTGGTGTCGCGCTCTCTCGAGAGCCTCGCGAGCGCGTCCCACCGCATCGCGCGGAGCGCCGAGGAGGCCCCGCCCGAGATCGAGCGCGCGTCGCGGTCGCAGGTGGCCGAGGCCCGCGCGCTCGCCGCCGCGCTCGGCACGATGCGGGCCCGCCTGCGCGACCGGCTCGCCTACATCGCCGAGTTCGCCGGCAACGTCTCCCACGAGTTCAAGACCCCGGTGTCCTCGCTCCGCGGCACCGTCGAGCTCCTCCGCGACGACGAGGACATGGCGCCGGAGCAGCGCGCCCGCTTCCTCGACAACGCGCTGCTCGACCTCGACCGGCTCGCCCGCCTCGTCGGCGGGCTGCTCCGCCTCGCGCGGGCGGAGGAGGGCGGCGAGCGCGGGCGCGTCGAACTCGCCGAGGTCCTCGCCGCGGTGCGCGCGCGGCACCCGGCGCTCGAGGTGGCCGGCGCGGGCGAGGTGGTGGCGAACCGCGAGCAGCTCGAGGCCGCGGTGACGAACCTCGTCGAGAACGCCTTCCGGCACGGCGGCGAGGGCGTCCGCGTGCGCGCGGAGGCGTGGTCGGACGACGCCTGGGCGGGCGTGGACGTCGTCGACGACGGGCCCGGCATCTCGCCGGCGAACCTGCCGCGCGTGTTCGACCGCTTCTTCACGACCGACCGGCAGGGCGGGGGCACCGGCCTCGGGCTGGCGCTCGTGCGCGCGGTGAGCCGGGCGCAGGGCGGCGACGTGACCGTGGAGAGCGCGCCCGGCCGGACGGCGTTCCGGGTGCGGCTGCCGCGTTGAGAGGACCGTGCGGGCGCTCGACTCGCCTCACGCCCTCGCCGGGGCCAGCGTCAACGGCCGCTCGAGGTCCGGATCGACCCGGGATCCGTCGCCCACGACGACCCGGTCGCGGCCGTCCGCCTTGGCGCGGTACACGGCGGCGTCGGCCTCGCGGAGGCGCTCTTCCAGCGGCAGGTCGAGGGACGTGGAGACGCCGAAGCTCGCGGTGAACGGCGGGACGCCCCCCTTCGCGACCGCGCGCCGGAGCGCTCCCCGGACGCGCTCGAGGACCGCGGCGGCGTCTTCCACCGAGACGCGCGGGAGCGCGAGCACGAACTCCTCGCCTCCGAAGCGCGCCACGAGGTCCCCCTGACGCAGCGTGGCGACCACCACCTCGGAGAACAGGCGCAGCGCCCGATCGCCGCCGTCGTGCCCGTGCGTGTCGTTGAGCTGCTTGAAGCGATCGAGATCGGCCATGACGACCACGCACGCGCTCCCGTCGCGCTCGAGCTCGGCCAGCCGCGCCTCGAAGCCGCGCCGGTTCAACACCCCGGTCAGCGAGTCCGTGCTCGCCTGGCGCTGGGACGTCGCGAGCGCCTGGATCACGCCGAGCCGGCCGCCCAGCTGCTGAGCGATCGCCCCGAGGCGCTCGAAGGAGGGGAGCTCGTCGGCCTCCGTCCCGACGACGGACAACACTCCGACGGGGCGCCCCAGGACGGTGACCGGGACGCAGTGGGCCGAAGCATCCGAGCGGCCGAGGAGGTGAGGACACCGATCGAGCGCCTCCGGCTCGTCGAAGGAGATTGCTCGCCCCCGACGAACGGCGGGACACCGGTACGGGGACTCGACCCCACAGCCGCACACGTCGCCTCGTCCGGTCGCGACCACCCTCCGGATGGGAGCGTGGCTGGAGTCCGCGAGGAGGAGCTCCGCGAGGGCGCTGGGGGCGGTCCTCTCCAGCGCCCGCGCCGCGACCGCGAAGACCCCGGCCTCGTCCTCGGCGTGCTCGAACGCCTGTCCGAGCTCGCCGGCGAAGCGGGTCCGGCGGGCCTCGAGGACGCGCGATCGCTCGCGCGCGGCGACCCCTTCCGCGAGGAGGTTGAGCGCGCTCTCGATCCGACCGAGCGCGCCGGGTGCCAACGTGCGGAGCGGCTCCCGGACGTTGCCCTCCGCGATCCCGTTCGCGAAAGCGACGGTCGCGTCGATCCGGCGGCGCAGCGTGTGGTAGCCCCAGATGGAGAGCCCAGCCGCGCTGGCCCAGGTGGCGAGGTAGGCGACGGTCAGCGCGACGGACGCTCCGTCGACGAGCAGCGCCACGGCGAACAGCGCGAGCGGCACGTGGGTCACCAGGAGGACGGTTCGGATGCGGACCATGACCACCTCGACGAGTCCATCGGACCTCGTTCGCCGCGGTTGAGCCGAAATCCACCCCGGCCCGACCCGCGCCAGCCGAGGAGGCGGTGCTATCGTCCGGTCCGATGTGGCTCCTCCTCGCCTGCGACTCCTCCTCCGTCGTGACGCTCGAAGACGACACGGGCGGCGACGACACGCCCACCGAGACCGACGCGGACGTCGACGCCGACACGGACGCCGACGCCGACGCCGACGCCGACACGGACTCCGACGCGGACACCGACGCCGACTCCGACGTCGACACCGGCCCGATCGAGTACGACTGCGACGCGCTCCCCGCCGAGCCCCTCGAGGACAACGAGCTCGCCGACACGATCCGCGCGTACCACGGCATCGCCTTCGACGGGGAGGGGTCGCTCATCGGGTTCAACAACGGCTCGCTGCAGAAGGCGACGTACGACGGGACCTCGTCGCTGTTCGTGCCCGGCTTCGGCAGCGCCCAGCAGATGGACTGGCTCGCGGACGGCGACCTCGCCGTCGCCGACGACGCCGGCGCGCGCGTCGCCCGGGTGTCGCGCGAGGGCGCCGTCACCGACCTCGCGACGGACATGGGGTACGTCTACGGCGTCACCGTCGGGCCCGACGGGATGCTGTACGCGACGAACGACCGCGCCGTGTACCGCGTCGACCCCGCGACGGGCGCGAAGGAGGTCTTCGCGCAGCTCCCGAACGGGCATCAGCCCCACGCCGTGGGGTTCAACCTCGACTGCTCGCGCATGTACGTCGCGACGGTGGGCGTGGGGACGCTGTGGGTCGTCGACCTCGTCGACATGACGCCCTCCGGCGACCCCCGCGTGTTCCTCGAGGGCGTGGGCAACTGGTGGCAGGACGCCGTCGGCGTCGACGCCTGCGACAACCTCTACGTGCCCGAGTACGGCACTTCCGGGCTCTACCGCGTCACGCCCGACGGCGAGATCACCACGCTCTACTCGCGCCGCGCGCGTCGGTACGGCCACGGCGTCACCTGGGGCGACGGCGTGGGCGGCTGGCGTCGCGACGCGATCTACCTGCCCGAGCCGTACGACTCGAACACCGTGCGCGAGGTCGTGGTGGGGGTGCCGAAGGGGGAGTGGGACTGCCGGTAGTCCGGGAGCGTGCCACCGCGCGAGGGCTCGCGGACGGAAGCGGGAGGAGCAGCTTCGAGTGCGCATCCTGTAGGAAGGCGGCTCGACGCCCCGGCCCCCGTCGCGCTACCTCGCCGCGATGCGTCGGGTCGTCCTCGTCGTCGCCGCCCTCCTGCTCGCCGGCGGCGTGGCCGCCTGGGTCGCCGCGCGCCCCGCGAAGGCGCCCGCCCCCGTCGCGCCGAGGGCCCCCGAGGCGCCGGCGATCACGCTCCCGTCCGCGCCCGCCGTGCCGAGCCGCCTGCTCGGCATCAACGAAGGGCTCGGCTCGCCCGAGCGCAACGCCTTCGCCGCCGCCGGCACCGACGCCGCGATCGCGCGCCGGGCGGTGATGCTCCGCGACCTCGGCGCGGGCGTGGTCCGCGCCAACAACCACGGCTGGCCGGGCCTCAACCACCTCGAGTGGACGGGCCCCGCCGGCATGGACCGCCTCATGGACATCGCGGGCCGCGGCGGGATCGACGTGATCGCGGTGGTCGGGCCCTGGCCGGGCGCGCGCACGGCCGTCCACACCCCCCGCTACGTCCCCGACGACCTCCCGGCCTACGAGGCGTGGGTCACGTCCGTGGTCGAGCGCTACGACGGCGACGGAGTCGACGACGCGCCCGGCCTCCTCCGGCCCGTGCTCGCCTGGGAGGTCGACAACGAGCCCGACCACCACAACAACGTGGCCCCGCGCGGCGCCGACGTCCCCGACTTCGACCCGACCACGTTCGAGACGCCGGAGGAGTACGCGACCGTGCTCGTCGCCACCTCCCGGGCGATCCGCGCGGCCGACCCCGACGCCACCGTGCTCCTCGGCGGCATGTTCCGGCCCGCGGGCCCCCAGGGGCGCGCCTACCTCGAGGCCGTGCTCGCGCGGCCGGGCGCCCACGCCGCGATCGACGGGCTCTCGCTCCACTGCTACTTCTCGCAGGACTCGCTCGACACCGTGAAGCGGACGATGTCCACCGCGCGCGAGCTCGCGCCGGGCCTGCCGGTCTGGATCACCGAGACGGGGGTGCCCTCCGTCCCCCCGCCGGACCACGCGGACGAGGACTGGCACGCGCGCATGGTGGCCGCGGTCGTGGGCGGCTTCCTCGCCGAGGGCGCCGAGGGCGTGCTCTGGCACACGCTCGTCGACGCGCGGCGCGACGAGGACGCGGGCGATCCCAACGGCTTCGCCGGCCGCTCGCTCTTCCGGGTGACGGGCGGGAACCCGGCGCGGATCGAGCCGAAGCCCGGCGCGGTCGTGTTCTCGCGGCTCGCCGCCCGCCTCGCCGGTCTCGGGCCCAGAGACCTCGCGGAGGTCCCCGCCGAGGACGGGCGCCTGCTCGAGACGCCCAACGGGTGGCTCGCGTTCTGGGGCGCGCCGCCGGTCCCGCCCGGCGGCGGCGCGGTCACCGACCTCCTCACGGGCGAGACCCGCGAGGCCGACCACGCCGTCTCCCCCGCGTGGATCGCGCGGCCCTGACGTGCGCGCCGCGCCCCGCTGGGTCCTCCTCGCGCTCCTTCTCGAGGTCGCGGCGTGGGCGCTCGGCGCCGGCAACCGCACCGAGACCTTCGCGTTCTTCCGCGTGCAGGGCGCCCTCGGGGCCGGCGGCTTCGTGCTCGCCGCGATCGCGGGCGTGGCGGCGATGCTCGCGCGCCCGCGGGCGGGCTACGGCGCGCTCGCCCTCGGCGCGCTCGCGCTGCACCTGCCCTTCCTCGACGTCCCCCAGGGGCAGCCGGACACGATCGCCTGGTTCACGCTCGCGCAGACGGTCGCCCGCGATCCGTCGGCGCTGCTCGACTGGCCCGCGGCGGCGTGGGGCACCGAGGAGGCGCGCTTCCACCGGCCGCTCCCGCTCGTGCCGGCGGTCTACGGGCTCGCGTACGCGATCCTCGGCGAGTCGCCCGCGACGACCGATCTCGTGCTCGCGGCGTGGGCAGTCGCCCTTCCCCTCGCCGTCGCGTGGGCGGGCGCGGAGAACGGCCGCCCCGCCGTGCTCGCCGGCGCGGTCGCCGCCACGGTGCCGCTCCTCGCCGCGCAGGAGGGCTGGCTCCTCGCCGACGTGCCGCTGGTGGTGCTGGTCACCCTCGCGTGGGGCGCGTTGGTCCGGCGACGGCCCGGGCTCTTCGCGGTGCTCGCCGCGGGGGCGCTGGCCACGAAGGTGTC
>JBMOQZ010000320.1:0-8245 GCA_049322475.1 Myxococcota bacterium | reverse complement strand
GGGGACGGCGGCGGGGGAGCCACGCGTGCACCGGCAAGCAAGCCGCGTGCCCCGGCGCCCGAAGGCGCGGTCGCTCCACGGCGGGAAGGGGCGCGCGGCGGCGACCCCGACATGGGTGTCGCGACGGCGGCGGCCCGCCTATCGCGCCGTCACGTTGAGCGTGAGCCACCACCCTTTCAGCGCGACGAGCAGCTCGACGAGGTCCTCGAGCGACGATGGCTTGACGACGTACGAGCTCGCGCCGAGGTCGTAGGCCCTTGCCACGTCTCCGGGGACGTCGGAGGCGGTCAGGACGACCACCGGCACGCGCCGGCAGGCGGGGTTCGCGCGCATCCAGGCCAGCACCTCGAAGCCGTTGCACACCGGCATCTTCAGGTCGAGCAGGACGAGCGCCGGGAGGCCGGTCGCGCGCCGCCCGGAGAGAACCTCGACGGCCCTTCGGCCGTCCTCCACCGGCAGGAGGGGGTTCGGGATCGCCGCACGCTGCCAGGCGACGGACGCGAGGAAGCGGTCGTCCTCGCTATCGTCGGCCAGCAGGACGGGGGCGGGATCAGTGTTCACGGGCGACCTCCGGAAGGTCGAACCAGAAGAGGCTCCCCGTCGCGCCGTCTGACTCGACGCCCACCCGCCCCCCCATCCGGCCCACCGCCTTCTGGACGATCGCGAGGCCGATGCCCGTCCCCGGCCACTCCGGACCGGCGTGGAGTCGCTCGAAAGGCTGGAAGATCCGCTCCCGGTGCTCCGGCGGGACGCCGATCCCGTTGTCCCGCACGCACGTGCGGAGAAGGCCGCCGTCCCGTCGTTCGGTCCAGACCTCCACCTTCGGCCTGCGGCCCGCCGGCACGAACTTCACCGCGTTCCCGAGGAGGTTGGAGAGGATCTGCACGACGAGCGGCTCCCGACCGACCACGCGGCCCAGCGGGGTCCGGACGTCCACCTCGGCCGCCGCGACCTCCGTGTAGTTGGCCCGGACGTGCTCGACGACGGCGTCGAGGTCGACGGTCCCCTTGGGGGACGCCTCCCTGGCGACCTGGCTGTAGGCGAGCACGTCCCGGATCAGGTGGTCCATCCGGACCGTCGCGTCCCGCATCCGCCCCAGCATCCGGCGGCTGGCCTCGTCCGCGCGGTCGCCCAGCGTGTCCTCGACGAGGCGGGCGTACCCCTGGACGGCGCGCAGCGGCGCGCGCAGGTCGTGGACGAGGACGTACCCGAAGGCCTCGAGATCCGCGACGCGCTCCTCGAGGGCCTTGCGCGCGGCGCGGACCTCCAGCTCCGTACGCCGGCGCTCCGTGATGTCGAGGACGGAGGCGACGACGAAGGGCTCGCCTTCGCCGGCGACCGGCGTGAGGCCGACTTCGACGGGAAAGGCGCTCTCGTCCTTTCGCACGCCCCACAGCTCGCCGTTCCCATTCATTCGCCGCGCGCTCGGCGCCTGCTGGAAGGCCTGGCGGTGAGCCCGGTGCGCCTCACGCAGGTGCGCGGGCACGAGGATCTCGACGGGGCGACCGAGGATCTCGCCGCGCTCGTAGCCGAACAGGCGCTCGGTCTCTCGGTTCACGAGCACGATCTCGCCTTGGGCGTCGACCATGACCATCCCGGAGGGGGCGGCCTCGAGCGCGAGGCGAAAGCGCTCCTCGGCGGCGCGTCGCTGGGTCTGGTCGCGGGTTACCGTCAGGAATCCGGTCACGCGCCCGGCGAGGTCGTGCCGGGCCGTCACGACTACGTCCGCCCAGAAGAGGGAGCCGTCCTTCCGCCGGCGCCACCCCTCGAGCGCCACGGAGCCCGTCCGCGCCGCGACCTCGAGATCGTCCGGCGCGTCCGCGATCCGGTCGGGCGGGTAGAAGGACGCGCGAGACATCCCGATCGCCTCCTGGGCCGCGTACCCGTAGATCCGCGCCGCGCCTTCGTTCCACTTGGTCACCCGGCCCTCGGGGTCCAACGTGAAGAGCGCGTACTCGCGCACCGCGTCGACGAGCAGCCCGAGCCGCTCCTCGGCTTCCTTCCGGCGCGTCTCGGCCTCTTGCCGCTCGGTGTCCTCGAAGGCCATTCCGACGAAGCGGGTCGGCGTGCCGTCCGGCTCGTACAGGAAGCGCCCGAAGGAGCGGGCCCACCGCACCCGCCCCTCCACCAGCATCCGATGGGTCTCCGCGAAGAGCGCCCGCTCGCGCCGCGCCCGCGCCATCGCCTCGATCACGCGGGGGAGGTCCTCGGGGTGCACCCGCGCCGCCCACATCAGGGGGGATGCGAGCCCGTCAGGAGTGGGCTCGTACCCCATCATGCGGAACGCGGTCTCCGACCAAGTCATCTCCCCGCTGGTGAGGTCGAGGTTCCAGACCGCCATCCCCGCGCTCTCGACCGCGACTCGCTCCCGCACCTGCTCCAGCCGGCGGACCTCCTCCTCCGCGCGCTTCCGATCGCCGATGTCCTCGACGACCGCCACGCCGCCGACGAGCCGGTCGCCCTCGCGCAGAAAGCCGACGTCCACGCGGGCCCACACGACCGCGCCGTCGGCGCGTACGAACCGCTTCTCGGAAGCGTGGCGCCGCAGCTCGCCGCGATTCGCGCGATTCAGCGCTTCGGCGTCGTCCGCGCGGTCGTCCGGGAAGGTGACCTCGGCGAGCCGCTTCGCGAGGAGCTCCTCTCGCGGGTAGCCCAGCATGGTCCTGAATCGATCGTTGAAGGTGACGAAGTGCCCGTCGGCCCCGAGGTGGGCGATCCCCACCGAGGCGCCCTCGAACACGGCGCGCAGGATCGCCTCGCGCCGCGCGATCGTCTCGCGGGCCCGCTTCGCCTCGAGGAGGTTCTCGACCCGCGCGAGGAGCTCGCCGGTGACGAACGGCTTCCCCACCCAGTCCTGGGCCCCGCCGCGGAGCAGCTCCTCGCGGACCGCCTCGTCCGCCTTCGCGGTCAGCACCACGATCGGGGTGTCGTCCATCTCGGATCGCCCCCGCAGCGCCCGGACGAGGTCCCCGCCGCTCGTGCCGGGCATCATCAAGTCGGTGAGGACGAGGTCGGGTCGCAGCTCCGTCGCGAGGCGGATCCCCTCGGCCCCGTCGAGCGCGGAGGCCACGCGCCACCGCTCGGCGAGCACCTCGCGGAGGAAGCGGTTGAGGTCGGGGTTGTCCTCGACCACCAGCACGAGCGCGCTGCCGGCGGGCCCCGCCGGCGTGGGCGTGGACCTCGCCGCCGGCGCGACGTGGGCCGGCGCGACGGGAAGCGGCACCGCCTCTTCGAACACCTCCGTCCCGGGCGACGCGACGAGCGGGAGGGACACGACGAAGGACGCGCCCCCCTCCGGGGCGTCCCCGACGGCGATGCTGCCCCCGTGAAGCGCGACGATCTCGCGCGTGATCGAGAGCCCGAGCCCCATCCCCCCGAACCGGCGCGCGGCGCCGCCCTCGAGCTGGTGGAACCGGTCGAAGACGGCCGCCCGCTGCTCCGCCGGGATACCCGGCCCGCTGTCGGCCACCTCTAAGACGGCCCGTCCGTCCTCGCCGCGCAGGCTCACGCGGACGGTCCCCCCACCGGGCGTGAATTTCGTGGCGTTCGACAGGAGGTTCAGCAGCACGCGCTGGAGCTTCTCGGGGTCGACCTCGGCGGCGAGCGCGCCGTCGGCGTCGACCTGCAGCGAAAGGCTCCGCTCCGACGCGAGCGCCTCGAAGCTCCCGGCCACCTGTCGCACCAGCATGGCGACGTCCACGCGCGCGCGCCGCAGCCGCATCCGACCCGCCTCGAGCGTGGCGAGGTCCAGCAGGTCCTCGACGTGCCCGCGCAACAGCCGCGCGTTCCGTGTCACGGTCTCGAGGTTCGCGCGGTCGTCGGCCGGCAGATCCGGCCGGGAGAGCATCCGCTCGGCCGGCGCGAGGACGAGCGCGAGCGGAGTCCGCAGCTCGTGGCTCACGCTCGCGAAGAGC
Source organism: Myxococcota bacterium (assembly GCA_049322475.1). Classification (GTDB taxonomy): domain Bacteria; phylum Myxococcota_A; class UBA796; order UBA796; family SXON01; genus JBMOQZ01. The sequence goes on along the minus strand of JBMOQZ010000320.1, from coordinate 4,331 downwards.
TGGGACTTGAGCCGGTCGAGCTCGGAGAGGCGCTCGTTCGCGACGCGGAGCTGCCGCTCGTTGTGGGACAGCTCGTCGTTGGCGCGGCGCAGGGCGCCCTCGGCCCGCCGAATGCGGCCGTGCAGGACGGCGAACAGGACGCCCATCCCGGCGAAGACCGCGGCGGACAGGAGGTAGCGGGGCTCCTTTGCGACGGCGCCGGCGGGCGGGATGAACGCGACCCAGGCGATGGGCAGCGCGATGCCCGTGGCGACGAGCCCCCCGGCGAGGCCGCCGATCCACGCCGCCGCGAACACCGCGGGGTAGAACAGGAACCACGCGAACGGGCCGACCCAGGGCCAGAGGACCGACTGGGCGGCGAAGGCGAGGAGTGGGAGCGCCGCGGCGATCGCGACGCGTACGAAGTCTGGGACCAGCGCCCCGGAGCGTGCTCCTTTCTCCGGCGCGGGCGCGATGCCGTGCTTCGTCAGGTCGCCGACCACGGGCCGAACGTAGGGACCAAGGGGAGCGGGGGAAGGGGGACGCGGGCGCTCGTTCGACCGACCACCGCGCGGCTGCACGGCAGGGAGCTCGAAGGTGAGGGCCCACAAGTCCTCGTGTCGACCGTGTACGTCACCGACGCAGCACTTCCGGCGTCAAGAGGTAGCTACCGGCGACGCGGGGAGGGCGACGGTGGTGGTCGTGCCCGTGACGTCCGCGGGGGGCGTGTCGTCGGTGTCCGCGGTGCCGGCGGCGCTGCCGTGGTAGCCGTTCAGCCGGGCTGTATCGTTTGACCGGGCAGAGACGGGCACCGTCTGGACCCGAACGGAACTCCGGTCGCAGGCGCGCGCGTGAACGGCTGCCGCTACGTGTGCAGGACGATCACGACCGGGGCCGACGGCGCTTGTGCCTTCGAGGCGCTCGAGGCGTTGGCCGCCGCGTACTACGTCGTGCCCGAGGAGGGCACCGGGTGCGGAAACCCGATGGTCACGCTCGCGCTCGCGGACGGCGAGGCGAGCGCGATCGACGTGGTGCTCGACCCCTTCGACACGCCGCACGGCCTCCCCCGCGTCGCGAGCGAGGTGGAGGTGACCGACGTGCTCTACCTCACGATCTGCGCGGACAACCTCATCCAACCGCCGCTCGAGGACCTGCCCGCCGAGGTGGCCGCGGTGCGTGTCCCCGCAGGCCACCGGCTCGACGTCGAGGTCGACGGGACCCTCCTCGACGTCTGGTATCTCAGCCCGTGGGAGGCGACCTCGGAGACGGGCGTGGCCGTGCGGATGGACAACCTCTGGGGGCTGGCGCCCGGCGATCGCGCCCGCGCATGGGTCGTCTCCGAGCCGGCGGCCTACTCCTGGCTCGACGCCGGCGAGCTCGTCGACGGGGAGGACGGCGCGACGCTCTCCGGCGACGCGTCCCTCCCGATCCCGACCACCTTCGCGCTCGTGCGCGAGTAGTACCCGCCAGCGCGCGTTAGGAGGCGGCGATGATCCTCGCCCTCCTCGCTTGCGAATCGCCGGACGAGGACGTCCGCGTCCTCCGTGCCCGGCCCGGGCGACCCGAGCCCGGGGACGACACCGCGCGGGCCGCCACCGGCGACACCGCCGCGCCGGTGGACACCGGCGAGCGCGACGAGGACACGTCCGACACGTCGCCGGCGGCGGGCGAGGCCTGCTGGCTCGGACCGGATCGCGACCACGCCACGTGCCTGCCCGTCGTGGCCTACAGCCCCTCGTGGGGCGACGAGTACGCGTACCCCGAGGCGTACGAGGGCTCCGCCCAGTACGTCGCGCCCGCGCGGTTCGTGGACCTCGAGGCCGCCGACCCGGACCTCGCCGTCGCGCCCGACTTCGTGCTCGAGGAGTACATGGCGGCGCGGAAGGGGCGCTGGGGGGTGATGCAGTCGCACGTGGTGGACCTCATGCAGGCCGTCCGCGACGACGTCGCCGGGCCGGTCTCCGTGAACAGCGGGTACCGCAGCCCGGAGTACAACGCCGGGGTGGGCGGGGTGGAGTACTCGCGCCACCAGTACGGCGACGCCGTCGACATGGACGTCGACGGCGAGACGGCCGACTGGCTCGCCGACGTCTGCGACGCGCACGGCGCGGACTACGTCGCCACCTACGAGACGGGGCACACCCACTGCGACTGGCGGGACCACGCGCTCGACCCCGCGTTCTACGACGTCCCGTCCGCGATGGCGGCCGCGCCCGCCCCTCGGCCCGAGCACGCGGCCACGCTGACGCGCGTCGAGGGCGTCTGGACCGCCCCCGCGACCGGCTTCGACGAGGGAGAGCCGCGCCGCCGCTGGACCGCGCTGGACGCGCGCGGCGTCGTCCTCGCCGTCGCGGAGGGTCGGACCTTCGCCGCGCCGGCGGGCGCCGCCCGCGTCCGCGTGGAGGTCGGCCGCCAGCTGACGCTGGAGAGCTCCGTCACGCCGTAGGGAGCCGCGACGCGCGGCGAGGGCGCCCTACGGATCGATGCGCTTCACCGACGGCGTGGCGGTCTCCGCGATCCACAGCTTCCCGTCCGGCCCGATCTCGATGCCGTACAGGGCGGCCTCGCCGAGGCCGGTGTCGAGCGTGCGGAGCTCGTTGCCCTCGAGGTCGTACGCGTGGAGGACCCCCGTCCCGAACTCGCCGACGTAGAGGCGATCGCCCGCGAGCGCGAGCCCCCCGGGCCGGTCGAGGCCCTCGATCAGCACGCCCCACGCCACGTCCTCGAGCTTCTTGTACTCCTCGAGGGGCTCCAGCTCGCCGCGGAGGTCGCCGCCGAGCTCGCCGCTGGCCGTGTCGATCCAGAGCACGCGCCCGTTCCCGGTGTCGGCGACGTAGAGGAGGCCCGTCTCGGGGTGGATCGCCATGTGGCCGGGGGCGTCGGGCACCCGCGTGACCTCGGGCTCGACGAGGCGGTGGACGATCCCGTCGCTGTGGTCGTCGCGCCCCACGTCGTGGTCGCTCTGGAAGTCGTACCGGACGATCGCGTCGTGGTCGCCGTCGAAGACCCAGTAGACGTTGTCGACCTCCCAGGCGATGCCGACGCAGAAGGGGCTCTCGTGCAGCATGTCGAGGTGCGAGCCGAGGCCGTACGGGTCCTCCTCCGCGAAGACGTCGAGGTCGGTGGACCAGAGGACCGGCCCCATGAAGTCGTTCGCGTCGGCCTGCCCGTTGTAGGTGTTGTCGGACTCCCCGCAGCTCCCGAACTGGGCGCCGGGGTCGAAGGCGAGCGCCGCCGTCTCCTCCATGAAGTGCTCGGCGAAGCCGTCCTTGCGCCGGTCGTGGTCCTGGGCGTCCGTGCCCGCGTCGAAGACGATGAAGGTGCGATCGTCCTCGCGGTTCGCGACCCAGAGGTTGCCGGCCGCGTCGAAGCCGAGATCCCGGGGGTCCGTGAGGCGGTCCTCCTCGTCCAGGATGGTCGTCCACTCGACGGACTCCGGGGTGCCGTCGCCGGCGCCGATCGGGGACGTCTCCTCGCCGGCGCCCTCGCCGCCATCCTCGTCCGTCGCGTCGTTCCCGCAGGCCACGAGCCAGAGGAGCATCCGTCACCTCACCGATGGCGGCCACTGTAGCGCCGGATCGGGGGAGCGTCAGTGTGACGGGGGAGGTCACGCGGGCGAGGGGCACGCACGCCCCGACGGGACCTCGTGCCTCAGTGCCCGTGCGCCCCGTGGTCGTGCCCGCCCCCGGACGCGCCCTCGGCCGGGTTGAACGCGAGCTGGAAGGCCTTGTCCCCGACCTTGACGTCGAGTTTCACCGGCCGCGTGCCGGCGCCCTCGCCCTTCGCGTGGAGGAGGCCGTTGGCCGCGTCGAACTCCAGCGGGATCACCTTCTCGCCGTCCTTGACCGAGCCGCTCACGTCCGTCGTGACGAGCTGTCGCTTCGGGTCGGACATGAAGAAGCGGTACTCGCCGTCCTTCGGCGCGTACTCGACGTGGAAGTCGCCCCACATGCCCACGACGCCGCCGTGCAGGGAGGTGTGCTCGTGCTCGGCCATGCCGACGGCCGGCGTGGAGAACTGCACGCTCTGGGGCTTGCCGTCGAGGGTGATCGTGACGACGGCCGAGGCGGGGGCGCCGTGCTTCAGCGTCGCCTGCGCGTGGAGGTGCTCGCCCATCGGGGCCAGCGGGACGTTCTGCGGCGCGCCCTCGCCCTTCACCATCGCGGTCGCCCCGGCGAACGCGGCGGTGTCGAGCGCCTTCTCCTCCTTGTCGGTCACCCACACGAGGAGGCCCTCCGGCATGAACTTCGCCTCGAGGTGGACGCTGCCGACGCTCTTGACCTCGCCGCCGTGCGGGGCCTTGTGGGCGTGCTCGCCGGCGGCGTGCTCGCCCGTGGGCGTGGCGGCGGGCG
>JBMOQZ010000319.1:0-8302 GCA_049322475.1 Myxococcota bacterium | reverse complement strand
GCAGGGCTTCGCGGTGCTCGACTGCAACGACGGCGTGGACGACGACGGCGACGGCCTCGCCGACGCCGACGACCCCGACTGCGACTCGGCCGGGGACGGGGACGAGGGCACGGGCACGCGCGCGGCCTGCGACGACGGGCTCGACGACGACGGCGACGGGCTCGTCGACGGCAACGACCCCGGCTGCGCCTCCGCCGACGACCCGATCGAGCACGACCCCATCGCCGAGTGCAGCGACGGCCTCGACACCGACGCCGACGGCTGGACCGACGCCGACGATCCCGACTGCATCTCGGCCACCGCCGAGGCCGGCGCGACCGGCGGCGAATGCAACGACGGCGACGACGACGACGGCGACGGCCTCGCCGACGCCGACGACCCCGACTGCGTCGACGCGTGGGACAACCGCGAGGCCACCGTCGCCGCCAGCGGCTACGACTGTGCCGACGGCAACGACGGCGACGGCGACGGCTGGACCGACGGCGACGACCCCGACTGCGGCTGGCTCGGCCGCGAGTCCGGCAACGACACCTTCGAGTGCAACGACGGCGCCGACGGCGACGGCGACGGCCTCGCCGACGCCGAGGACCCCGGCTGCGCCAACGGGCTCGACGCCGACGAGACCCACACCCCCGCCTGCTCGGACGGCTTCGACGACGACGCGGACGGCTGGGAGGACCTCGACGACCCGAGCTGCACCGACGCCGCCGACCTCTGGGAGGACGACGGCTACGCGGGCTCGGCGTGCAACGACGGCGTGGACGGCGACGGCGACGGCCTCGTCGACGCCGCGGACTGGGGCTGCACCGACGCCACCGACGGCGACGAGACCGACCCCGCCACCGACTGCAACGACGGCGCCGACGACGACGGCGACGGCTGGACCGACACCGACGACCCCGACTGCCCCACGCCCGTGACCGAGACCGGCGAGGTCGGCTACAGCGGCACGACCCAGTGCAACGACGGCATCGACAACGACCTCGACGGCGACGAAGACGCCGCCGACCGCGGGTGCAGCTCGGCGACGGACGATCGCGAGGCGCTGTAGGGAGGAACCGGGGGGAGGCGCCGTCTTCGGCGCCGCGGGGGCCGGACCCCGTCTGAGAGGCCAGGGGTAGGAGCCCGGCTCCGCCGGGCTCCGTAGGGGCGGGACGCCCCTCACGAGGCTTGCGCCGAAGGCCGGGTGAGGGGCGTTGAGATAGGAGCCGCCTCCCGAAGGAGACGCCATGTTGTCCAACGCCCGCCGCACCCACACCTGCGGGGAGCTCCGCCCGGATCACGTCGGCCAGCGCGTGATCGTGCAGGGCTGGGCGCAGAACGCGCGCGACATGGGCGGCGTGGTGTTCCTCTTGCTCCGCGACCGCTCGGGCCTCGTGCAGGTCGTGTGCGACGAGCGCTCGCCCGCGTCCGCCCGCGAGGCCGCCGCCGGCGTGCACCTCGAGTACGTCGTCGACGTCGAGGGCACGGTCCAGCTCCGCGCGAGCCCCAACCCGAAGCTCCCGACCGGGCTCGTCGAGGTGGTCGCCGAGAAGGTCACGATCGTCTCGAAGACCCCGGCGCTCCCGTTCAACCTCGAGGGGCACGTCGGCGTGAACGAGGACCTGCGGCTGCAGTACCGCTACCTCGACCTTCGCCGCCCGGAGATCCAGCAGAACCTCGTCGCCCGTCACCGGGCCGCGCTCGCCGTCCGCCGCTTCATGGACGGCGAGGGCTTCGTCGAGGTGGAGACGCCGGTGCTCACGAAGGCCACGCCCGAGGGCGCGCGCGACTACCTCGTGCCCAGCCGCGTGCACCCGGGCCAGTGGTACGCGCTCCCCCAGAGCCCGCAGATCTTCAAGCAGATCCTCATGGTCGCGGGCATGGACCGCTACTTCCAGATCGTGAAGTGCTTCCGCGACGAAGACCTCCGCGCGGACCGCCAGCCCGAGTTCACGCAGATCGACATCGAGATGAGCTTCGCCACGCGCGAGCTCGTGATGGAGGTCGCCGAGAAGCTGACGCGGATGTTGTGGAAGGAGATGCTCGGCCAGGACATCGGTCCCATCCCGGTGATGTCCTACGCCGACGCGATCCGGCTCTACGGCATCGACGCGCCCGACCTCCGCTTCGGGATGGAGCACGTCACCGTCACCGACACGCTGAAGAACACGGAGTTCTCGGTGATCCGCGGCCTGCTCGACGCCGGCGGCATCGCCAAGGCGTTCGTCGTGAAGGGCGAGGCCTCGCGCAAGCAGATCGACGCGTGGACCCTGTTCGTGAAGCGCTACGGCATGGGCGGGCTCCTGTGGGGCCGCGTCGGCGAGCCCTGGACGGGCCCGCTGTCGAAGCTCTCGCCGGCGGAGCAGGCCGCGATCGCGCAGGCGACGTCGGCCTCGCCGGGGGATCTCATCCTGCTCGGCGCGGGCCCCGCGGAGCACGTGAACCCGGGCATGGGCCGGCTCCGCGCGGCGGTCGCGAAGGAGCTCGGGCAGGTGCCGCCGGGCTTCAGGTTCACCTGGGTCGTGGACTTCCCCGCCTTCGAGAAGGATCCGGAGACGGGCCGCTGGATGGCCGTGCACCACCCGTTCACGTCGCCGCGGCCCGAGCACATCGCGCTCATGGGCACCGACCGCCAGGGCGAGATGCTCGCCAACGCCTACGACCTCGTGTGCAACGGCTACGAGGTGTGCGGCGGCAGCATCCGCATCCACGATCCCGAGGTGCAGGCGAAGGTGTTCGCCGCCATCGGGCTCTCGGAGGCGGAGGCGAAGCAGAAGTTCGGCTTCCTGCTGGACGCGCTCTCGTTCGGCGCGCCTCCGCACGGCGGCTGCGCGTTCGGCTTCGACCGCCTGATCATGCTGATCTGCGGCACCGACAACATCCGCGAGGTCATCGCCTTCCCGAAGACCACGTCCGCCCAGGACCTCATGTCGGGCGCGCCGAGCCCCGTGGACCCGAAGCAGCTCGGCGAGCTGAAGGTGCGGAACACGATCGATCCCGAGGACCTCGAGACCCTCGGCGTGAAGCCGCAGTAGGCAGCAGCACGAGGAGCGCGGCGCAGCCGCGGCCGCACTCCAGAGGCACGGCGGGCGAGCGCCGGGGCTCATCGGTCGCCGCGGGCGAGCCGGTGTCGGGCGGATCGGGGCAAGTCTCGTCCACCCCGTCGCAGTCCTGGTCGACGCCGTCGCCGCAGACCTCCGGCGCGTCGGGGTTCGCCGCGGCGTCGCCGTCGTCGCAGTCCAAGCCGAAGAACCCGTCGCCGTCGCAGTCGAAGTCGTCTCGCCCGTCGCAGTCCCAGTCGATCCCGTCGCCGCAAGGGTCGACCGCGGCGTTGGGGTAGATGGCCGCGTTCGCGTCGTCGCAGTCGCCGTCTTCGTAGCCGTCGCCGTCCGCGTCCTCCGCGTCGCCGTCGCAGTCCTCGTCGACGGGGTCGCCCGGAATCTCCTCGACGCCCGGGTTGATCGCCGGGTCGGCGTCGTCGCAGTCGACCGCGGCGTCCCAGGCGTCGGCGTCCGCGTCGAGCCAGGTCGTCGCCTCCCCGTACGCGCCCGCGGCCCAGACGGCGTCGTCCATCCACACGCCGTCGAGCCAGGTGGCGGACTCGACGAGCGCCCAGTCGCACGTGTCGCAGTCCCGCCAGGCCTGCCACGTCCAGGTGATCGTCGCGTCCTCGAAGGCGAGCTCGCCGTACGCGAGACGGTACCCGTATTCGTCGCAGGTGTAGGTCACCGTCCGCGCGGTCCAGCCGCAGGCGCCGGACGTCCCCTCCCAGGTCTGTTCGATGCGGCGGTTGCACTGGGAGTCCATTCCGTAGAACTCCACCTCGTCGAGAGTCGCGTCCATCGCGTCGTCGGCGAGGTCGTGCCACGGGCCGGCGACCTCGAGGGCGCCGCTGAAGGTGCGGGTGTCCTCCTGGTAGGCCCCCTCGCACTGGATGTAGTCGTCCCTCGACCACGTTCCGTTCACGCGGAGGGTCGCCCCGCCGAGCGGGCCCCCCACGAGTGCCGCCGTCGTCGCCTCGTAGAGGTACGAGCCGGTGGTCTGGTAGCCGCAGTAGCGATCCAACTCCCGCGTGGAGTCCCACGCCGTCTCCAGCGTCCCCTCGAACGCGATGCCCGAGCTCGCGGTGCAGGCGCTCCCGTCCTCGCTCGGGCACGCCGCGTCGCCGTAGGCATCCCGGAGCGTGTACAGCTCGTTCACGACGGATAGCACGGCCGGCGCGACCACGTCCGCGCGGTAGGCGGCGACGTCCTCGCCGGACGTGACCGCCGCGGGGCACTCCGTCGGCAGCGTGCCGGCGACGGCGACGGGCACGAGGAGCATGGCTCAGCGTACCGCGAAGACGACCTCCGCGAACGCCTCCAGATCGCCGACGTCCCGCGTCGCCACCCACCGGTCGAACGCCGCGGCCACCTCCGGCGCCTCCGCCCGCATCCACCGCACGGTCGCGGGGGCGCCCTGCGGCGGGAGCGCGCGCACCCGGAGCGCGTCCTCCCGCAGCGACGTGATCAGCTCGGCCTCGTAGAGCGCGACGAGCCCGGGGTCCTGCGCCTGGCGGATGCGACGCAGCATGCGCGCGACCCAGGTGCGCTCCCGCGCGAGGTCCTCCCGCGACATCGGCGCGGTCGGCTCCGCGGCGGCCTCGCGGGCGGCGCCGACGAACGCGGCGGCCGCGCCGTGGGGGTCGTAGAGCACGCGCCCGTTCGCGACGTGGCGGTACTCCGCGGGGTCGGTCTCGGGCGTGACGCAGTGCAGGTCGATGTCGGTGTCGCCGCTGCGGCCCCAGAGGCCCTTCGGGCCCGGGGCGTCGAGGAAGGCGAGCACGTCGATGTCGCTCGCGGGGGTCCATCGCCCGGCCGCGAGCGAACCGTAGAGCACGAGCCCGCGGACCGGCACGCCGAGGAGCGTGCCGATCAGCGCGGCGACGCCTTCGCCGTCGCCCTCCGCGGCCGCGCCGAGCAGGGCCGGCGCGAGCCAGTCGGGGAGCACCACCTACGGGAGCGGCGGCGGCCCCGGGGGCCCGCCGAGCTGGCCGGCGATCTCCGGAACCTCGCGCGCGGCCGTCCAGCCGGCCATGCCCTCGCGCCAGACGAGGTGCCGGCCGCCGGGGCTCGCGCGGACCTTCGCGGCGATCTCGCCGGCGTTGAGCGTGACCTGCTGGCCGTCGTCCCCCGCGTAGTGGAAGGTGGCGGCGCCGGGGAGCGGGGGCGGCGCGGGCGGGGCGAGCCCGGGGACCTCGCGGGCGCTCTTCCAGTGGGCCCAGCCGGGGGCCCACACGTTGTGGGTGGCGTTCGGATCGCGGGCGACGAAGGTGGCGATCTCGCGGCCGCTGTACTCGCCCTGCGGCGCGCCGGGGCCGGCGTAGTGGTACCGGGGCTCGCCCGGGGGAGGCGGCGGGGGCGCGATGCCCGGGCCCGCGGGCGGCGCGTTCTGCGCGCGGCCGAGCTGCTGGCCCATCGCCTGCCCCATCGCGAGGCCGAGGCCCGCCTCGAGCATGGCGCCGCCGCCACCGGGGCGGCTCGCGGCGGCCTCCATCGCGTTGGCGGCCTGGAACGCCGTGTACGTGCCCATGTCGCCCGCGAGCGCCATCGAGCTGCGCTTGTCCATCATCGCCTCGACCTCGGGCGGGACCGAGATGTTCTCGACCACGAAGTCGGTGAGCGTGATGCCGTAGTTCTCCGTGAACCAGCCGTTGAGGCGCTGGCGGAGCGCGTCGCCGAGGTCCATGTACTGGGCCACGAGGTCGAGCGCGGGGATCTTCGCCTCGCCGATGGTGTCGGCGAGCGCGCTCACGAGCTTGCGCTTGAGCTGGCCGTTGATCTCGTCCGTGGTGTACAGGCCCGAGGTGCCGACGATCTCCTTGATGAAGACGGCGGGGTCGGTGACGCGGTAGGCGAAGACGCCGAACGCGCGGATGCGCACCACGCCGAGGTCCTTGTCGCGGAGCATCAGCGGGTTGGCGGTGCCCCACTTCTGGTCCGTGAACTGGCGCGTGGAGACGAAGTAGACGTCGCCCTTGTAGGGGTAGTTGAGCCCGTACTTGATCGACTGGAAGAAGCCGCCGATCGCAGGCGTGCGGGTGGAGAGCTCGTAGGTGCCGGGCCCGAACACGTCGGAGAGCCGCCCCTCGGCGACGAACACGGCGGCCTGCCCCTCGCGGACCACGAGCTTGCCGCCGTCCTGGATCGCCTGGTTGAAGATCGGGAAGCGCCAGACGAGCGTGTTGCGCGTGTCGTCCAGCCACTGGATGACGTCGATGAGCTGCGCCTTCGCGTGCTGGGCGAGCGTGTCCCACAGACCCATGGTCGAACCTCCGATGGAGTGCGAAGGTAACGCGCGGTCGGCCGCGGTATTCCGACGCGGGCGGGCGCGCGGAATTACGGCGCTCGGATGCTCGTCCTCGCGCTCGCCTGCGCCGCCCCCGACCGCGCGCCGGGGGGCACGGTGGTGATCGTGGGGATGGACGGCCTCGACGTCGAGGAGCTCGGGGCGCTGCGGCTGCCGACGTTCCAGCGCGTCGCGGACGAGGGGTTCCTCACGACGTTCCGGGTGCCGACGAGCCCGATCTGGTCGCCCGTGATCTGGACGTCGCTCGCGTCGGGCTACCCCCCCGAGGTGCACGGCGTCACGCACTGGGCCCGGCCCGACGGCAACCTCTACAACAGCGACCACGTGCTCGCGAAGCGGATCTGGGACGTCGCGAGCGAGCAGGGCTGGGTCTCTTCCGTGATCGCCTGGCCGATCACGTCCCCCGCGAGGCCGCTGCGGGGGGTGCAGGTCGCGGGAGGGTGGGCGCCGTCGATGGTGGGCCCGGGCCGGGAGGTCGCCCTCCCGGAGGGGCACGCTTCTCCCGAGGAGCTCGGGGCGCGCGTGCTCGCGCTGGCCCCTCCCCGCGGGTGGCTCACGGACCGGAAGCTCGCGCTGCAGGTGGAGCTCGTGGGGTTCGCCCGGCACCCCGCGAGCGTCGACGAGTACACGCTGCGCGCCTGGGAGGCGTTGTTCGAGCCGCGGACGCAGTCGCTTTCGCTGCTCTACCTCTGCGGGGCCGATCAGGTGGGCCACCTCGTGGATCCCGCCACGCGCGAGCGCACCTTCGGGAAGCGCTCGCTCCGGGGCGCGGACGTCGGGCCGGCGTGGGTGCGCGCCTACTACCGCTACCTCGACGACGCGCTCGCCCGCGTCGTCGCGCGCATGGACCCGGCGCGGGACACGCTCGTCGTCTTGAGCGACCACGGCTTCCGTCTCGAGGGCGAGGCCGCGGGGCCCGACCACCGGCACCGCCAGCCCGCGGTGCTGATGGGCTGGGGACGCCGCGCCCACCCCGGGGCGACCGCGGGCGACGCGGACATGTACGACGTCGCCGCGACGCTCCACGCGCTCGCGGGCCTCCCGCTCGCGCGTGACTTCGTCGGCGAGCCCATCGCCGGGGCCTTTCGTTACCCGGACCGCCCCGAGCCCGTCGCCACCTGGGTCGTGGACGCGCGAGGCAAGCCTCCGCCCCCCGAGAGCGCGAGCGACGCGGCCACGGCGGGCCAGCTGCGCGCGCTCGGGTACCTCGACGAGGAAGGCAAGCCGGCGCGGGAGGCGCCGGGGCCAAAAAAGTGACGGCCCCTCCCCGCATCGCTGCGAGGAGGGGCCGAACGCCGGTCGATCCGTGGGGATCCCCTGCAGAGGGTTGTGCGACGGACTGGGCTTCCCGCGCGCCCGAAGGCGTTTGGGAGGCCGGGTGTGATGGTTCGCCGGGTCTTCAGGGACGAGCCCGACCTTGCGGTCGAGCCTTCCCTCCGCGCGCCACGGGGTCTGCCGCCGCCGAAGCGACGGGGCCGACGGTGCGTCGCGCCACCCCTCCCGAAGGAGGAGGCGCTGCGGCGAGGTCCGCGCCTCGCTGCGCGCACCGCGGAGGACCTCCGCGGGGGATGGGAAACCGGTCGTCGTCGTGGCTGGTTGGCCTTCGCCACCGCCCTCCACGGCCTTCGCGCCCCGCTTACGCGGCGGCGTCGGCCCTCGAGGGACCGCCGACCGGGCCGCACGTTCGCCTGTGAAGGTGAGCGTGCGCGCCCCTCGTGACCTTGGCGCCGTCTTTCCCGACGGCAACCCGGTCCGTGCTGCCCGGCATCGCTGCCGGGCTTCCTCTCCTGGGGTTGTCCAAAGAACGCCCCTCCATCGGGGAAGTCGGGGAGTCCACTCCCGGCAGGACGTCGCCGCCCTGCCTTCGGGACGAGGCGACCAGCCTCGTCCGCGTTCCGCCCTCGTGGTTTCTCACCACCTCGACGGTTTGCTCCTCCACGACCCTGCGGGCTTGTTGCATCCCGCTGCCGAT
>JBMOQZ010000318.1:0-75606 GCA_049322475.1 Myxococcota bacterium | reverse complement strand
GGGCGCGTCGGAGCGCCTCGACCTTCTCCGCGGGCCAGTCGGACAGGTTCGCGAGCGTGCGCTTCTTGATCTTGCCGTCCTCGCGGTAGCTCTCGCGGAGGAGGATGGCCGGGCGGGAGTCGCGGTTAGGCACGGTCTCGACGTACATGGGCAACATGTATCCGTCCGAGCGTGCGCAGGACAGGCATACTATCGATATTTACATGGGTACAATACGAAGGACACACCCCGCGCCTGCACGCTCCCCGTCGGCCTCAGCGATGGCTACGACGGAAGGAACTTCGGGCTAAACTCGAGGAACCACGCACGGACAGGGCCGAACTGGACCCTAGGCCCGCGTGAACCAGCCGCGGAGCACGCCTACCCCTTCTGTCACCCGCCCTCGTTCGACGAGGACCCGACACACGGCGAGTGCTTCCCAAGGGTCGATCCCCGCATGCTCCGAAATAGTGAGAAAGTCCACTTCCCTATCGCTGAGCATGCCAAGGACCTTCTCCAGAGTGGCCTCTTCGGGTTGGTCCCAGTCGAGGCGGTGCTCGCTGGATGTGAAGAGGTAAGCCCTGCCCTTGCGGACGATGTAGTGGCTCCCGCAACCGGAGTCGCGCCACACCGAAGGGAACAGCGTGATCCCTGCCTCGTCCCGACGCAACCTCCAACTCGGTCCCTGCTCGGGATCCACGTTGATGAAGACGTCGTCCCCGCACCCGCAAGGGCATCTCATGATGACCCAACGCACACGGCCCTTCTCGACCAACGCGACGTCACCGGCATTTTTGAGCGCAACACGCGCACTCCCGACGCTGTTCGCGGACCCCACGATGGGTACTGCCACGGTTCTCAGGCCGAACATCATGGCCACGCGAAGGAGAGGACCCGCTCCGCGAGGGCGAAGGCTCCACCTCGGACCGTGTCATGATCGCGATTGTCGCCATCCCTGGTCGCGTGCCGGATGAGATAGCAGGCGAGCACCCTTGCGTATTCGCCGGGACTGCGTGTGTTAGAGAGGGCGTACAGGCGGATCTGCCGGATCGAGCTCCACAGCCACTCCCACTCGGAAGGGGCGCGCACCGGCGGCGCGGAGACGAAGTGCTCTCGTTGACAGAGGTCCCGAGCGACATCGAACCATGCGTTCCCCTGGCCGGAAGTACATGCGTCCGGATGGCAGATCAGGCTCGCCTCCAAGGCTGCCGGGTCAGCCGCAGCTGGCCCCCATCCCGTGGAGTTGAAGTCAATCAAGATGGCATAATGGTCGCGTGCCATGACATTGCCCACGTGTAGGTCGCCGTGTGTGGGAGACTCGAGATAGTCCAGAGGGGGGATTGCCTCGATCAATGCTCGCAACGCCCCAACGGACGAGGTCGCGCCGTACCCAGAGGCGACGCGCATGCGTTCCTCTGAGAGATTTCCCGAGAGGCAGTGGTTCAATGCCTGGAACAGCGAGCCGCGCTGTTCTCGGGCTTGCAGGCGCCAGCCACGAAGTGCGCGCTCGAACAAGGAAAAGAGCACGTGGTGGGCCCCTTCGCGGCGAGCGCACCTCCACAAGGGCTCCGCGCCCTCTACGAAGTCGCCGACCAAGACTCCTCTTATAGCACCGAGGAAGCACCGTTCGGGGTCGAGGTGGGGGCGGAACTGGAACGGAATCAGCGCGTCGACGAATTCGCGATAGTGGTCGGCTTCCCTTCGAATGCTGCGCCTGTCGTCGCACTTCACGAAGAAGGGGAGAGGCGTCCGGGCGATTCCGCCAGTGCCGAGCGTGGCGTGGGCGCGGTAGACTCGCGCCGACCTGCCGCCTGGAAGTGACTCGAGGCGCACCGACGTACAATCGGCGAACGCCCGTTCCACGAGCAGGCGATCCTCGGCTTCAAGCGCGGCTCCCTCGATGTCGACGGTACGGCTGTGCGCCCGTCCTGCGACGTGACGAGCCATCTTCTCGGCGTCCGGCGCAAGCCACCCGGGCGTCTCCTGAACCAACTCGACACAGGGCGGGAAGCGTGCGTCTCGCTCGATATTCGTGCGGACCAAGATTTTCTGAATCATTGCCACGTCGCCTTCGTTTTGCGCCACAACAACGACCCGGACGTTGTGATCGAGTGCCACCGTTACGAATGCGCCCAGGTTGTCTGCCGTGCGTCCCGGATGCGCCGGATCGTGGACGAGGTAGATTCCGCGCGCGAATGGCAGCCTGGAGACCACCGCGTCCGAGTCGCAGGCTTCCAATGTCAGTCTGCGCTGAACGAAGGGATCGAGATCGGCATCTTTCCCGGCGGGGGCCAACCACAGAACCAGCGTCCTATCGTCCTGGACCCTAGAGCTTTGAATCGGCATCAGTCTGACCTCGCTGCCAGCGACCAAAGGTCGCCGCGTGCCAGCGCTCCTCGTGCGCTGCACACGATACACTCAGGATCCCGTGCGCCCGTGACCGCCCGGACGGTGCCCTTCACCGCATCGTAGAGTTGCATCCGCGCCGCGACCGGGACGCCGACGACTGCAGACAGCATCATTGTAACCGCCAGAGATGCAACCGTACTGTTGAGCGACATGACCGCAGGCTGTGGCGCTGCCTCGCCGAGGAAATAAGGGTCGCCGAGGCGTTCGAGAGGAGTGGCCATGTCCCGACGGACCGCTTCGGGGTCGAGGAGCCGCTCGCAGGTCAGGCAGCCCAGCCCCGGCGCGAGCATCTGCACGCGTCCCATGATGCGATCGACACGCCCGACACTCCCCGCGATGACGATGCCCATGTCGATGACGGGCACCAGGTACTGGTACGCGAGTTGGTTGAGGACCGCGCGGCTACCGTGAGTGTCGGTACAGCTGAAGATGACGTCGGTGGCGGCCAGCCCACGCGCCACGGATTTCCGGATGACCGTGTCGACCGAAGCATGGATCGCAGCATCAGGTCGAATCGATCGGGCCGCCCGTTGTGCAACTTCAACCTTCGGGCGGCCCACGTCGCTCACGCCAGCACCAGCGAGGCGATTCAGATTTGATTCTTCCACCATGTCGGGATCAACGAGGAGAAATCTGCGAACTCCCAGACGTGCGAGCTGTTCTACGACAATCGAACCCGTGCCGCCCAAGCCCACCACACCGACGAACAGGTCTTGCAGCATCGCCTGTCCTGCGGGCCCGAACGCGCGGATCTGCCTGTCGAAGAGGGTTGTCTCTGCGAGTTCTGGGCTCTTCGGCGACGCCAGCATTCGCAACGTGCTCCCGACCTCCCGAACGGAAAGCGGCCGGGGAGTCCCGAGCTCCCGAGCCGCGACACCATGCTGGCTGAGCACCAGGGCCACCGGCGGCAAGTCGAGGAGTTGCCGGCGTGCGAGAAACGCGCGGAGGTGGCGCTCCCCCTCGTTGTCGACCGCGGAAAAACGGGGCGCCGGGTCTCCCGGGTGTGTGTGGATGAATCCCAGGCCCATCTTCTGGCTGCGCGCATGCTTGGCGACTCGCGAAACGAGACCGGGCGCGAGGCAGAGCCCATATGCCGAGGCGCTGAGGACCTCGTCAGGTTCAGGGAGGACCACTTCCCGTACGATCGCGCGGACGGACTCCGCGTACCTGGGCCCGGGGGTCGTCAGGAGGACGGCGCCTCGCTCGTACTCCGACGCGAGGAGCGCCTGTTTCAGCTCGGCAATTAGCGGGGAGGGAAAGACGATCTCGGTGATCATCGGGCGGGGCGGAGCCGGGACTCGATGACCCGGAGGTACGTCAGCAAGGTGTCTCGGTTGGCGTTCCATTGCTGGACGTGCCAGGAGAACCACGTCGCGGCACGACCGTCCTCGGGTATGGGCGTGTCGTTCGCGTTCTGCGGCATCGCGCCGTTCGAGAGCCGCAGGCCGGGCTCCACCCAAAAGCAGTCTGGGCGCGCAAACGGATAGCCAGGCGGCGCGATGAACCAAACCGTAGTGGCTTGCCGGTTCCAACCGTCAGGTAGGCGCACGTTGGGCACCGACACCAGGAAGGCCCCGCTCGGCAGCGCCCGGGCTTCTGCCCCGGAATGAGCCTCGCGAAGTGACCCGAGCTGGGCATTCACGTAGTCCACGTGCCGATCTCAAGTTCCAAAGGTGGCTGGCGGGACCGTGTAGAACCGCCGAGGGCCGTGCTCGAACTCCAGCGACACGGCAGAGTCGTCCTGGATCTGCTTATCGGGCTCGTCGCCGGGCTCCTCCATGTACAGGAGGTAGGAGGGATCGAGGTTGGGGATCTTTGCCTTGATCCCGGTGCCCGTGATCGACGACTGCTCGGATTCGTACTTCACGCCGTCGACGAAGAAGATGTAGGGCCGCCGGGGCTGTGCACCACCGCCGGGAGGAGGAGGTTGCTCTGGGGCAGACATGGCGTCGTCTCCATGGAAACTCCGCACTAACACGTGGAGGACGGATCTCGGGAGGACGGTCACCCCGCCAGACGTCCTGCAGGTACCGCCCTCCCGTCTGCAGCCCGTGCAACCGCACGCGGGCCGCGTCGGGAGACAGTCGCCCGACCACGACCTCCTCCTCGACGCTTGCGATGTTCTCCGGACGGCGCGCGGCCCGGAAGGCGCGACCGATGGCCCAGCGCGCCTCCTCGAAGATGGCCAGCCACGAGTCGCGGCGTCGGCGCGGGTCCATGCGCTACCACCGGCGCCCCGCCTCGGCGGGCGTCAGGCGGTAGGTCTGCAGGGGCGAGCGGGACACTTCGCAGGTCGGCTCGACGCGCCCCGCGGCGACGAGGCGCCGAAAAGACGCGCGCACGGTGGACGGGCATCCAGAGGGCGGTCGAGATGTCGGCGACGCTGGCTTCCATGCAGGATTGGATGTGATCGACGATGCGGTCGGCGCGGACAGCTTCGGGCTGGCATTGGCGGAGGCGGTCGGGCGCGTGGTCCCACCGCGACGGGTCGGGCACGAGCTCCGCGATCACCTGGTCGATCTCCACACGGACGCGCATCTCGTAGCCGGCATCGCGCGCGAGGCGGGGGGCGATTGCCAACCCCCGGCCCTGCTGATGGACAAGGCAGGCCTCCCCGAGGCGCGCCATCAGGCGCGAGTTGCGGGACCAGCGGCCGCGGAGGCTCCCGTCCGGCTGCACCACCGGCCGCGGCGGCGCGCCCGGGCTGCGGACGCTGACGAGGTCGGTGAAGTCCTCGACGACGACGGCGCACTCGATGTATTGCGGCGCGTAGCCTCTGTGGCCGACGGCGTTGGCAATCAGCTCGGTCAGCACGCGCTCGAGGAGGTCGGGGGCGCGGCCGTGCCGAACGAGCACGTCGCTGACGACGGCGGAGGCAGCGTCGGGAAAGGGGGCCGCCAGCCGTCGAGCGTGCATCGGCGTAATCGCGTGTGCCTCGGCCTCCGCGGCGCCCGTGTCGAACGCGGCGTACTCGATGGTCATACAGGCGGGGAGTGAGTCGCCCGGCCAGCCGTCGAGCGCGCCCTCGAACCACGCGAGCTCGAAGCTGCCGCGGCCGCAGGCATCGTCGAGGAGGGCTCGCTCGTCCTCGGAGGCGGGCGTCGGCCGGCCCGCGCGCAGGACCCAGACAGTGCCGTCCGTCGTGCACGGACGGGGCGTCGGGAGGATGCGATACCCGCCCTGCACCCGCGCGACGGACCGTCGGGGATCGAGGCCGTCGAGCCGAGGTTCTGCCGGGATCACGCCTCCATCGGGTTCGTTCGCGAGCGCGCAGACCAGAAAGCGCATTGCCTTGATTGTATCAAGATATGTCGACGTTTTTCTGGTCTGCCTGTAGGATTGACGTTCAAGGAGGTCTTCGTGCTCTCGGTCCCCGACTGGCCCTCCCTCCTGGAGACCGCCTGGTCCGACATCGCGGAGGCGTGGGCCGCAGGAGATCGTGGCGAGCGCATCCGCATCGTCGTCGAGGCGTCCCGAGGCGAGGCTACCCTCGGCCGGTGGGACGCGGTCGTGGACCCGGCCGGCCCCGGCGACGGCGAGCCCGCGCTGCGGGCCGCGCTGGGCAGGCTCCTCCCGCGCGCCGGGTACCCCTTCGAGGGGGCGGTCACCATCCGCGCAGGCGAGGACGAGATCCTCCATGAGCGGGTGCGCGTCTCGCGCGCCGCGGTGCCCGCCGGCGTGCGCCTCGCCCGGGCGCGTGCGCTGAAGGAGGCGCGGCGTGCGGACGAGCTGAAGACGCGGCAGATGCTCGAGATGCACCAGAACACCCCGGAGATCGTCTTCGCGGCGGGCAGTGCTGCTGAAGGAGGCGCGAGAGTCGAAGGTGGCGCCTCCGCACGTGCCCGCGAAGCGGGATCGCCCCGCCGACGATGCGCTCGTGGAGATGGCCAAGGCCGTGATGGAGCGGGTGGTGGGGAGCCGAAGCTCCGAGAGGGAGCAGCCGGCGGGTCGCCAGGCCGCCGAGAACACGCCGCCGCCCGACGGTGACACGCGACCCTTCGACGCATGGGCGGTTGCATTCGGCGAGGAGGTCCGCCAGCCGCCCCGACGCAGGGGTTGAGGGTCTACGCGTAGACTGTCCGCGCGAAGTCCCTGGGGGTCCGATGTCCTCTCGCGAACAAGCCTGGAGCCGTCGCCTTCGTCTCCTGAGAACCTTGATCCAGCGCGGGGAGATCACCCGAGCGCGCGCCGCAGCAGTGGGGGAGACCGATCGCCGGACCGCTCTCGAGGACTTGAAGGCCCTGGAGGAGCACGGCGTTCCGCTCACGCGGGAGGGGGAGGGGCAGGAGGCGCGCTGGGTCCTGGGCCCGGGCTGGAGGCATCTCGGGCTCCACCTGTCCCTGTCGGATCGCCTGGGGATGATGTTCGGGCGGGAGCTCGTCCAGAGCTTCCTCCACGGAACCGACGTCGGAGACGCGGTCGCCCGCCTGGATGCGCAGGTGGCCGCCCTGGACACGGATGCGCCGGGGGATGTCCACCTGAAGCGGCGTTTCTTCTACATCCACGAGCCGGAGAAGGAGTACAGCACGCATCGCGAGGCCATCCGCACGCTCATCGGGGCCATCCTCTCCGGGCACCGCATCACGTTCACCTACCGGTCCGCCCGCGCGCAAAAGGCCACGGAGCGACGCGCGGCCATGCCCCTCACCCTCGCCGCCTACAAGCGCGGGCTCTACCTCTTCTACTGGGAGTGTCGCAGCGATGTGGTCCAGGAAGCGGCCATCGAACGCATCGCCAGCCTGACCTCTCACCCCGAGCTTTCGTTCCAGTACCCACCGCCGAGCGAGTACGACCCGGGGCGCCACCTCGCCGGCCGCTTCGGGATCGCCGTCGGCGAGCACCCGGTGGAGACGGTGCGGTTGTGGTGCGCGCCCGGCAAGCGCGACTACCTCGCCGGTCGCAGGTGGATGGCCGAAGGGAGCACGATCCGGGACCTGCCGGACGGCGCGTGCGAGCTCACGTTCCGCGCGACCGGGCCCGAGCTGGTCAGCATGGTGCTCTCCTTCGGGAAGACCCTGCGGGTCATCGAGCCCGCGTGGCTCCGGAAGGAAGTCGAGACCGAGCTCCAGAAGGCCCTCGAGCACTACCGCGGGGTCGGCGAGGCGGGCTGAAAACGGATGTTCAGTACGCCCGCTGGCGCGGGGGTGGGGGGTATCGGTAGGGTGTGACCACCCGCGAACCCGAATCCCCCGAGCATGTCGACGTGGCCCTCGCATACGCGGCTCGGGCCGCGCATGCATGGTCGTGTGCCGCCCGCGGCGCGGACACCCTTGGCGCGCTCATGCGCGCCTGTGCGTGGATCACCCGGTGCGGCGGCGCGGTCACCACGCCGGCCGCGCTCGTGTCGGTGCTTCCGACCCCTGCGAGCGAGTGGTTGCCGGGTGCCCCCGCCGACGCGCTGGTCACCGACGGGGAGCCGACCACGGCCTGCCTCGACATCCTCGCGGAGGCTGGCGACGACCCCGAGGCTGAGCTCGTCCAGAAGCGTATCGGTGGCGCCGTGGGCCGGCTGCGGACCCTGCCGACCGATGTCGGGTCGTCGCGGTACCGCCGCTTCCGCAGCTTCCTCATCGCGAACGCGCTCGCCCGCGAGGAAGCGGCCATGCTCGCCCTCCAAGGCACAGGAATCACCGTCCCGGAGCTCTACGAGCCGTTGCCCGCCTCGTGCCTGAGAGGCGAGGCGCCGAGCGCCGGGTACTTTCCGTGTCCCTTCTGCGGATGGGCGATGCCCAGGAGGCGCGGCGTCCGCGCGTGTGCGTCCGCACGATGCGAGTCCCGAGGCGCGCGTTTCCGTGACGAAGGCCGCGGGCCGCTCGCTCCGCTTGCGGGTGTGGAGCCTCCGCCCCCCGTCGACGCGCGCGACAAGCTCCGGTTGAAGCGGGGGCCCTGGCGATACACGCTCCTGCCCGGGCTCGAGGAGATCGCGCTCGAACGACGCCTTCGAGAGATCGACGGGGTGGAAGTCGAGCTGTGGCCGTTCGTCGACGAGTTCGACCTGCAAGTCTCGTTGCGTGGGCGCACCTGGCGCGCGGACGTCAAGGACTGGTCCGACCCCGTCGCGCTCGCGCGTTCACTCCGGCGCCGGCTTCCGGCGGAGGAGACCCTCATCGCGCTCCCCGCCGACCGGGCGCGCCACGTCCACGTCCTGGCCGAGCGCCTCCCCAAGGCGCACTACCGCGTCCTGACCGTGGACCAGGTCGTGGCGGAGGTGCGGCGCGCCTCGAAGGAGACCTCGTGAATCGCGCTACCACGAAGGTCCGCGCCGGTGCGGAGGCCGCGCTCGCGTTGGCCGTGCTCCACGTGGCGAACCCGACCGTCGGCGACGCCTTCGCCTTGTGCGCGGGGCGGCTGAACCTCTGGAGCGGATGGGGCACCCACACGCCCGTCGCCCGTCTGCGTGTCGCGCGGTTCCTTCGCCTTCGGCCCGCGGACCTGGCCGATTGGCGGGAGTTCCTGCGTGTCGCGGGCGAGATCCTCGAAGAGGGCACGACGTTCGCCGCAAGTCCCGATTCCGAGGATCCGACTTCGCTGGCGACACCCTACCGCTTGCGCTCCGGGGAGCCACTGCGGCAGTTCCAAGAGCGAATGGACGTGCTCGCGGCGCGCCGAGCGTCGCCTCCGCGGAAGCCTCAGGCGCCCGGCGCCGAGTTGCGTCTCATCGCAGGGGAGCTCGGATTCCGCGTCTCCGCGGGCGCGGCTCCGTCGACGAACGCCGGGCTCGAGCTCCGCGCGGCTGGGGGCCATCCCATCGAGCTGACCTGCGCTCGTGTGCTGGAGATGGCCTCGCGCCTCGACAAGGCGACGGGACAGACCTTCCGCGTGGCGGTGCTCCAGCGGCTGTTCGATGGCTTGCGCACGCGAGGGGAGCGCCTCGGGGACACGGTGCTACTCGAGCCCGGCCCCATGGGCCTCTTCGTCGCACCAACCGGTGGCGGCAAGTCGGTGCTCGCGACGGTGGCCGCGCTCGAATGGGCTACGTCCGGCCGCACGGTGGCGCTCGTGGTCCCGAGGGTGGCAGACACCCTCAAGCTGGCGCACGAGTTGGAGGATGCTGCTCGGGCCCTCGAGCTTCGGGTGCGCGTCGTGCCGCTCAACTCTCCGGCGGGCCTCTTCCAGGCGACGGCGGACGCGCTGGAGCATCCGCCGAGCCACGACCCGGAAGGCAGGTGGACGCTCTCCCGGCTCGGGTATTCCTGCGCGTTGTCCGCGTGGTCGGACGAGGGGGAGGTCAAGTTCGGGGAGGAACCTTGCGACGGCCTCGCTCAGGTCTCGGGCAAACGTCACCAGAAGGTCGTGTGCCCGTTCGCGGCCTCCTGCCAGAAATTCTCGACCCAACGCGAGGCGTTCGCGGCCGAGATCCTGGTGGTCAACCACGCCGCGATGCTGACCGGCAAGGTTCCCAACGCGCTCGCCTCCCAGACCACGTCCGGGAGGATGACGATCCTGGAGCTGGTCCTCCGGCGGTGCGACATCGTGTTGATCGACGAGGTGGATCAGCTCCAGGCGAGAGCGATCGAGGAGCGCAGCGGCACGTTCGAGCTGTCCTCGCTCGGGCGCCTGAGTCTCGTCCAGGACCTCTACGCGGAGTTCGAGCTGAAGCGTGCGACCGGACAGGTCCCCCGAGAGGTCGACGCCGAGCCCATCCGCCAGTATCTCCACCTCGTTTCGTGGGTGTCGGAGGAGCTCGCGGACCGGCTCAACGGTGGGGGTGCCCGATGGTCGGGGAAGAGCACGGTGAGGTGGTCCGGGGGGAACGATGCCTGGCTCGCACGGCGCCTGTTCGGCGGCGCGAAGAACCGACTGCACCGTCTCGGCGCCATCTTCGGGCGCGTGGCCCCCCGGCACGAGAGTGACCTCCCACTTTGGCGGGTAGTTCGCCGGTGGTCCGGACGGCCTCCCGACGACCGCGACAACGCGGACGAGTACCGGAAGGCGCTGCGCGGTGTCCTCGATGATTGGTCCTGGCCGGAGGACCGGTCCGAACGGGTGACGGCCGAGGTGGTGGACGGGCTCTTCATGCGGGCGACCCTCGCGCGCGTCGAGCGGGCGCTCCGCGCGCTTCGCCCCCATCTTGCGGCTCTCGAGCGATGGGACATCCAGGCGGCATCGAGGATGCGCGACCAGCTCTTCGGGGGCCAGGCGTGGGCACCCTCGCCGCTCGGACCGCTCGCGCGCAGCGTGGTGGGGTTCTCGTTCGAGGGCGAGGAGCGGGAAGGCCGCCTCAAGGCCCACGCCCTGACGGGCGACCCGCACGGGCTCCTCCGCGGGCTCGGCGACGAGGTGGCGCTCGGGTTGGCGGGCAGGCAGACGGTCGTGCTGGGGTTGTCCGCGACGGCGAGATTTCATGGAAGCGCGCGATCGGACGTCCGTGGAGAGGTCGTCCTCGCGCAACCCGATGGGACCGAGAGGGTCGAAGTCCGAGGGGTTGCCGTTCGCCCGGCCGCACCCGATGCGCAGCCCATCCGCGTGTCCGGCGTGGGGGCGCACCAGGGCCGTCTCGAGGCGCTGCGCCACCTCGCCAGCCGTTTTTGGGAGACACACCTCGAGGCCCACCTCGATGCGCTGGTGGAGGACCCTGCGACGAGTGGCCGCCCACGCGTGCTGCTGGCCACCGGTAGCTACGACGAGGCCCTCGCGGCCGGCGCCGCGCTCGCCCACGCGATGAACGAGCCCGGCGCCGCGCGCGCGAGAATCCGCGTGGTGGCACGCCAGAAGACCAACGACGACTACCCGCTCCGCTTGCTACCCCGGGAGATCGAGACCTTCGGGGAGACGGGCGCGCGCATCCTGGTCGCGCCGCTGCAGGTCATCGCGCGCGGGTACAACATCATGCGCCCGGACGGCGCGGGCTCGGCAATCGCTTCGGTATTCGTCCTGGTGCGTCCCGTGCCGCCGACGGACCGCGCGGACCGAGCCCTGGCGCACGTCAGCTACGACGCCGCGCTACGGCCGCCCTCCGAGGCGTCTCTCGGACTTGCCGTCTTGCGGGAGCGGAAGCGTGCCGAGCTCCGGCTTCGGCGATTCCAGGATCACGCGGGCCCGCTCGGACGTCTGCCGAAGGACCTTCGGCACGAGGTCCTCTGCGACGTGCTCGTGGACATCGCACAGATCGCGGGTCGAGCCCGACGCTCCCGAGACCGCGTCCAGCTCTACCTCGTGGACGGTGCCTTCCACGTCGAGGACGTCGGGTGGCGGCAACAGATCCGACACGCGTTCAAGGTCTGGCGGCGCGCGGGGGCGCTCCCCGAGATGCTCGACCTCCATCGCAGCTACCTCATGGCGCTCGGCCGCTTCGCCGGGCTCGAGACGGAGTGACCCATGGCGAACCAGCTTCGAACCTCCACGTTCCGACTTCACGGCGACCTGCTCGGGCGCGCGAACGGGTATCGGTTGCCGAGAGCCTTTCACGAGGCATGGCGGCAGCGGAACGACGAGGTCACGCGCGGCTCGGACGAAACGCAACTTCCCTACGCAAGCCTCGCCACGGTGCTCTGTGCCCTGTCGGGAGACTTCGTCCGCGTCGAGCCGTGGGTGAAGGACCGCGACCCTTACTTCCTGATCTCGCGGGCCCCGGTCACGCCCGAGCGCATCCGGAGCGCGGTGCTGGCCTGGGAGGTGGCGATCTGGCCGGAGCGGGAGCCGACGCTGTACGAGCTCGTTCGGGACGTGCAGCACACACCGCTGGACGTGTCGGAGTTCATCGCTCACCGCAAGGGACGCGTTCCCATCGTGTCGCAGAAATGGGTCTGGGAGGTCGCGGCGTGGGCATCCGCGCGGGCGCTTGCGGCCGCCCCGCTGGCGCTGGATGACGACAGCGGAGTGCGGCTCTACCCCGACACGGAGGCGAATCTCCTCACCTGGGACCGGCTGCTCGGGCTCGCGAACGAGCCCCACGCCGCGGCCATGCACAAGATCACGCCGCGCGTCATCAGCGTCCCCGGCGTGGAGCACCTCGTCCTCCACCTCGACTGCTCGCTCACCCGGTTCTCGCGGAAATGGACGGGCGCCGAAAAGCATGCCTGGGCGTGGAGGGGTCCCGACCGACTCGTCCTGCGCTCGCCCGTTCGCCGGCTCGGTCGAGAGCAACCCCGCACGATGGTGTGGGCCGGGAGGGACTCGGAGGTGATGCGGCAGGTGGAGCAGCTGCCCGAACCGGCCCACGTCGAGCGGCCCACTGGTGACAGCCCGATCCGCGCGACGCCACCTCACCTCCTGTCGGGGTACCCCCTGGGGACGGGGCCCGGGCAGCGCTTCTTCGAGCTGGTTGCCTCCCACGCACGCACAGCGATCCCGTCCCTGGAACCGCTGACGTTCACCTCCGCGCGCAACAAGCTGCGGCAGTTCGAGCGCCCGGAGACCATCGGGTGCGATGCGCTCGCCGAAGCCATCGAGGAGAGAGGGCTGGCGATCGTGGTGCTGTATGCGACCTCGGAATGCAAGCGACGGATCGCCGCCGCGCTGGGTGTCGTCCTGGGCCTTCCCGAGGAGCCCCCCGACGGCCAGCCCGTCGACCTGGGTACCGTGCGCGTGGTCTTCGAGCGGCCGCGCGAGGGTGCGGCCGCCCTTCTCCAGCCCGCGGATGCTGCGGCACGGCAGGCCGCAATTGAGGCTGTCCTGGGACGGTGGGACCGCCCGGACGCGCAGCTCGCCTTCCTGGTCCAGACGCCGCGGGAGCGCGGGTCGCTACGCGCGGAGCACGACCCGAAGCACCAGATCCGGCGGCTGGCAGCCAGGGCGGGGGCCGTGTCGCAGTTCATCGCGCACGATCCGGGCGACGGCGTGCCCGAGAATGACTTCTCCGCCCAGAACGCGGTCTGGGACCTCTTTCGCAGCGCGGGAACCCTCCCCATGCCGGTCCCGGCGATGGAGGGCGATTCCAGCGCCATCTGGGTGGTCGGCGCCGCGGTTGTGCACCAGCAGGGCCGGGATGCGGCAGACCGGCTGCGCCGGCGGGGGAGGGGGTACGTCCTGTCGATGGTCGCGCTCAAGGCGGGAACGCGGAAGGCCCTCGGCTACGACCCCTTCCGCGGAAAGTGGGAGCCCCTCGGCCGTTCGACTGCCAACTTTCTCGCGGGGGACCACAACGCGCGCGACCGCGACGTCGCCACGAGCATCGAGGACGCGATCGACCAGCTCCTCACGCGGTATCCCTCTGATCGGGCCGTGGTCTTCCTCGAGGCCCAGGGCACGCGCCGCCTCTGGTACGGCCTGGCGGATCCCGGCGAAGGTAGTCTTCCGCGCTTCGCGGGGGACCCGAGGACCGCTCTGGTTCGTGTCCGCGCGGAGACAGGCGAGCTTCCGCGTCCGGCTGGCGACGGCACGTGGGAGGAGCCGCGGAAGAACGGCATGACGAACAAGCTCATGAAGATCGCGGAGGTTCGCGTAGACCATGCCTTCTTCTACGTGGACCCGCCGCCCGTCGCCGCCGCGAAGGGAGGGGCGCGCACCCTTCAGCAGACGCGCTTCGCGGCCGCGAAGGGACCGTACCCGCAGGTCCTCGGGGACAACTGGCAGACCGCCAGCGCCACGGAGTTCTGGTGCAAGGCCCCGGGGCCGTTCCAGGCCGAGGACCTGTGTGTGTTTGGCGCCGAGCTGTGCCGAGCGGCTCCCACGTGGACGCGGACCCTGCGGCTGCCCGCTCCTCTGCATCTCGCGCGGTGTGTCATCGAGGACCACCCCGACCGGTACGTCGCGCGTCCCGACGAGGACGCGGCGGACGACGCGGAGGCGGCGAAGTAGCCGCGACCTCCCTCAGGAAGCGATCACGTCCATGAGCGCGAGGGAGACTCCTCGGACCTCGCCGAGCCGGAGGTCGAGGCCGAGCTCGGGGGCGTCGGTTCGGGACTGTCGGACAATCTCCTCTCGGCACCATCTCTCCAGGTCCGGTGTCACGCCGCCGGCAATCTTCAAGATGGTCGGGATGGCAGCCCTCTGAAGCGCGCTCGCTCGCCCTTGGAGCACCGTCTGGTGGAGGAGCGCGCGCGCGTCGGCATCGCGCGCCAGCCTCGCCGCGAGCGGCGCCGCGACGACAATGCGCAGCCATCGCTCCTCCACCTCCTCGAGGTCCTGCGCCACTCGGTCCCAGAGGGTGTCGGCTGGCATGCGGGCGTAGAGCAGTTCGCGATCACCGGGGGCCCATCGCCGGGTTGCCAGGGCTTCGTCGTAGAGCGCCGTTACACGCGGATGCTGGGGCCACCCACGGCACAAGGCCGCAAGGCGTCCACGCCGGCCACGCTGCACGTCCTCGGCCAGTCCTTCCGCGACGTGGGCGTCGCCGGCAAAGCGCTGCAGGAGCAGGTCACAGGCGTACATGGCGCGCTCGACGTCCATTGCGCGGATGTACTTGCCGTCGGCGACGTCGAGGGCGGCGAGGATGCGCTCCTGCAGCAGTTCGGGGGGAATGCCGACCCGCGCCAGGAAGCCGAGCCCTTCCACGGATGTCGCCAATTCTTCGTCGGCGGACAGGGCGACGAGTACGTCCGCGTGCGTCTCCGGAAACTCAATGGCCACGCGACACAACGCCTCCCAAAAGACATGTCCGTGCCGCTGAATTCCCATCCGCAATTCGAACGCCCCCCCGAGCGCCTCGTGGATCTCGGTCCAACGCTCGGCCACGTGTCGCAGAAAGGCCCGGTCGCCGCCGAGCGCGTCCACCTCGAGGCACAGCGGATCGTCATCCTTGAAGGGATCGTGCAGCCCGGTAAAGACGTCGAGCCGCCCCATCGCGAGCAGTCCGACGAACCCCGCGCGACGACGCTCGGAGTACTCGGGCCCGAGGGCGGTCACCATCGCGGTCAGCTTGTCCAGCAGCGCGGGAATGGTCTGCCCCGTCGCCCGTCGCGCACGCGCGCTGGCCCCGAGCGCCATCAATTCGGGATCGTGCTCGAGATCGAAGTCGTCGAGCAGGCGCGTGGCCCCCAGGTCTGCGTAGGGCTGTCGACCGAGGAAGTCGACGATCTGGGCACGCAGGGGTACGGGGGCGGGCATGAGGCATTCGGCGAGGGCCGCCCGCAGTTCGCCATCGTCCCCGTAGACACGCACAGCCGGCGACAGGGGGGCGTCGCGCGTGTCGAGCATGCGAAGCGTGGCCTCGCGGACTGAAGGTACGTCGGGGAACGAGTGGATCAGCTCCCAGAGCGGTGAACCAATGAGGCCCCGATCGAGGTGACGGAGGGCCAGTTGGACGACTTCCTCCCGGTCGATCCCGTCCAGTGCGGCGAAGCCGGAGAGCACGAGATCCGGGCGCATGCAGCTCGGGTCCTCCAGCATGGACCGAAGCCTCGGGATGCATTCCCCCGGACTCATCCACCGAGGGAGGAGGTGCGCGATGCGCGACTGGGCGGCCGGGGATGCTCCGGCCAGGTGGTCCGTCAGCCCCTGCAACACGGCCCCGTCGCCCGGTCCCCAGAGATCCAGGAGCGCGCCTGCGGCCCAATGCGGGAAGGAAGAACGAGAGAGTCTCGTCAACAGGTGCGTGCGCACTCGGTCCGTTGGTGCGACCGACGCGAGGATGGCCATCTGCGGCTCAGGGAAGTCCTGTCGAACGATCCAGTCTGCGGCGGCCCCCGAGACGACAGGGTGTCCAGCGAAATGCCTGGCAATCGAATACCAGGCGCCGTGGCCGATTCCATTGAACGGGAATCTCTCGCTTCGAAGCTGGTCCGCGATGTAGGCGGCCACGTCGTCGTCTCCCGGGAACGCGGCGAGGAGGAGCCGCTCGGCCACCGAGCGGCGGACACCCTCGCCGTACTCCACCCTCCTCCCGACGGACCGGAGGCAGGCTGCCTTCAGCCGGTCGTCTCCCTTCCATCCGCTCGCGAGCATGCCGGGCGCGGCCTCGCTCCACGGTGTCTCGGTGCGCCATGCCCCGCTCACCGACTCGAGGAGGACACGGAGGTCGTCGTCGTCCTGCTCAGCGCGCTCCACGCGCCCCTCGATGGCGGCGAGCACGACGATCTCGCTCATGGACGTCCGGGCGCTGCGTAACAACGCGGTGAGGGCTTCCATCGACGGCCATCCGCGCAGGAGCGCGCCAAGCGCGGCAGCCCTCGTCGACGGCCTTCCGCTCCCACCGGCGAGCCCTACCAGCGCTTCGCCTACCTCGGGATCCCCGCCGTAGACGGCGGCGAAGGCGTGGCCGGCCGCGCGCTGCACGGCCATGTCGTCGTCGTTCAGGGCGACACGTAGCACGTGCCACGTCTCGGGGGACCTCGGCCACCGCTCCACCCCCGCGAGTGTTCCCGCCCGCCAGGACTCACGAGAGACCTTCCAGCGACTGACCAGGCGCTGAACCTCCCCTCCGATCCTGACGTCCTGGATGCCGGGGAGCAGGCGCTGCAGCAGGTCCTGCCGTTGCTCGAGGCGCTCGCCGACCTCGATCTCCCGCTCGACGGCCTGCATGGCTTCCCTTCGCCAGGGCGCCGGAGACTGGAAGGGACCGAATGCCACCTCGGCATGCAGGCGCATTTTCTGCTCCAATTCCAGTCCCACCACATCCGAAGGCAGGCACGAGAGGAGTCGGCTGGTTTCCGCGGGCGAAGGTGACAACCAGATGAGCGCGAGGACCACGTGCTCCCAGCCCGGCTCGAGCCCAATCTGCTGGAGCAGACGGCCCTGCTCATGAGGTGGGAGGCGGGCTGCGTGGTGGGCCGCCAAGTGCTCCTGGGCTGAACGATGGAAGAACGCGACCTGCGCTGGGCCCACACGAAGCAGGAGCCCAAATTGGGAGATCGCGGCCTCGAGGAGCTCGGTGGCCGCGCGTTCGGCGGATTCTGTGGCGAGGCCCACGGAGAGGTCGTCGTCCTCGCCGAGCGCGGCGTGCATCACCGATGTAGCCACCGCGACGTCCGCAACGCCCGATGGATGGTCGCGGTGAAGGATGAACGCCAGCCTGGCGAGAGCGTCCCGAACGTGGCGCGAATCGAGCGCTTGACGCTGGCTCGCCAAACCGGCGCGCGCTCGACCTTTGGGGTGAACGGTGATGAGGTGGTCGAGGACGTCGGTCATCGCCTCGAACCGGTTGCCGGGCAAACCTGACTTGTGGATGTCCAGGTACAACAGCAGCAGGAGCAACATCGGGTTCTGCGCCAGGTCGCCGAGCCGCGGCGTCCCCCGAAGCTGCTCGAGGAAGCGCGCGGACTCCAGCTCCGCGAGGCGATTGACCTGGGGTTGGTCCGTGGCCTCGCTCGAGAATCGGTGGCGTAGCCACAGGCCAACGAGCGTGGATTGCTGCGTCTGGCTCAGCTCGGCGAGCTCTGCCAGCCTCCAGCCGCCCCCAGCGAGATCGAGCCGCTTGACGCCGTGTGGCCGGCCGGCCGCGATCACCGGGAGGTTGCGAGCCTGTACGTAGACCTGCAGGAGGTGCGCGGCGGATTCGGCAGATTCGGGCGTGCTCCACTCGTCGAGCCCGTCGACGAGGAGGAGGACACGATCGTCCGCGAGGGCCTCGTCCACCAGAGGCCACACTTCGGCGTATCCGTATTGTTCGAGCCATCTCCGTACGCATTCTGGCAGGGAACATCCGCTTGGACTCCTCGCAATGAGCGCGGTCCAATACGGGAACGAGATCCAGACGGGGAGCCGCGAGCCCCACGCGGCGGCGATCTCCGGGCTCACGGGGGCGTCCGACAGGAGGTCGAGCTGGACGAAGCGCAGGGCGCTGCTCTTGCCACTCCCGGGCCCGCCCAGGAGGAGGCACCGCGGTGCGGTCCGCAGCCACGCGGCCAGGCCCTGCCTCGTCCTGACCTCTCCGGCCTGGTGCACCAGGGCGCGCGCGTCCGTGTCGTCCCCCCATGGCCCCTCGCGCCGGGCCCGCTCGACCACCCTCGGAGTCGGGGCGGGCTCCACTGGGAAGACGTCGGGGAGCACGTACCGGTCCCGGAGGGGGATCGGCCGGTCCGACAGACTCGGCGGCATCGGGAGGCCCGGGTCGTGCTGGACGAACAGCGCGCTGTAGAGGTCCCGCATCCGCTTGCGGAATTCGACTACGCGAAATCCGTCGAGGCGCCGGGCCAGCTTCGACGAGACCTCGACGCCGCAGAAGGCCTCGCACATCGCCCGCCCGAAAAAGTCGTCGACCAGGTGGGGATGGAGTTTCAGGACCACATCGAGCTCGGCGGCGTCGAGCGTGTCGAAGGTGATTCCGTGCTCGCGCAGGCGCGCGCGCTCGACCTCCACCTGCTCGGACAACGCGGCGGTCCTGAGGGAAGTGGCGGTGCAAAGGACGAACGTCTGCGCGCGGCCGAACCAGGCGCCCGCCATGAACACCGAGACTGCTGCCGTGATGTCGGACGCCGTGAAGGAGCGGACCCGCTTGCACTGGTAGACGAAATAGCGCTCCGACTTGCCGTTGCGCGCGTACAAGTCGATGCCGTGCTGGTCATCCCCACGGACGCCGTAGAGTCTGCACCCGATGATCTCGTCCCGCTCCCGCGCGACGCGGAGGACCAGCCGCTCGAAGTCCTCCCACGCGAGCTCGAGGTAGGGCAGGGCTTGCAGGCGCGAGACCGTGGGAAGGACGGGCACGCGGCTCGGGGGGATGTCCAGCCAGGCGGGAAGGGGCTGTGCAGGTTGGGAGGCGGTCATGGACGCTGGAGAGAGTGTACGCGCGCTCGCGAGGCCCGATCCCGTTCAGAGGCCCGCCAAGGTCCCCAGGCTCGCCTCGAGCTCCAGCAATCTCGTCAGCTGTCCGTCGTCGGCGAAATTCAGCCGCACGGCGTCCGGAGCGCCGCGACACGCTCGGCCAGCCCTGCTGGCTCCGTGGTCGCGGGGTCGATCGATGCCAGCAGCATGCCCGCCCGATCCAGGGCGGTGATCGAGAGCCCGAAGTTGGGCTGCTCGAGGTGCTCGCCGACAGGGGTGTGTAAGGAGCGGGTAACGGATAAAGCTGCACTTCCTCGCGGAGGCGGGCACGACCCTCAGCCCAACGGAGGGCAGCGGGCACCCCGTGGTCGGTTCGATGGAGTGGGCAACGGAGCCCCTTGCGTCGGTTGAAGCTGTCCGCGCGTCTCCTCGACACGAGGCGCTCGGCCGAGGGCCACCGGGCATGCCCCTTGACCGCAGTAGTCAAGTATTCTATTGATTATCGTGTGAGCGCCTCCCCCCTCGCCGCCTCCGGCCTCCTCGTCGGCCTCGCTTACGGCTACGCCGCGCAGCGCGGCGCGTTCTGCATGAACTCGGGGTTCCGGGTCGCGGCCACGCGGCGGGACCTCACGAAGGTGAAGGCGCTCCTGCTCGCGGTCGCGATCCAGGCCGTCGCGCTGCCCGTGCTCTTCGCGGCCGGGCTGCCCCGTCCGGGCGCGATGCCGTTCCAGCCGATCGGCGCGGTCGTCGGCGGGCTCGCCTTCGGCGCGGCGATGAAGTCGGCGAGCGGGTGCGCGGCGGGCGCCTGGTACAAGCTCGGCGGGGGCAGCCTCCCGGCGCTGTTCGTGTTCTTCGGCATCACGGCGGGCGCCGCGCTCGCCGGCGTCGCGTTGCCGAGCCTCCCGCTCCCCGCCTGGAGCCTGCCGGCGCCGCCCGCGTGGCTCGCGCCGCTCGTCGGCGTGGGGGTGCTCGTCGGGCTCGCCTTCGCGGCCCCGGGGAAGGCGGGGGCGTGGTCGTGGCGGAAGGCGGGCACGGTGATCGGGATCATCGCGCTCGGCGCATGGCCGCTCTCGGCCCTCGCCGGGCGGGACTTCGGCGTCGCCGTCATACCCGGCGCCGTGGCGCTCCTCGGCGCGCCCGCGAGCCCGTCGGCGGCGCTCTCGTGGGACGCGCTCTTCGTCCTCGGCATCCCCGCCGGGGCCTGGGCGGCTGCCCGGCGAGACGGGCCGGTCAAGCTGAAGGTCGGGTCCCGCGCGGAGCTCGGGAAGGCGCTGATCGCCGGCCTCGTCCTGGGTGCGAGCGCGGCGCTCGCCAAAGGCTGTACCGTGGGCCACGGGCTCGCGGGCCTGCCGATCCTCTCCGCGCAGAGCATCGCCACGATGGCGGCGATCTTCGCCGGGAGCGCGCTCGTCGCGCTCCGTGACGAGCGACGGGCGGCCGACGCGCGAGCCGCCGGAACGCCGGCATGAGCTACGCCGCGTGGCTCGCCGTCCTGTCCGCCGGCGTCTTCCTCCTCGAGCGGCTGGCCCCCGCGCGGCCCGCGCAGCGCGCGCTCCGTCCCGGTCTCGGCTGGGACGTCGTGTACCTCGTGTTCAACGGGCACCTCCTCGGCGTCGCGCTCGCCGCGGCCTTCGCGGCGACGGTCGGCCCGGCCCTCGACGCGAGCGGGGTGGCCGGGCTGGTCGACCGCCGCTGGGTGGCCGGGTGGCCCCTCGCGGCGCAGGCGGCCGCGGCCGTGGTGCTCCTCGACTTCGTCGAGTGGAACGTCCACCGGCTCCTGCACGGGGTCCCGGCGCTCTGGCGCTTCCACCAGGTCCACCACTCCGTCCGGGACGGCGAGATGGACTGGATCGTCTCGTTCCGCTTCCACTGGGCGGAGGCGGTCGTCTACAAGGCCGCGAAGTACGTGCCGCTCGCGCTCCTCGGCTTCTCCGGCGACGCGCTGATGGTCCACGCGGTGCTCGGCACGCTCGTCGGGCACCTCAACCACGCGAACCTCGACTGGGGCCACGGGCTCTGGCGCTACGTGCTCAACAACCCGCGGATGCACCTCTGGCACCACGACGCCGACGCCCGCGAGGCGCGCAACTTCGGGATCATCCTCTCCGCGTGGGACTGGCTGTTCGGGACGGCGTCGGTGCCCGATCACCCGCCGCGCCGCCTCGGCTTCCGGGGCGACGACGTCGTCCCGCGCGACTTCCTCCGGCGCAGCCTGTGGCCCCTCCGGCTGGGGGCCACGTGAATCCACCCCGTCTCGGCCTGCGCGAGAACCTCGCGCAGTTCTCCCTGCTCGTCGTCGTGAACGCCTTCGTGGGCGCGATGGTCGGCATGGAGCGCAGCATCCTCCCGCCGCTGGCCGAGGCGGAGTTCGGCCTCGTCGCGAAGACCGCCGCGCTCTCCTTCATCGTGGCCTTCGGGGTGAGCAAGGCGCTGACGAACTACCTCGCCGGACGCCTGTCCGACGTCGTCGGCCGCAAGCGGGTGCTCGTGGGCGGCTGGATCGTGGCCGTGCCGGTGCCGTTCCTGCTGATGTGGGCGCCGTCGTGGGCGTGGGTCCTGTTCGCCAACGTGCTCCTCGGCGTGAGCCAGGGGCTGACGTGGTCCACCACGGTCATCATGAAGGTGGACCTCACGGGGCCGAAGCAGCGGGGCCTCGCGATGGGCCTCAACGAGTTCGCGGGGTACTTCGCGGTGGCCGGGTCCGCGCTGGCGACCGGCTGGGTCGCGGACCGCTGGGGGCTCCGCCCCGAGCCGTTCTTCCTCGGCGCCGCCTACGTGGGGCTCGGGCTCGGGCTGTCCGCGCTGGTGGTGCGCGAGACGCTGCACCACGTGAAGCACGAGGCCTCGCTCGCCGGCGGCGCGCCGCCCGAGGGGCTCCCGACGCAGCGCGAGGTGTTCTGGAAGACGACGCTGCTCGACCGCCAGCTCTCCTCCGTCACCCAGGCGGGCCTCGTGAACAACCTCAACGACGGCATGGCGTGGGGGCTCTTCCCGCTCGTCTTCGCCAGCGCGGGGCTCGGGCTCGCCGAGATCGGCTGGCTCGCCGCGCTCTACCCTGCCGTTTGGGGCGCCTCCCAGCTCGTGACCGGCGCGCTCTCCGACAGGATCGGCCGGAAGTGGCTGGTCGCCGGCGGGATGATGGTCCAGGCCGTGGGCATCGCGGCCGTCGCCACGGGCGACGCAGTCCCCGCGTTCGTCGCGGGGCAGGTCCTGCTCGGGCTGGGGACGGCGATGGTCTACCCGACGATCCTCGCGGCGATCGGCGACGTCGCCCACCCGTCGTGGCGCGCTTCAGCGATGGGCACGTACCGGCTCTGGCGCGACATGGGGTACGCGATCGGCGCGCTGCTCGCGGGCGTGGTGGCCGACGTGTTCGGCGTGAGCGCGGCGGTTTGGCTGGTCGCGGCGGTGACGTTCGCGTCCGGCGTCGTCGTGGCGGTACGGATGCGCGAGACGCTCGCGCGGAAGTCCATCCAGGAGGCGGCATGAGTCGGGAGGTGTCTCGCGCGGAGCTGCGCGCGCGGCTGGCGGCGGGCGAGCAGGTCATGGTCCTCGACGTGCGGTCGCCTGAGGAGTTCGCTGCCGGCCACATCGACGGGGCGGTCAACGTCCCGCTCGCGGCGATCGAGGCGGACCCGCGCCGCATCCCGCTCGACCGCCCGATCGTGACCGCGTGCGGCAAGGGCGGAGGCCGCTCGGCCGGCGCGGCGGCCCTGCTTGCGGCGGCGGGCGCGGGCGACGTCGGGTTCCTCGAGGGGGGCACGTTGGGCTGGCTCGCGGACGGGTGAGCATCAGGCGGTGGGCCGGCGCGCGGAGACGGCGACGAACGCCGCGCCGACCTGACCAAGCAGCCTGCCCACCGCGGCGTCGAGCCGCTCGAACCGGCGAGCGGCCTGGTCTGAGTGCGGGAAGTAGATGGCGGTGCCCCTCCGCTCGGGGACCAGTCCGGCGGAGCTCGTCAGCCGCCGTAGCTCTCCCGCACTCCAGAAGCGCGCGTTTCGCCACGTGGCGTCGCCGAGCCAACCCCTCACGCGCCGCCGCATCGCCCAGGAGCTGAAGCGGCCAAGCTCCCCGACGACCAGCAACCCGCCGGGCCGAAGCACACGCGCGGCCTCGCGCGCGGCGACCTCGGGATGGTCCACGAAGCAGAGGGCGGTCACGATCGACACGCGGTCGAACGACGCGGCCGGGAACGGCAGATCCTCGGCGTCGGCGAGGCGCACGTCGGCGTCGAAGCCTGCCCCGGCGAAGCGCGCACGGGCGGACTCGACCATCGCCGGGGACACGTCGATCGCGGACACGCGAGCGCCGCGGCGCGCGAGGAGGAGCGCCCACTCCCCGTCGCCGCACCCGATGTCCAGCACGTCGAGCCCGGTCGGGTCGCCGAGGAGGTCGACGAGGACCGCGTGCTCGAGGCGCTCCGTCGTCGCACCGAGCGGCGTCGCGCGCCAGGCCGCGTAGGTCTCGGGCGTCACGGGTGGCGCCAGAGCCAGGACTTCTCGAACCAGACCTTGCCGAGGTGCCAGACGAACGAGGGCGCCCGGAGCGACACCGCCGGCCGGGGCTCGGCGTAGAAGTCCCCGGATCCGTACGCGGCGCGGCCGTCGCCGACCTCGACGAAGCACCCGCCGTGCCCGTCGAAGGTCCGCGGCTCGCCCTTCCCGGTCACCTCCCGCGCGATGTTCGCGGCGACGACCTCGGCCTGCGCGTGCGCGAACACCCCGGCCTTCGGAAGGGGACGCCCCATCGTCAGCGGGATGACGGTCACGTCCCCGATCGCGTAGACGCCCGGGTGCGACGTCGCCAGCGTGCCCCGGTCCACCGGGACCCACCCGGTCGCGTTCACGAGCCCCGCTTCGACGACCGTTGCGGGCGCGCGGTGTACCGGCACGTACGCGAGCAGGTCGAAGGTGGCCGACGTGCCGTTCTTGAAGTGGAGTTGCCCCGGCTCGGCGCGCTCCAGCACGTGCTCGGGGTGGTAGTCGATGTCCTTCTGGCCCAGCATGCCCCGCAGCGCGGCGCTTACCTCCGGGCCTGCGGTCCCCATCGGGGCGGGCTCGGCCGCGTAGATGGCGACGGAGGCGTGCTCGCGGCGCCCGAGGGACCGGAGGCGCGCCTCGATCAGCATCGCGGCCTCGTACGGCGCGGCGGGGCACTTGTAGGCGGGCGCGGCCGTGAGCACGACGACACGGCCGCGCTCCAGGCGTAGGAGCGCATCGCGGATGGTCTCGGCGCCCTCCACGTCGTAGAGGCAGTGGCCCGCTTCGGCGAGGCCCGCCTGCGCGCTCTTGTCGTGCTCCGCGCCGAGCGCAACGACGAGGTGGTCCCCCTCGAAGGCGCGCCCATCGGCGAGCGTGACGGCCCGACGCGCGGGGTCAATCCCCGCGATCTCGCCGCGGACGACCTGCACGCCGCGCGCGGACAACCGCTCCATCGGGCGGGCGAAATCCTCGGGGCGGCGGTCCCCCGTGAGCACCCACAGGAGCGACGGCGCGAAGCGGTGCTCCGTCTCCCGCTCGACGAGCACGACGCTGTGCTCGCGGCCGAGGCGGGTGCGGAGTGCCCGCGCGGTGGCGAGGCCGCCCACGCCCCCGCCGAGGATCAGCGTGGTGGTGCCCATCTCAGAAGACCACGACTTTGTCGGCCCAGACCGTCCAGCTCGCCCACTCCTCCAGCGAGCTCCGCCGCGTGCCCTCCGCGAGGTGCTCGCCGGCGATGCCCCGGGCGTCCATGCAGCTCCCGCACACGCCGACCTCGGCGCCGTGGCGGACGGCGCTCTTCAGCATCGTCTCGACGTTGTAGTAGCCGCTCGGCACGCGCTGGCCCGCCTGGGCGCACGCGGCGGCGTCGCCCACGAGGAAGACGCGGACCGACTGGCCCTCGTTGCGGGCGACGGCACCGGCGAGCCGCAGCGCGTTGTACGCCCGCTCGGTGCCGTAGGGGGCGTCGTTGATGACCACCAGGGTATTCATGGCTCTCTCCTTCCGAAGTCAGTCGTCTCTGCTCGCCACGCGGGGACCCCGCCGACGAGGTAGCGGGTGCGTGGCAGGCCGTGGTGGCGCAGCAGGCGCGCGGCACCGATCGAGCGCGTGCCGCCGTCGCACACGCACACCACGAGGTCGGCGGCGCGGAGATCCGACAGCCGCGCGAGAAGGTCGGGTCCGGCGACGTGGAGCGCCGCGTCGACGTGGTCGCGATCGAACTCGCCGCGCGTGCGGACGTCTACGGCGAGCACCGAAGCGCCTCCGGCGCGAAGGGCCCGCATGTCCGCGACGTCGATGCCGAGGACTGGCCCTTCCTCGGCGACCGGCGCGCTCACCCCCGCCCCCGCTCGACGGGCAGGCCGGCCGCCCGCCACTCGGGCAGGCCGCCGTCCATGCGCCGCGCGTCCACGCCCCGCTCGCGAAGCCGGCGGACCGCCTCGTCCGCGAGCACGCAGTACGGACCGCGACAGTAGGCGACCACGGTGACCTCCCCCGAAAGCTGCCCGGCGAGCTCGTCGAGCGCGGAGAGCGGGACGGAGCGCGCGCCGGCGACGTGGGCCGCCGCGAACTCCTCGGCGGGGCGCACGTCGATGACGACGACCTCGCCGCTGCGCGCCCGCGCCAGCAGGTCCGTCATCGCGACCGCCTCGAGCCCCTCGCGATCGCCGAAGAACGAGCGCGCGAGCCGTTCCACCTCGGCGTCGCGCTCCTCGGCGACGGCGCGAAGCGCGCGGTGGACGTCGTGCACCGCGGGGCTCGCGAGGCGGTAGTGGACGTAGAGCCCCTCCTTCCTCGCGTCGACAAGCTGCGCGCCGCGGAGCACCTGGAGGTGTTGCGACGTGTTGGCCACGCTCATGCCGGTGGCCTGCGCCAGCCACTCGACCGTGCGCTCGGTCTGGGCCAAAAGCTCCAGCAGCTCGATACGCTTCGGGCTGGCGAGGGCCTTGGCCACCGCGGCGAACCGCTCAAAGAGGCGGTCCTTGAACTCGCGCTTCTCCACTCGTCTACCGATTGCTTGAATAGCTGAATAGTCCGTCGAAGCCGCCACCGGCAACCAGCCAGGAGACCGATGGTGGACTCGCACAAGCCGATGCCCGAAGGAGCCCCCGTGACGCACGCCTCGATCCTCGACGCCGTGGGACGCACGCCCCTCGTGCGGCTCCGCCGGGTCGGGGCGGACCTGCCGGTGCCCGTGCTCGTGAAGTGCGAGCACCTCAACCCGGGCGGGAGCGTGAAGGACCGGATCGCCGTCGCCATCGTCGCGGACGCCGAGGCGCGCGGCCTCCTGCGGGCAGGGGGCACGCTGGTGGAGGCGACCGCTGGGAACACGGGGATCGGCCTCGCGCTGGTCGCGGCCGCCCGGGGGTACGGGCTCGTCTGCGTGATGCCGGAGAAGATGTCGGTCGACAAGCGCCGCGCGCTCCGGGCCGTGGGCGCCCGGGTGATCGTCACGCCGAACGCGCCGCCGGACGACGAGCGCAACTTCCAGAACGTCGCCCGCCGGCTCGCCGAGGAGGAGGGCTGGTTCCTCACCGACCAGTTCCGCAACCCGGTCAACGTCCGGGTCCACGAGGAGAGCACCGGGCCCGAGATCCTCGAGCAGGCCGGCCGCGTCGGAGCGTTCGTCGCGGGCGTCGGCACCGGGGGCACGCTCACCGGGGTGGGGCGGTTCCTGAAACGCCTCGACCCGCGGGTGCGTGTCGTGCTCGCGGACCCCGCGGGATCGGGCCTCGCGGAGCTCGTGCGCACGGGCCGGCTCGGCGAAGACGCGCCCTACAAGGTCGAGGGCATCGGGTCGAGCCGCGCGCCGGAGGTGTTCGACCCGCGCGTCGTGGACGAGGCGGAGGTCGTGTCGGACGAGGAGAGCT
This sequence comes from Myxococcota bacterium, assembly GCA_049322475.1. Classification (GTDB taxonomy): domain Bacteria; phylum Myxococcota_A; class UBA796; order UBA796; family SXON01; genus JBMOQZ01. The sequence continues at coordinate 48,785 of JBMOQZ010000318.1, read as the reverse complement.
TCGCCGTCGCGCGTCGCCTCCAGGCGGAGGAAGGGCTCCTCGTGGGGGGCTCGGCCGGGACCGCGGTGGCGGCGGCGCTCCGCGTGGCGGCGAGGGCGAGGCCGGGCGATGGGCCGGTCGTCGCGATCCTCCCCGACTCGTGGGACCGCTACTTCTCGACGGCGTGGATGCAGTAGCCAGGCGCGGCCTGTGCCGGCGCATGCCGGTCACCCCTGCGAACTCCAGGGTTCGCGTCGACCTCACAGAGCGCGGGGGCCGCGACGGGCAGCGTCACGGGACGAGCAGCCCCTCGCTCCCGAGCGCGAGCGCCGCCGCGATGCGCGCCTCCGCCTCCGCCGCGCGCGCCTCGAACCACCCGCGCTGCCCCTCGTACACGCGCGCCCGGAGCGTCGCCGCGTCGAGGGCGCCGAGCTCGCCGGCGGCCACCGCGCGGTCGATGGCGGCGAGCGCCGCCTCCGCGTCCCCGGAGATGTCCGGGAGGCCCGCGCGCACCGCTTCGAGCCGCTCGGCCGCGGCGCGTGCCTCCTCCTCCGCGCGCGCCCGCGTGGACGCCACCGCGGCGTCCGCGGCACGGACCTCCCCCTTCGCCGCCCCGACGCCCGCCTCGTTGCGGTGCCACAGCGGCACCTCCAGCCCCAGGGTGGGCCCCGCGGCGCCGAGCCCACCGAAGCCCTCGTAGAAGACCCCCACTTCCACCGCGGGCAGGATCGCCGCACGCTCGCGCGCGAGCGCCGCCTGCGCCGCCTCCGCCCGCGCCTCGGCAGCGCGCACGTCCCCGCGCTCCCCCGCCTCTCCTTCCCGCGGAGCCGCGGCGAGCGGATCGCCCGCGAGGTCCTCGACCGGACCGCCCACCCGCGCCGCCAGCTCCGCCCGGGCCTCGGCCGCGGCGTCGAGCGCCCGCAGCCAGGCCGCCGTCGCGCGCGCCTCCTCCAGCCGCGCAAGCCGGGCCTCCAGCTCCGGCGCATCGCCGGCCGCCAGCCGTGCTTCGGCGGCCGCGCGCACCTTCTTCGCGGTGTCCCGCTCGTCGGCCGATACGGCCAGGTCCGCCTCGGCGACCACGGCGTGGACGTACGTCCGCCGCGCCTCCGCCGCCGCGATGAGCCTCGCCCGCGACAAGGCCGCCTCCGCCGCCTCGACCTCCGCGCGCGCCACCCGACCGGCGGCGAGCCCCTCCCCCGTGAGCGAGATCGCCTGGGACGCCTCGACCTCGATCCGCTCGTCCCCCACGCGCGCGTAGACCTCGGGGTTGTCGCGCAGCCAGAGGCTCGCCGCCCGTGCCCCACGCGCGGCGTCCACGCGCGCCTCGGCCTCGGCGAGCGCGGGGTCGTTCGCGAGCGCGGCGGCCACCGCCTCGACCGGGGTCAGCGCGAGCGCCCCGGGCACGAGCAGGTGCAGCACGAGCCAACCCATCACGACACCCTCCCGTACCGGCGGAACAGGACCGGCACCACGAGCATGTTGAGGACCGTGCTCGACAGGAGCCCGCCGAGCAGCACCACGCCCATCGGCGCCTGGATTTCGTTGCCGGGCTCGTCCGCGGCGAGGACGAGCGGGATCAGCGCGAGGCCGGCGCAGAGCGCGGTCATCAGCACGGGGGCCAGCCGCTCCATCGACCCCTGCACGACCGCCTCGGTCAGCGACCTTCCCTCGACCAGGAGCTGTTCGTAGTGCGTGATCATGAGGATGCCGTTGCGCGTGGCGATGCCGAAGAGCGTGATGAACCCGACGAGCGCGGGGATCGACAGGACCCCCGAGCCGAGCGCGACCGCGGCGACCCCGCCGACCAGCGCGAGCGGCAGGTTCACGAGCGTGAGGGTCGCGTTGCGCGCCGAACCGTAGGCCACCGTGAGCAGCAGGAAGATGCCGACGATCACGCCCACGCCGAGCAGCGTGATGGTGCGCGTGGCCTCCGTCGCGCTCTCGAATTGGCCGCCGTACACGACGAAGTAGCCCTCGGGCAGCGGGACCTCGGCCTCCACGCGGGCGCGCAGGTCCGCGACGACCGCGGCGAGGTCGCGGTCGGCGACGTTCGCCTGGACGACCATCTTCCGCGCCACGCCCTCGCGCGCGATGGTGTTGGGGCTCGCGTCGCGCACCAGCGTCGCGAGCGCGCCGAGCGGCACGCGCACGCCGACGGGCGTGTCGATGGGCGTCGCGGCGATGGCGTCGAGGCTCTCCCGGACCGAGTCGTCGTAGCGCAGCGCCAGCTCGACGGTGCGCTGCCCCTCGAGCAGGATCCCGACGGTCTCGCCGGCGAACGCGCGCTCGACCGACTCGGCCAGCTCCCCGGCGCCGAGCCCGTAGCGGGCGAGCGCGGCGCGGTCGGCACGGATCTCGACCTCGGGGATGTCCACCTGCTGCTCGACGGCCACGTCGACGGCCCCGGGCACCGTCTTCGCGACCGCCTCAATCCGTGTCGCGAGCTGCCGGAGGGTGCCGAGGTCGTCGCCGAACAGCTTGATCGCGATGTTCGCGCGCGTGCCCGACAGCATGTGGTCGATGCGGTGCGAGAGCGGCTGGCCAACCGTGACGATGGCGCCGGGGATCTGCGCCATTGCGCTCCGCACGTCCGCGAGGACGTCGTCCCGGGCGCGCTCGCCGCGGGCGAGGTCGATGCCGACGTCAAGCTCGGCGGCGTTCACGTCCTGGGCGTGCTCGTCGAGCTCGGCGCGGCCGGTCCGGCGGGACGTGTGTGTCACCTCCGGGATGGCGAGCAGCGCCTCCTCGATGCGCCGTCCGAGGCGGTCGGACTCGGCGAGCGACGTGCCCGGTAGCGTCACGACGTTGATGGTCAGCGCGCCCTCGTTGAACTCGGGGAGGAAGGAGCGGCCGAGGAACGGGAGCACCGCGAGCGACGCGACGAACGCGAGCCCGGACGCGCCGAGCACGAGGCCCGGCCGGCGCAGGGCCCCGTCGAGGACCGGCGCGTAGCGCGCCTTCAGCCACGCCATCAGCCGGCTCTCGTGCGCGCCGAGGTGCCCCGGAAGCAGGTAGGAGCACAGCGCGGGAGTGAGCGTGACGGCGACGAAGAGCGACGCGCCCAGCGCGACCACGTAGGCGAGGCCCAGCGGCGCGAGCATCCGGCCCTCGAGCCCGGAGAGGAAGAAGAGCGGGAGGAAGACGAGCACGATGATGAGCGTCGCGAACACGATGGAGGTCCGCACCTCCACGGACGCCTCGTAGATGACGCGCCACGCGTCCGTCCGCCCGCCGTCCTCGCGGAGCCGCCGCACCACGTTCTCAACGTCGATGATGGCGTCGTCGACGACCGAGCCGATCGCGATGGTCAGCCCCCCGAGCGTCATCGTGTTGATGGTGATGCCGAACCCGTGGAGCACGAGGACGGCGACCACGAGCGAGAGCGGGATCGCCGAGAGCGAGATGGCCGCCGCGCGGAAGTTGCCGAGGAAGAGCAGGAGGATGACGGCGACGAGGATCGCGCCGTCGCGCAGGGCCTCGGAGACGTTGTCGACCGCGGCCGAGATGAACTCCGACTGGCGGAAGACGTGGCGGTTCAGCGAGAGCCCCTCCGGCAGCGTGCGCTCGATCTCGTCGAGCGTCTCGTCGATGCGTTCCGTGAGCGCGAGCGTGTTCGCCTCGGGCTGCTTGAGCACGGCCATGACGACCGCCGACCTCGCGTTCGCCGAGCCCTCGCCGCGCTTGATCTTCGGGGCGACGCGCACGTCCGCGACGTCCCGCACGAGCACCGGCTGCCCGCCGCGTACGGCGACGACGGTCTCGGCCACGTCGTCCACGCCGTTCGCCCGACCGACCGCGCGCAGCAGGAGCTCCTGCCCGTTCTGCTCGTAGAAGCCGCCCGAGGCGTTGCCGCTCCCGCGCCGCAGCGCCTCCTCCACCTCCGCCCACGTCACGTCGCGGCCCGCGAGCGCCTCCGGGCGGAGCCGCACCTGGACCTGCTTCACGCCGCCGCCGATGGGGATCACCTGCGAGACCCCGGGCACCGAGAGGAGCCGCTTTCGGACGACCTGGTCGGCGATCGTGCGCGCCTCCATCGTGGCGGCCTCCGTGTCGTCCTCCCAAGAGAGCGCTAGGAACAGGATCTCGCCCATCACCGAGGAGATCGGCGCCATCGTCGGCGGCGGCATGTCGGGCGGGAGCTGGGCGGCGACGAGCTGGAGCTTCTCGTTCACGACCTGCCGCGCGACGTAGATGTCCGTCCCCCACTCGAACTCGACCCACACGATCGAGATGCCGATGGCCGAGGCCGACCGCACGCGGCGCACGCCCGTCGCGCCGTTCACCGCGGTCTCGATGGGGAAGGTGACGAGGGTCTCGACCTCCTCGGGGGCGAGTCCGTGGGCCTCGGTCAGGACGGTGACCGTCGGCGCGGTGATGTCGGGGAAGACGTCGACGGGCACGCGCGGGACCACGAATGCCCCGACGACGAGGAGGAGCACGGAGGCCGCCACGACGAGGAGGCGGTTGCGGATCGAGAGCTGGATGAGGTCGTTCAGCATCAGTGGGCGTGCCCGTGCTCGGGGATGGCGCCCGACTTCGTCGAGAGCAGGATCTCGTAGGCCCCCGCGCTGACGACCCGCTCGCCCGGCGCCACGCCGTCGAGCACCTGGACGCGCTCGCCGTCGCGCGCGCCGAGCGTGATCCGCCGTTGGAAGAAGGACTCGCCGCCTTCCATCACGAAGACGGTCGGCGCCCCGCCGTCGTCGACGACCGCGGAGGCGGGGATGACCACGCCCTCGCGCGTCTCGCCGGTGAAGACGGTCGCCTTCGCGTACATGCCGGGCTTGAGCACGCCGTCGGGGTTCGGGACCGCGTAGACGACCGGCAGCGTGCGGCTCGCCGGGTCGAGCGCGGCGCCGACCGCGACGGGGCGCTCGCTCGTGAACACGCGGTCGGTCCCGGCGACCGTGAACGAGGCGCCGGGCGTGCCGGCGACCTTCGCGGCGTCCGCCTCCGCTACGTGGGCCTCGAGCCACACCTCGGCGGCGTCCACGACGGCGACGAGCCGCGCGCCGGCCTCGACGGCCTGCCCCGGCGTGATCGCCGCGAAGCTCACGACCCCGTCGATGGGCGAGCGGAGCGGCACGCCCGATCCCCGCCCGCCCGTCCACGCGGCGACCTGCGTCTCCGCGGCGGCAACCCGGGCGCGTGCCCGGTCGCGGTCCGCGAGGGCCGAGTCGCGCTCGCGTTCCGAGAGCACGGACGGGAACAGCTCGATCGCGCGCTCGGCCGCCCGCTCGGCGAGGGCCAGCTCGCTCTTCGCGGCGGCGAGTTCGAGCTCGGTAGCCGCGCGGTCGCCGGCGAGCGGCACCACCTCGGCGAGGACCTCGCCCTTCTTCACCGGCTTGCCGACCCAGGGCACCTTCGCCGCGACGACGCGCCCGGCCACCGGCGCCGAGAGCTCCGCGGCCTGCCCCGCGACGGGGACGATCTCCGCCGTCGCCCGGACGCCCGCGCGCACGGTCCCGGCCTCGGCGGACGCCGTCGCGTACACCGTCTTCCACTGCTGCTCCTTCAGCCAGGGGACGGTGGCGGCCTCGTTCTCGGCGGGCGCCGCGGCGACAGCGGACTCGACCGTGGGGTGCACGACCACGTCGCCGACGTCGACGCTCCCGGACACCTGCTCGCCCTCCAGCACGAGGACGAGCCGGGCCGGGCCCCCGCGGGTCGGCTTCACGACGGGCTTGAAGATGCCGTTGCGGAGGAGCTCGTTCGCGACGAACGACTCCTCGCCCCCGTCCGCGTACCGCAGGGTCGCGGTCACCTTCCCCGTCGTCACCCACTCGAACCCGCCGGCGTCGCGCGTGTCGGTGAGGTGGGCGACGAGGGGCGACTCCTGCCCCACGACGAAGGCGGGGTACTCCATGAACAGCTCGAGCGGCCCTTCGTAGCGAAGGACGGAGAGGCCGGGGCGCGGGTCTTCCTCCTCCGCGTCGTGGCCGTGCCCGTGCGCCGCGGCCCTCGGCTCGTCGGCGTGGCCGTGGTCGCCGTGTGCGTGGTCGTCGGGGCCGGCGAGCTTCTCGGGGAGCCCGGCGCACGCAAGCATGACCGGGACGGCGAGCGGGTAGAGGCGCATGGGTCAACCTACTACCGCCAATAGTAGGATGGCGCTACCCCAGCAGGGTCTCGACGGCGTGGTGCAGCGGCTCGGAAGCCAGGACCGCGGCGGCGATCCCCGCGATCGTCCCCGCGAGCACCAGCCCGGGGCCGTACCCCCGCGCCGCCGGGGCGTCGGCCAGCAGGGCGCGGACGCGCCGTTCGAGCCCCTCGCCCCCGAAAGCGAGGAGCGGCAGCCGGGTCTGGAGGCGCGCGACCGAGAGGAGCGCTTCCGCGACCCCCACCGCGCCGTGCGCGCGAGCGGCGTCCGCGTCGGCGGCCTCCTCGGCGGCCTCTCGGAACGCGGCGGTGGCCGCGCGCGCGACCCACGGCAGCGCGGCGAACGACGCCAGCGTGAGGAGCGCCAGCGCCAGCGGATCGCGACGGCGCAGGTGCGCGCGCTCGTGGGACAGCGCGGCGGCGAGCTGATCTGCGGCCACGGCGCGGGCGAGTGAATCGGAGACGAGGACGCGCGGGCGGAGCAGCCCGACCGCGTGACAGAGCCTCGGCGAGCCCGGCAGGCGCACGACGTCCCCCTCCACCCGGCCCAGCCGTTCGAGCGCGGAGAGCCGGCGGCCCATCCGGACGAGCCCCGCGAATACGGCGCCCGCGCGCACGGCGAGGACGACCGCGGCGAGAGCGCCCAGGCCGGCAAGCCGGGCCGGGATCGTCGCGGCGTGCACCACGCAGAGGTGGACGTGGTGGTCATGCCCGCCGCAGTGGTCCGGCCGGACGCCGAGCGCGTCCAGGAGCGACGGGGTCGCCACGCCTGCGAGGACGCCGGCGGCGACCAGGCCGGGGAGGACGCCCGCGAACAGCGCGAGGTCGGCCCGGCGTGCGGCCGGGAGCGGGAGGCGGCGGGACGCGGTCGCGAGCGCCCAGGCCGGGAGGGACACGAACCCCCCGGCCGAGAAGGCCACCGCCGCGCATGCGAGCGCGAAGCCGAGCACGCCTGTCACCGGCGACGCCGCGCCTCGATCAGCTCCGCGAGGCGGTCGAGCATCGCGTCGTCCGCCGCCGCGTCGACGAACGCCGCGAGCCCCACGTCGCCGTGCTCCGCGAGGATGCGCGCCGCGAGCGTGTCCGCGAGCGCCTTCTCCCAGGCTCCGCGGTCGAGCACCGGGCGGTAGCGCCAAGCGAGGCCGTCCTTGTCCCGGCGGAGCAGCCCCTTCCGGTGGAGGCGGTCCATCGTCGTCATCACGGTCGTGTAGGCGCGCCCGTGGTCGGGCGGGAGGCGCTCCATCACGTCGCGGACGGTGCCGGCGCCGCCGGCCCAGAGCGCCTCCATGAGGAGGAACTCGAGGTCGCCGAGGGGTTCGAGGGCCGGGGGCACGGGGGTTCCGTATCGCGAGGTCCGCCAGCGAGCGAGCAGCCGGCACGCCCCCGCCCGGCACGCTCGCTCCGTGGGCGCGCGGCACGCCTGACGTCCCCCGCCGCCATGCGGGCTCGACCCCGCTGTGGTGCCTACGCTCTCTCAGTGTGGTTCGTCCTCGCCTGCGCCGTCTCCTCGGCGGACCCGCCCGACCCGGGACCGGGGGACGAGCCCGTGACGTGCTGTTGCAGGCACCAGCACGAGGACCACGTCGTCGCGTACGAATGGATGGAGGCTGGAAAGTGCGCCTCCGCCGGAGGGGTGTGCGCCGAGGCGGTCCACTGCCCCGCGAGGCCGTCGCCCACGCCGCCCGCCCCTCTGCCTCCACGCTGATCGTCGCGCTCGCGCGCGCTACCCTGGCCGCATACATCGCCGGCGCGGCCACGACACGAGGGCGAGGAGGATGCCCAGCGCGGCCCCACCGCCACCTCCCGAGGCGCAACCGCACCCGTGGGCGTCGTCGTCGCCGACCTCGCCCGTGTCCGTCACCGCGGCGGGATTGCCGTCCTCCGCGGTGTCCAGGCCGCCCGGGTCGGCGCTGTCGGCACGCCCGGAGTCGGCAGAACCCGTGTCCGTCGCGCCCGTGTCGCCAGCGCCCGTGTCCTGCGCGCACGCATCGGCCCCGTCGCAGTCCTGGTCGAGGCCGTCGCACTCGATCTCGACGGCGCCCGGGTACCGAGCGGCATCGGCGTCGTCGCAGTCGCCGCCCTGCTCGGACAGCCCGTCGCCGTCGTCGTCGGTCTCGACGGCGCACGGGGCGTTGGCGGCGCCGGGGGTCGGCGCGGCGGCGCACCAGTTGGCAGCGACGTCGTTTCCAGCAGGGTCGGTCTCCGTATTTGCCGTGACTGCCCACGCGCTGTCGCCGGGGACTCCCCAGCTCGCATCCCATGCCACGACGTCGATGTCTCCGCGGGTGTGATCGACCAGCGTCAGCGACCCGGCGTCCACCCGCAGATCGAAGGCGGAGGAGAAGCGGAAGTCCGCCTCGACGGTGCTCTCCTCGGACGCAAAGACGGCGTACTCGCCTTCGTGCGCAATCACCGCGCTGGTGATCTCGAAGGTGTCGCCGTCGGCATCGACGAAGCTGTTCTCGACGAGGTTGTTGCCGTCGCTCGCGTCGTTGTTCCGCACCTCGAACCACTGGCCGCCGTCGGCCGCGCTCCCGGCGTGGAATTCGGTGATCGTCCAATCGCCGACGTCGAGGGGGACGTGCGCGGACGCGCTCGCGACCCAGAGGGCGATCATCCGGCCACCTCGAACAGGAACGGCGCCGCGTAGACGACACCCGGCGCGGACTCGCGCGAGAACTGGATCCACATCTTGTAGGTCCCTCCGACCGGAAACGTGTAGTGGAAGGGGAGGTCGGGGCCGGCGTACACGTGCGGCATCTCCATCGTGGGCGACATGTCCTCCATGCCGGGGAACCAGGCGTGCGTGTGGCTCGCGAACGCGAGGTCGACGCTCACCACCGCCATGTGCCCGTCCGCGCCGAGGTACTGCGTGAGGTCGGTGACCTCGGACCCGTCGCGTGCGGTGATGCGCGCGGTGAACGACGCCTCGTAGCCGGCGAGGGGTTCGATCTCCCAACTCAAAGCGACCCGAACGTCCCCGAGGTCGCGCTCGGTCGAGAAGTCCGCGTCGTAGGAGTCACGCTGGACGATGTCGCCGCCGACCTCCACCGTGTCGGTGACCTGCAGCCACTGGTTGCGGTGCGCCGAGTCGAAGATGGCGAGGTACTCGCCCGAGTATGGGAACGTGATCGGGAAATGGAAGGTAGAATCCCGGATGTCGTCAACTGTCAGGTCGTAGAAGTCCTCGTGGTGGATGTGTGTGAAGGACTCGAGGTCGGCGCTCACGAGGATCGTGTGGACGATGCGCTCGTGGTTGGTCTGGAGGTCCTCGATCGAGTGCCCGTCCTGGTCGGTGAAGTGAAGGTAGAACTCGGCCTCCGCGCCGGCGGTGGCCGCGTCGGGATCCGTCCACCAGTCCACGGCGTAGCCCGTGACGTCATGCGAGCCGGTATCGGCGTCGGCGCTACCAGAGTCTCCGGCCGGCCCCCCGGCGCAGGCCAACAGGAGCGGGATCACCCCCCACCTCCGCACGTGCTGGCCGAGACCGAGATGTAGGCAAGGTCTCCGGCATACGGCTCGACGGGCGTGTGGTCGGCGTTGGAGAGCTCGACCTTGAGTTGGTACTCGCCGTCGGCCACGTCCGAGAGGTCCGTGGTCGTGTCCCAGACCATCGCCGCGTCCTGTCCGTTGAGCGTGATGTCGACGTGGCCCGTGCCCGACTCCGCGAAGCTCACGTCCTCCACGGGTTCGACCAGCTCCATGTTGGCGACGAACACCTCCACCACGAGCGGCGTGCCGCACACCGTCGCGCCTTCGGTCGGGGACACGAGCTCGATGTACGGATCGCCCCCGTTGACGAGCCCGGTGTCGTCACCGCCTGTGCAGGCGAGGAGGAGAGCCACGATCACTCGGTCACCACCAGGTCAACCGACGCGATCGCGGGCTCGTCCAGGGAGTCGCCGTCATCCCCGTAGAACAGCTCGGCCTCGACCGTGACCGCCCCCGCGGCGTCGAGGGTCAGGTCGAAGTTCGTCTCGCTGGTCTGGAGCACCTCCGTCCCGTCGACGCGCACGCCGATGTACCCCTCGGGCGCCTCGCCCTCCGAGTGCTTCGCCAAGTCCGCGAGCGTGAAGTTCTCGACGACCACCGAGCACGCAACCTCGCCCACCGTGACCTCGTCACCGTCGGCGGGGGACAGGAACGAGATGGTGGGGTCGATTTCCTCCGTTGAGTCGCCGGCGCCAGAGCAGGCGGACAGGGTGAGAAAAGCCACGATCACGGATGCTCCAGGTTCAAAGGGTTGATGATGTAAAGGGCGCCCGAGAACCCCCCGCCTGCGTCGCCAGTGTACTCGCCGACGGCGAGGTCCGCGGAGCCATCGAGGTCGAGGTCGGGGCCGATCTGCACCGCGCTCCCGAACGTCCCGGCGCCCAGTTGGCCGTGCATGGGCTCCCCGTCGTCGGGCCCGTACCCAGCCGAGGCGAACGGGCCGCGGAAGAGCCACGCGGCCCCGCTGAGGTCGCCCGCCCTGCTGCTCGCAGGCGAGCCGACGAGGAGATCAACGCTCCCGTCCCCGTCGGCGTCCCCGGCGGACAACGCGAACCCGAACAGGTCTCCGTCCGCCTCTCCGTCGAAACGCGCCCACGCCATCGCGACGGAGAGCGCGCCGTCCTGGCTCGAGCCCGCCAGGAGGTGGACGTACCCCGGTCCGGCACCGTCGGCGGCGACGAGGAGATCGGCGCGGCCATCCCCCGTGAGGTCGCCGGGCCCGGCCAGGGGACTGCCGGTGTAGCTCCCGGCCGCCACCCCGGCGTAGACGGCATCGGCCGCGTCGACGGGGTGGTCTCCAGAGCCGAGGGGGCCACGGAAGATGGCGACGCGACCTGTGCTGGGCCCCAGCGTCGCGTCCCCGCTCGCGCCGAGCACGAGGTCGTCGAAGCCGTCGCCGTCGAGGTCGCCGGGCGAGAGCATCGCATCCCCCACGAAGTCTCCGACGCCGAACGCGCCGTGCGGAGGGGGGACCGCCTCCGCGACGACACCGAGCCCGGTGAAGGACGCGTAGGCGTCGGCCAACATCCACTGGCCGGCCACGAGGGGCCCGGGGAGGAGGTACGCCCGCCCTCCAGCGGTCCCGGCGGCGTCGTAGCCCGACGCGCCGACGAGTACGTCGGGGATGCCGTCGGCGGTGAGGTCACTCGCCGGCGCGAGCGCGACGCCCGCGTAGTCCCCGGCGTTCTCCCCGCGCCAGGTGGCCGTGGCATCCGCCAGGGCGAACGTGCCCGGAGCGACGGGGCCGCTCACGAGGTACGCCTTTCCGGCGTCGGCCCCGCCGTCCCCGTTCCCGATGGAGCCGACCATCAGGTCGTCCACACCGTCGGCGTCGGCGTCCCCGACCCCCGCGATGCCGTACCCGGCGTAGTCGGCGTCGCTTTCGCCCGTAAAACAGCTCGTCTCGAGCGCGTCCAGGGCGTTCGGACCGGCGGGGACGGGCGCGGAGACGACGCACACGCGGTTCCCGAGGTAGGCCGACACGAGCACGTCGGCGTCCCCGTCAGCGTCTGGATCGCCCGCCGAGGTGACGGCGTTGCCGAGCCCGTCGGCCGGCGCACCCGCGATCGACGCCCACTCGCGGTCCACCGGGAAGCCGCCGTCGCCGGAGTCCGGCTGCGCGGTGTCCGCCGAGTCCGCGGCGTCGTCGGGATCGGGCGCATCGGACGACGAGGGCCCGACGCAGGCCAGCACCAGCAGCATCACGGGTCGATCCGGTACACGCCGGTCTCGTTGTCGATGACCCAGAGGAGGCCATCCGGGCCGATCTCGATCCCGTAGAGCCGCTCCGCGCCAAAGCCCGTGTCCAACGTGCGGAGGATCGCGCCGTCGAGGTCCACCTGGGTGATGATGCCGGTCGCCCAGTCGCCGACGAAGAGGGATTCCCCGTCGAACGCGAGCCCGCCCGGCTGCTCGAACCCCGTCGCGAGCTCGCCCCACTCGGCGTCGTCCCACTCGACGCGCACCACGCCCGGGTCGTTGGCCGTCAGCGCGTCCCCCTCGGTTCCCGTGGTGGTGTCGATCCAGAGGACGCGCCCGTTGCCGGTGTCCGAGGCGTACAGGAGCCCCGTGGCGGTGTCGAGGATGAGGTGCCCCGGCGCCTCCTCCACCCGCTCGACCTCGGGCTCCGTGAGCTGGTGGACGATGCCGTCGTAGTGCTCGTCCATCCCGACGCCGTGGTCCCGCTGGAAGTCGTGGCGGACGAGCACGTCGTGCCTGCCGTCGAAGACCCAGTACGCGTTCTCGGTCTCCCAGGCGATGCCGACGCAGTAGGGGCTCTCGTGCGACATGTCGAGGTGCGACCCGAGGCCGATCGGGTTCTCCTCGCCGAAGATGTTGAGGTCGGTGGACCAGAGGACCGGGCCCATGTACGCGTTCCCGCGGACCGTGTCGTTGTACGTGTTGTTGCTCTCCCCGCAGCTCGCCATCTGGGCGTCCCCGTCGAACGCGAACGCGGCGGTCTCCTCCATGAAGTGCTCGGCGTAGCCGTCCTTCCGACGGTCGTGGTCCTGCTCGTCCGTGCCGGGATCGAACACGATGAACGTGCGGTCGTCGTCCCGGTTCGCGATCCAGAGGTTGCCGTCGGCGTCGAAGCCGAGGTCGCGGGGGTCGTCGAGACGGTCGTCGGGGCCGAGGATGGGGGTCCAGCCGACGGACTCCGGAGAGCCGTCCCCGGTGCCGATGGGCGACCAGGGGGGCGCGGCGGAGTCGGTCGGATCGCCCTTCCCGCCGGGGCCGGTGCAGGCGGGGAGGGTGACGAGGAGAAGGCAACATCGCAGGGTCATCGGTGGGCTCCGGTGGGGGTGGGGGCTCATTCGACACGCAACACGGTCATCATCCCGCCCTCCTCGTGTCCGAGGAGGTGGCAGTGGACCATCCAGTCGCCGGGGTGGCGGCCTCGAAGATCATGCGGTCGCCTCGGGGAACCGCAGCATCCCCAGCCCGAGCGCGATCACGACGAGGCTCGTCCCCAAGTCGGCCGCGACGGCGAGCCATAGGTTCGCCACGCCGACGACGGCGAGGAGCATCACGACGGACTTGGTCCCGATGGCGAGGGCCACGTTCAGCTGTACGCGGGACATCGCCGAGCGGCCCAGGCGCACGGCCCAGGCGAGCCGCCGCAGGTCGTCTCCCATCAGCGCCACGTCGGCGGCCTCCATCGCGACGGCGGTGCCCCTCGCGCCCATCGCGATTCCGACGTCCGCGGCGGCGAGCGCCGGTCCGTCGTTGATGCCGTCCCCGACCATGCCGACCGAGCCGTAGTTCGCGCGCAGGTCACGGATCGCGTCGACCTTGCCGCCGGGCAACAGGTCGGACATCACGAGGTCGATGCCGACGGACCTCCCGACGGCCTCGGCCGTCCCCCGGTTGTCGCCGGTGAGGATCACCAGCCGCAGCCCTGCCGCCGTCAGCGAGGACGCCGCATCTCTCGCCTCCGGGCGGGGCATGTCGCCGAGGGACACGTGCCCTGCGAGCCTCCCGTTGATCCCGACGTAGATGACCGTTCGTCCGTCGGCCATCCACGCATCCGTCCGCGAGTGCTCCTCCGGCTCGTGGAACCCGAGCCGCTGCGCCATACGGTGGTTGCCGACGTGAATCGTCCGTCCCTCGACGGTGGCGACGACACCTTCTCCCTCGACGGTCACATAGGTGGCCGCGCCCGGGATCTCGTCGCCGTTGCCCGTGTGCGCGAGCAGCGCGCCCGCGAGCGGGTGGCTCGACCGGGATTCGACCGCCGCGACGACCCGGTGGAGCTCGGCCTCCGGCGTCCCTTTGACGGAGACGCAGTCGACGACCCGGAAGCGGCCCTCGGTGAGCGTGCCCGTCTTGTCCATCGCGAGCGCCCGGAGCCGCCCCAGCGCCTCCAGGTGGGCACCGCCCTTCACGAGCACTCCGGCGCGGGCCGCTCGGGCGAGCGCGCTCACGATGGTGACGGGTGTGGAGAGGACCAACGCGCAGGGGCAGGCGACGACGAGGAGCACGAGGGCCTTGTAGAACCAATCGCGGAAGTCGCCGCCGAGCAGCGGAGGGACCACGGCGACGCCGACCGCGAGCGCGACCACGATGGGCGTGTAGACCCGCGAGAAGCGGTCCACCCAGCGCTCGGTCGGCGACCGCGCGGCCTGGGCTTCCTCCACGAGGCGCGCCATCCGCGCCACCGTGGAGTCGCCCGCCGTCGCCGTGGTCTCGATCTCGAGGACGCCCCCTTGGTTGACGGTGCCCGCGCTCACGGTGTCACCGACACCCTTCGCGACGGGCACCGACTCGCCCGTGAGCGCGCTCTCGTCCACCGACGATTGGCCGGCGACGACGCGCCCGTCCAAGGGCAGGCGTGCTCCGGGACCGACGAGGAGACGGGTTCCCACGGCGACCGTCGCGGCGGGCACGTCGGTGCCGGACACGAGGGTCGCCACGTCCGGCGCGAGCTTCATCACCGCCGCTATGGCGGAGCGCGCGCGGTCCATCGCCCGGTCCTCCAGCCACTCGGCCACCGCGAACAGGAAGACGACCGTCGCGCCCTCGCTCCACTCGCCGATCACGAGCGCGCCGAGTACCGCGACCGTCATCAGGAAGTTGATGTCGAGCACCTTCCGGCGGAGCGCCCCCAGGCCCTTCCTCGCGACGGGCGGGAGTCCGAGCGCGACCGCGCCGAGGGCCGCCCACTCGGCGGGAGGGAACCAAGGGGCGAGCAGGGAGGCTCCGACGAGCGCCCCCGCAGCCACCACCCGCCACGGGACGCCTCCCGCGCGGCCATGCTCGTGCGCGTGCGGCGGGGACGACGACCGCTCGCCGCGCTCCGCGGAGGGCGAGGCCGTGAGGGTGGCTCCGAGGTCGAGGGGGTGCAGGGCGTCGAGCAGCGCGGTTGACGCGCGGCCCCCCGCGTGCCGCACCCACGCCTTGCGCCCGACCACGTCCACGTCGACGCCCTCGACTCCGGGTACCCCGGCGAGCGCATCCCTTACCATCCGCGCCTCCGACTCGCAGCAGACGCCGGGGACGGAGAGGCAGGTGCGAACCTGATCAGGCATCGAGCCCTGCCTCCGTCGCCACCTCTCCGGGCGGCGGCGGAACGGCGTGGACGGCGGCTTCCTCCGACACCTCGCCCATCCACCACGCGTACAGCGTGGGCAGCACCAGGAGCGTGAGCGCGGTGCTGGTGATCAGGCCGCCGATGACGACCGTGGCGAGGGGCCGTTGGACTTCCGCACCCGCGGACGTGGCGAGCGCCATCGGGAGGAAGCCGAGCGCGGCCACGAGCGCCGTCATGAGCACGGGGCGGAGCCGCACCTCCGCGCCCTCCCGCGCCGCGTCTGCGGCGGTGCTCCCGGCCTCGTGCAGCCGGCGCACGTGGGACACGAGCACCACCCCGTTCATCACCGCGATCCCGAAGAGGGCGATGAAGCCGACCGCCGCCGAGATCGAGAAGGGCAGGCGGCGCAGCGCCAGCGCGAACACACCCCCGCTCACGGCGAGGGGCACGTTCGCGTACACCAGCAGGGCGAGCTTCACGGAGCCGAACTGGGCCTGGAGGATGACGAAGATCAGGAGGAGGACGAGCGGGACCACGACGGCGAGCCGCGCCGACGCCTCCCGCAGGTTCTCGAACGTGCCCCCCCAGTCGAGCTCGTAGCCGGAAGGCACCTCGACCTGCTCCGCGATGCGCGTCTGCGCCTCGGCCACCACAGAGGCCACGTCGCGACCGCGGACGTTCGCCTCCACGGTGAGCTTCCTGCGGCCGCCTTCGCGGCTCACCTGCGCCGGCCCCGCCTCCTCCGTGAGCGTCGCGACCTGGCGGAGCGGCACGCGCACGTCCGCGTTCCCGACGAGGATCTGCCCGATCCGGTCGACGTCGGCGCGCACGTCCTCCGGGAAGCGCACCTGGACGGCGAAGCGCCGCTGGCCCTCGATCACGACGCCCGCGGGTCGCCCGGCGATGGTCTCCACCGCGTCGAGCACGTCCCCCGCGTCGATCCCGAGGCGCGCGATGGCGGCGCGGTCGACGACGATGCGGAGGAGGGGAAGCCCGGCGACCTGCTCGGCCTTCACGTCCTCCGCCCCTTCGACGGTGCCGACCACGCGGGCGATGTCGTCCCCGATACGCTTCAGCGTCCGGAGGTCGTCCCCGTACACGACCATCGCCACGTCGGAGCGGACACCCTCGATGAGCTCGTTCACCCGCAGCTCGATGGGCTGCGAGAACGAGAAGTTCGCGCCCGGGACGCCCGACGTCAGCACCTGCTGGATCCCCGCGACGAGCGCCTCCTTGTCGTGCACCTTCTTCCAGCCGTCCGTGGGCTTCAGCATCACGAAGACGTCGGAGAAGTCCACGCCCATGGGGTCGGTGGCGATCTCCGCCCGGCCGGTCTTCGACACCACCGTCGCGACCTCGTCCGGGTACGCGGCGAGGATGGCGCGCTCGGCCTCGCCGGCGACGCGGACCGACTCCTCGAGCGACACCGAGGGGAGCCGCGCGATCTGGAGCGCGATGGCCCCCTCGTCGAGCTTCGGGACGAACACCGCCCCGAGGAAGGGCGCCACGGCGAGGCTCGCCGCGAACGCGAGGCCGGCGAGGGACACCGTGGCCCACCGCCGCCGCATCACGACGGCGAGCAGGGGCCGGTAGACCCGCTCGGCGAAGGTCATGAGCCGCGTGTGCTTCTCCTCGGCGCGACGGAGGAGAAGGGATGCCGCCACCGGCATGAGCGTCAGCGACAGGACGAGCGAGCCCACGAGCGCGAACACCACCGTCAGCGCCATCGGCTTGAACATCTTCCCCTCGATCCCGGTCAGCGTCAGGATCGGCAGGTACACGAGGATGATGATGCCGACGGCGAACACGACCGGCCGGCCGACCTCCTTCGCGGCGGCGAGGATCGTCGAGTCGTTCACGGGCTCGCCGCGCTTCCGCCGTTCCCCGACGATTCGGACGACGTTCTCGATCATGACGACGGACCCGTCGACGATCAGTCCGAAGTCGATGGCGCCGAGGCTCATCAGGTTGCCGGAGACGCCCGTGAGGAGCATCCCCGTGAACGCCACCAGCATCGACAGCGGGATGGCGGACGCGACGATGAGCCCGCCCCGGAGGTTCCCGAGCGTGAGCAGGAGGACCGCGACCACCAGGAACCCGCCTTCGGCGAGGCTCGTCTCGACGGTGTGGATGGTCCGCTCGATCAGCTCGGTGCGGTCGTAGAACACGTCGACGGTGACGCCGTCGGGCAGCGTCGGCTCGATCTCGGCCATGCGCTCCTTGACCGCGTCCACGACCGTGCGCGAGTTCTCGCCGAGGAGCATCATGACGATCCCGGTGACGACCTCCCCTTCACCGTCGCGCGTGACGGCCCCCTGCCGGAGCATCGGCGCGAACCGGACCTCGCCGAGCTCGTGGACGTGGACGGGCGTCCCCTCCGCGGTCGTGGCGACGACGACGTCGGAGAGGTCCTCGAGCGAGCCCACCAGCGCCTCGCCGCGGATGAGCATCTGCTCGCGGCCCTTCTGGAGGTAGCCACCCCCACCCGACCGGTTGTTGCGCTCCAGCGCCTCGAACAGGTCGGCGAGCACCAGCCCGCGCGCGGAGAGCGCCTCCGGGCGCACGGCGACCTCGTAGGTGCGGAGCTCGCCGCCGAAGGCGTTGACCTCGACCACGCCGGGGACCGCGCGAAGGCGCGGCGCGACGTGCCATTCGAGGATGTCGCGCAGCTCCATCGGCGACTTCCCTTCGCCGCGCAGCTCGAACTGGTAGATCTCCCCGAGGCCGGAGGACACCGGCCCCATCTCGGGCTCGCCGTAGCCCTCGGGGATCGACTCCCGCGCTTCCACGAGGCGCTCGCCGAGCACCTGGCGCGCCCACCAGATGTCGGTGCCCTCCTCGAACACCACGGTGACCACCGAGAGGCCGAAGCGGGAGAGCGAGCGCATCTCCTCGACCTTCGGGATGCCGCCCATCGCCTGCTCGACTGGCACGGTGAGGAAGCGCTCGACCTCCTCGGGTCCGAGGCCGGGCGCCTCGGTCAGGATCTGCACCTGGACGTTGGTGACGTCGGGCACGGCGTCGATCGGGAGGCGGAGCACGCACCACACCCCGGCGACGGCGGCCACTGCCGTGAAGATCAGCACCAGGACCTTGTTGCGCAACGACCAGGCGAGGATCCGGTCGACGAGGTCCGGGCCGCCGGCGTGGAGGAGCGGGTCAGTGTGCATGGCCTTCTCCCAGCTCCGCCTTCGCGAGCTCGCTCTTGAGGGTGAACGCGCCGCCCACGACCACGGGCTCCCCGGGCGTCAGGCCCGACAGGATCTGGACTTCGGACGCCGTCCGCTGGCCGATGGAGACGGGGCGCGCCTCGAACGCGTCGCCCGCCTCCACGAAGACGACCATGCTTCCTTCCACCTCCTGGACAGCCTCGGCCGGCACGACGATGGCGGTGGGCCCGCCGCCGTCCTGCTCGCCCAGGTCGGCACGCCCGAACATCCCCGGCTTCAGCCGATGATCGGGGTTGTCGGCCACGACCCGCACCTCGACCGTGCGGGAGCCCTCCTCGACCACGGAGCCGACCCAGTCCACGGCGCCGGAGAACACCTCCGCGGGCCAGGCGTCGACCGTGAAGCGCACGGCCTGCCCTTTCGCGACGCGCGCGAGGTCCCGCTCGAACACGTCGAGCATCACCCAGACGCGGTCGAGGTTCCCCACGTGGAACAGCTCCGCGCCCGGCGTCACCGCCTGCCCGACCGAGACCTCGGACGCGAGGAGCTCGCCTGCCACCGGGCTGCGGACGGGGAAGCGGGAGGGGAAGTGCCCCCCGTCGAACTTCCCCGGCTCGACGCCGAGCACCCGCAGCCGCTCCTCGGCGGCCTCGTACGCGGCGCGCGCGGCGGTGTCGGCGGCCTCGGCCTCCGCGAGCTGCGCGGGGGACGTGGTTCCGCTGGCCGCGAGCTCGCGGGCGCGCTCCAGCCGCGCGGTCGCGAGCTTCCGCTCGGAGGCGCGCGTGTGGTAGTTCCCGACGGCCTCGCCGAGGGCCGGCGAGCGGATCTCCGCGATCACCGTCCCGACCGAGACCGGATCGCCCGGCTGCAGGAGAAGTCGCTCCACCTGCCCGTCGGCGGACACGCCGATGCGGGCCTCCCGGCGCGGGTCCAGCTTGACCCGCGCGACCGTGCCGAAGCCTCCGGTCCAGGCGCGCGCCTCCGCCGGCGCGATCGAGAGCTTCGCGGCGGCCCTCGCCTCCGGGGTGAGCATGACGGATTCACCGTGGCCCTCGGCGCCACCGTGGCCCGGCACGGCCTCGCCTTCGTCGTGTTCGCCGTCTTCGTGGCCCGGCTCGTCCACGGGTTCGGGGGAGCGTGCGCACGAGAAGAGAAGAAGGAGGAGCGGGATCATCGGGAGGCTCCGCCGAGGAGCGCGTCGTCCTCGGTGGCGAGAAGGAGGGTGATTCGGGCGAGGGCGAGGTCCCCGCGGGCTTGGGAGAGCGCCTGCTGGCCGGAGACGACCTCGCCGCGGAGGAGGATGGTGGTGACGAGGTCGAGCTCACCCGAGCGGGAGCCGGCCTCGATCGACGCGAGCGCGGCGCGGGCGTCCTCGTCGGTGGCGGGGACGCTCGCCATCGTCTCCGCGGCGTCGGCGTTGGCGTCGGCGGCGGTCCGGACCTCCGCCTCCGCGCGCGCGCTCGCCGCGACGAGCTCGGCCCGCGCCACGGCGGCCTGTCCCTTCGCCTCGCCGACGCCGGCCTGGTTCTGGTGCCAGAGGGGGAGGGTCACTCCGAGCGATGGCCCGGCGGCCACGCCGCCGCCGTCGCTCTCGTAGAAGCCGCCGAGGGTGACGGGCGGCAGCACGGCGGCGCGCTCGCGGGCGAGGGCCGCTTCCGCCGCATCCACGGCGAGCCGGGCGGCCCGGACGTCGGAGCGCTCCTCCGGGGGAGGCCTGCGCGGCTCGGGCGCCGCGTCGATCGGGTCGGACGCGAGATCTTCGCCCGCCACCGCGCGACGGACCAGCGTGGAGAGCGCCGCGAGCGCCTGGGCCTCGGCAGCGCGGGCACCGAGCAGCTCCCGGGCCGCCTTCGCCTGCTCGAGCCGGGCGAGCCGAAGGTCGAGATCGGAGGCCTCGCCGGCGGCGACGCGCGCCTCGGTCGCGGTGAGCTGCCGGGAGGCGAGCTCGAACGCGGCGCGCGACAGGGCGGCGATGCGGTGCTTGACGACCGCATCGACGTAGGCGCTGCGCGTCTCGGCGGCGATCGTCAGCCGCGCGCGCTGGGCCGCGGCTTCGGCAGCGGCCACGCGGGCGCGGGCGCTCCGGTGGTCCGCCAGGCCCTCGCCCGTCAGCGAGAGGGGCTGCCCCACCGACCCCTCGATCCGGTCGCCGGCCAGCGAATAGCTGCCCTCGACCTCCGGGTTCTCGCGCAGCAGCGCGGTCTGGCGGGACGAGCCGCGCGCCGCGGACAGATCCGCCTCGGCACGCGCGACGTCCGGGTTGACGGCGAGCGCCGCGGTGACGGCCTCGTCCGGGGACAGGGACGCGGCAAGGGCCGCCCCCAGCAGGAGATGCAGGAACAAAGCGAGCTCCGAACGAGAGGGTGGTGCGGCGGGACACCGCAGGAGCGCACGCCGGAGGCGTGCACCACCTACTCACGACGGCGGCGCGTAGACGTGCCGCGCCAGCCGGGAGCTACGCGTTCGGAGGAGGAGTCGGGGGGCCGGTCGCGCGCGACGCGGCGACGAGTTCGGCGGTCGCGGGGCGACGCGCCGACCGGGCGCGACGCCGGGCCTGGTCCGCGTCGAGCATCCACGTGAGCCAGGCGCCGGCGGGAGCGCCGGCGCCGTACGCCCCGTTCAGGGACAGCGACTGGCTCTCGTGGCACGGGCAACGGTGCTCCACAGGGGAACAGCCGTGCTCGCCCGCGAGCGGGTCCACCTCACCGGGGGCGCTGTGCGCGGGGTGCCCGTGGGTGACGAGCTCCGCGACCTGCTCCGCGGCCTCGCTCACGCCCGGCAGAAGGCCGAGCGCGGCGACGAGGAGGAGCAGGGTTCGGGCCAGGCGGCGGAGCATCCTTCGCATCGGGCTACCCCGTCCGGCTCGCGCGGGCAACCGCCTCTCTCCGTTTGACCTTACCCAGAATCGAGCCTGCTGTTGCCATGCTCGAGGTATGGAGAAGCTCGACGCCATCGGAATCGCGCTGGTCGGCTCGCTGTGGGTCAGTCGAGACCCACCTCGACCACCGCCCCGGCGCCTCCCCACGGGGATGTGGGAGTGCGGGGCGTGCGGGACGGGTACCGAGCGTGGGTATCCCTGCCGCCGGTGCGACGCGCCAGAGCGGCGCGGGCCGATTCGGCCGTGGTCGTAGTCCCCCCCTTCGAACCGTGCTCCTCATCGGTGACGGAGCGTCGGGACGCGAGCGTGGTCATGTGGCGGAGGGCGTCATTCGCGTGCTTCCGCGCCCTTCCTCCTTCACCAGCCGGCGCGGGGCTCGGCCTCCTCAATGGTACGCAGGTTTCGGCCCCCACGGGAACTTCCGTCAGTAGCCCAACGTGCTGAAAAAGAGGTAGATCGAGCCGCAGTTTTCGGCGACATAGTCGTTGGTGTAGGCGCCGATGACCGGATCCGCGGGGCCTTCGCCGTCGAGGTCCGTGAGCACTGCGGCCTCAAGGTAGGTCGTCCCGTCCAACTCGGCTTCACCGAGGAAGCGACGGTGCGGCGGGTCCGGGCGAAGATCCCAGGTGCCCGAGAACGGCCCCAGTACCAACGAGGCAGACCCGACGTAGAGGCCCGACTCGTCGAGATCGGCATGGTTTCCGATCAGGATGTCATCTCGACCGTCCCCGTCCGTGTCCCCGGTGGAGACGGCGTACCCGAGCCAGCGCTCGCCTACCACGCGCGTGAGGCCCGCGGGGAGTTCGGTCACTCCCGAGGGAGGTCCGGGTACGACGTACGCTCCGGCCGCGTCCTCGCCCGTGGGTGCGCCGAACACGAGGTCGCCGTATCCATCGCCGTCGGTGTCGCCCACGTCGAGCGACGTGCCCGCCGACCCTGCCTCGGTCGAACCTTCCTGGTGCCAGGAAGCCTCCGCGTCCTCGGTACTCACGGCCACTCCAAGGACCACCGGCCGGACCTCAAGCAGCTCCTGTTCATCCTCACCACCAGCGGCGACGGGGGCGTGCCCGTGCAGTTCCGGTGCGAAGCCGGCAACACCAACGACGACCGCACGCACATCGACACGTGGGACGCGCTCTGCCGCGTCGCCGGCGGTCCCGGCTTCCTCTACGTGGCCGACAGCAAGCTCTGCAACCGCGACGCGCTCGATCACATCGACCGCCGACGCGGACGGTTCGTGTGCGTGATGCCGCGGTCGCGGAAGGAGGACCAGCGCTTCCGCCGGTGGATCCAGACGCACGAGCCGACCTGGGAGCTGGTGCGCGATCGCCCGAACCCGCGCCGGCGGGGCGGGCCGCGCGACCGGTGGTGGACCTTCCGCGAGACCGTGCCGTCTGCCGAGGGCTGGCCGATCGTGTGGGTGAAGAGCGCGCTCCTCGCGCTGCGGCACGAGCAGTCGCGGCGAGAGCGGATCGCGCTCGCCGAGGAGGAGCTCGAGGAGCTCAAGCGCAAGCTCGCGAGCCCGAGGGCCCGGCGGACGTCCCGCACCGCCGTCGCGACCCGGATCGACCTCCTCCTCCGCAAGCACCGCGTGTCCCGCTACCTCAAGGTGAAGCTGCGCTCGGTGCAGGAGGAGAAGTTCCGGCAGGAGCGGCCCGGCCGGCCCGGGCCGAACACCCGGTACGTGCGCAAGACGCGCGGCCACTGGGTCCCCGAGTGGAAGACCGACGAGGCCGCCATCGCGTGGGATCGGAAGAGCGACGGGATGTACCCGCTGCTGACCAACGACCGCGAGCTCACCAACGCGCAGGTCCTCGAGGCGCACAAGCGCCAGCCCACCATCGAGAAGCGCTTCTCGCAGGTGAAGTCCGTCCTCGAGATCGCGCCCGTCCTGCTCAAGAACGAGGGGCGCGTCGAGGCCCTCTTCTTCGTCTACTTCCTCGCGATCCTCGTGCAGGCCTTGGTCGAGCGCGAACTACGCCGCGGCATGGCGAGCGCCGGATTCGAGCATCTCCCGCTGTACCCCGAGGAACGGGCAACGAAGCAACCCACCGCGGAGCAGGTGCTCCGCCTCTTCGCGCTCGCACAGCGCCAGGTCCTCACCGTGAACGGCGAGCCCGTCCACGTCTTCGCCCCTGAACTCACCCCACTCCAGAGCCAGGTGCTGGAGCTCCTCGGAGTCCCCGCAACCGTCTACACACACCCAGCGTAGCAGGGCTCTCGCCTGTGTCATCGGCGCTGCCGAAAATGCGGACTCATCGCTCGCGCGATGTGCGGAATGTGGGTCCGGACGGATTCGGCAGGACTCCAGTGCGATTTTCTGGAGCGAGATACGGCACCGAGCGAATCAGTCGCCCGAATGGTCAAATACTGGACGGCCGTTCGCAGTGCAACCAGCCGACGGAGCGTGATGTCGCACTTGAGCGTGATGTGCACGCGATCCCAGGAAAGTCTGAGAAAAATCACACTTTGAGCGGGACGGGCAGCACTCTCGCGCCCGGGCGCCGCAAAGACGACCCTCGCTACAAGGCGCATCGCGGCCGCGCGCGTGTCCTATGGCAGGGCTGCCGTCGCGTCGATCTCGGTTGCTGCCGCGCGCGAACGCGCGATCGCATCGGCCTCGGCGACGGCCAGGTCCCCGCGCGACCCCCGTACGCCCGTGCGGTTGCGGTTCCACATGGGCACCTCGATCCCGACCGCGGGGCCGAGGGGGGCGCGCGCGCCCGGGGGGCCTCGGGCCTCACCCGTTCCCGGGTACCAGAGACCGTGCGATCGCTCTCCGCATTCCCACGAGATCGACATCCGAGCTCGCGAAGTCCTCCCTCATCAGGTGCTCGTCCAGCACGTAGTCGTACTTGTTCCGCTGCAGGTTCCGCACGTCGTCGACCAGCTCCGCAGGAACGAGTTCGTCCAGGAGGAGCCTGCGGAGCACGTCCTCGACCTCCTCGCACGACGACTTGGTGAAACGGAGCGACACCGGGGTCCGCTCGATCGCCACCTGGTACCTCTTCATCGCAAGCGTCAGGGTGTTCATGATGCGGTCGCCCGCCCAGGGGAACCACGTGCACCCCTGCCGGTGCTCCACGAAGGCGGTCTCGCGCAGGCCGAGTCGCTCGAACGCTTCGCGTCCCTCCAGCAGGAGCGACGTCGCGCGGGGGTCCAGGAACCGCGGGAGCTCGCCCTCGCGGTACACGCGGAGCATCTCCTGCCGGATGCCGTCGTGTACGGGCGCCGGCGTACCCTCGAAGAACGGCGCGCGCCCGCCCGGGGACGGCACCACGTCGATCACGTGGCTCTCCTCGTCGACGCCGACCACGCGCCACCGCCGCCCGGCGAAGATCAGGAACGTGTCGAGCGTGACCGGGTTGCTGATGGGAAGGCTCCCGAGCGGCTTCCCGCCCGCCTTGAGCTGCCACTCCTCGGGCGTGACGAAGACGGCGTAGAACCCGTAGTGGTTCACGAGGCGCTCGCCCTTCAGGCCAAGGACGAGGAGCGCGTCGTGCGTCTGGATGATGAGGTCACGGGCGGCCATCGCGCGGAGGAGCCGTGCGAACATCCCGGTCCCCACGTCCCGGAAGGACCCGGTCTCGCAGAGCAGGCGCCAGGCCTGCGCCGCGGACGCCCCGCCATGCTGGGCGATCAACGAGAGGACCTGCTGCACCAGCGTGGACAGGTGCAGCATCCCCGTCGTTGGCGGCTCGTACCACCTTTGCAGGAGCAGGCGCACGATGGCGATGGACTGTATGAGCTCCACCCGTAGCGCGTCCTCGACGGGCGCGTCGCTGTCCGCCGTGTCCTCGGTGATGTACATCCGGAGGATCGCGGGCGCGCCGTCGCTGCGTCCCGACCGCCCGAGGCGCTGGCGCAAGCTCGCGACGCCAGGCGGACACCCGATCTGGGCGACGCTTTTGACCGCTCCGACGTCGATGCCGAGCTCGAGCGTGCTGGTGCAGAAGATGGTCGCGGGTCGCCCGGGCTCCTTGAGCATGCGCTCGGAGTCCTCGCGGTACTCGCGAGAGAGGCTGCCGTGGTGCGGGAAGAACTCCTCCGGGAGGTTCTGGGTTTCGCACAGGCGGCGGAGGCGCGCCGTGTACAGCTCGACCGAGCGCCGGCTGTTGGCGAAGGCAAGGTTCTTCTCGCCCCGGAGCGTCTTGAAGAGGTGCTCGGCGATCGCGAGTTCGTCCTCGGGCTCGTCGTCTTCGCGCTCACCTCGTGGCACGTCCGCGCCGCGCTGGTAGCCGCGCAGGGCCAGTCTGATCTCCCGCTCCGGCGCGTCCGGGGCGACATAGACAACGTCGTCGCCCGCGCCGGGGCGGAGGAAGTCCATCGCGAGGGACGGGTCTCCGAGGGTCGCGCTCATCGCGACGCGCGGGATGCGCTTCTTCGCCGCGACCTCGACCCTGTGCAGGAGCGACTGGAGCTGGCGCCCGCGCTCCGTGCCGATGAAGGCGTGCAGCTCGTCGATCACCACAAAGTCGAGGTGGCGGAAGAGGTTGGCGACGGCGGTGCCGCGGAGCACGAACAGCGCCTCCAGTGACTCCGGGGTGATGAGGAGTACGCCCGACGGATCCTTGATGACCTTCTTCTTTTCGCCGTCGGAGACGTCGCCGTGCCAGCGGTGCACCGGCACGTCGACGTACTCGCCCATCGCCTGGACCCGTGCGTGCTGATCGTTGATCAGCGCGCGGAGCGGGCTGACGTTGAGCACGCGGATGCCGGCGCCCGGCTCTGACGCCACCTTGGTCAGCACGGGCAGGTACGCCGCCTCGGTCTTTCCACCAGCAGTCGCTGCGGTGATCAGGACGTCCCGCCCCTCCAGCACTGGGCCGACGGCCGCTTCCTGGGCTGGGTGGAGCGCGTTCCATTCTTTGTCCCAGATCCACCGCTGTATTCCGGTGTGAAGCCGGTAGAAAGCCGAGCTTTCAGAGCTTGAAGGAGGCGAGGTCGTCATCGGAGTCCCCCTGCGTGCCGGCGATCCCCTTGGGCTCGCCGCCGTCCTCAGGCGGGGGTTCGAGGTCCGGGTTGCGGTCCGTCTCGATGGTGACCTGACCGAGGAGGTCGGTCCAGCCCACCTGCGGGTTCTGCTCGATGACGGCGAGGAGGTTGACGAACGTGGTGATCGTGTTCCGGGGCGTGCGGAAGTAGGCGTCGCCAATGCGCTTCGAGCAGTGCGCCATGAACGCCTGGAGGGCCTCGTCCGGGAGGAGGTAGCGGTCGGCCTGGCCCCCGGCGTGGACGTGCCGGATCTTACCGAGGAGGACGTAAAGGTCCTCTGGCGTCAGGTTGCTGAGGCGCACGACCGGCCCGGTGAAGTCCTGGAGTCCGCCCACCGCGAAGGTGTTCTGCGCGAGGCGCGACTGCAGCGCGGCGTAGCTGTAGAGTCCCCGGCGGGTGTCGAGGAGGAACTCGGGCGTCCCGCCGAGCACGAAGCCGAGGCCGACCGCCGAGCCCTGCAAGCTGTCGTTGAGGATGCGGAGGATCTGCTCGTAGTTCGAATTCCTTGCCTGCGAGTTTGCGAGCTTGAACAGGTTCACCATCTCGTCGAGACAGACGAGCAGGCCGGCGAAGCCCGCGAGCCGGCAGAGCCGCGCCACCAGCCTGAGGTGGTCGTAGACGTTCGAGTCCTCGATGATGTTCCGGACGCCCAGCGCCTGCCGCGCGTCAGTCTTGGTCGCGAACTCGCCGCGGAGCCAACGGATCGCGTTCGCCTTGAGGGCCTCGTCGCCGGTGTCGTGGCCGCGCCAGTAGGCGGCGACGACCTCGGCGAAGTCGTAGCCGCCTACCATCTCGCTCAGCTGGGCGAGACGCTCGCGGATGACCGTCTCGGTATTCACGCCGCGCTCGCGCGACTCGGTGAGCGCCGACGTGACGAACCGCTCGACCACGCTCCCGATCGCGCCTCCATCTGGCCGGGCCCTCGTCGATACATTGCGCATCAACTCGGCGTAGAGCGAGCGAGCCTGCCCTCCGGTGGCGTGCAGGCGCCGGTCCGGGTTGAGGTCCGCGTGCGCCGTCACGAGCTTCTTCTCCAACGCGATCGACCGGACGAGGTTCAGGAAGAAGGTCTTGCCCGAGCCGTACTCGCCCGTGACGAGTCGAAAGCCGGAGCCTCCGTCGGCGAGCCGATCGATGTCGCGGACGAGGGCCTTCACCTCCTCGGCGCGCCCCACCTGGATCAAGTGCTGGCCTGCTCTCGGTACGACCCCCGCTCGGAGGGACTGCAGGATCGTGTCTCGGTCCTTCGGGCGAATCGGCGTCGTCATGCGAGAAGCTCCTCGAGGATGGCGGACTCTACATCGAGCGGGTCTTCGCCCGTGAGGAGGACGTCCCCACAAGTGTCGAGGGCGGCCTCGTTGAGGGTGTCGACGGCGGCGTCGGGCAACAACCCGAGAGAGGCGCAGAGCTGGTTCCACTCGGCGCGCGGCCAGCTCGGCGCCTCGCGGAGGCGCCGCACCAGCTCGGAGTGGGGCGCGTCGAGGCTTCCGACCGGGTCGGTGGTCGGGGCGACGGGCGGCGGCGGGGATTCCTCGTCTCCCTTGAAGATGTCGGCGAGCACGGCGGAGATCGCGGCGGATTCCTGCACGCGTGCCTGAACCCGGGACATGTCCAGTTGGAAGCCTGCGTCCTTCTTCACTTCCGGCGGTTTCGGGATGGCGAACCCAACTCCCACGGACGGGTCGGCGGACCGCACGGTCACCGGCTCGCCCACCGCGTACGCGTCCGACCCCAGGCCATGGAGGTGGCTGTAGACGAGCTTCTCGTCGAGCCCGAGCATCCCGTAGATGCGTGTGAGGAGCGTGATCTCCTTCTTCGACACACGCCCGTCTGCCCCCGCGACGACGATCAGCATTTGCGCGAGGTCGGCTTTCCGGTCCGGCGGCAACGACTCCGCCAGCCGCTTGAGCTGCGAGCTCACCCTCGGCTCGTGGAACAACCACAGCAGGTGTGCGGCGAGCCTCGCCCGCTCGCCCTCGGTCAGGCCGAGGACGTTTCCGACGTGATCCGTGAGGAACCGGGTCTCCGCCTCGTCCATGCCATCGGCGGCGGCGATCGACGCGGCGAACCAGAGCGCGGTCGACGCCGCGGCGTACTCCTTCGAGGGGGTCGAGGGCGCATCCGGGTGGTGTCGGAACACGACGATGGAGGTGTCGGGATTCGGGACCATCCCGAGGAATCGCACGTCCGGTTCCAAGCAGAAGCCGAGCTTCTCCAGGAACTGGGCGAGCGCCGTCGCCTCTGTGCGGGTGACCTTGCCGTCCGCGGCGTCCGGCCATCGGGCGAACAGCTCGGCAGTAGGCACGACGGCGGGGCCGTTGGCGGTCGGCAGAGCCTGGAGCCAGGAGCGGAGGTCGGCGAGCTCACGCGCGTCGTGCGCGCGGAGCAGGTCCGCCGGGAGCAGCGCGAGGCCGGGCAGGAGCGGCTGATCATCCTTCTTCCGCCCGAGCCAGCGGCTGTAGGGGTCGAGGTCCTCGATACACCGCTCGGCCAGGCTCTTGAGCTCCTCTCGGCCGTGCTGCGTCGCATCGGCCAGCCCCTTGATCGACACGTCGACCGTTCCGCCGATCGAAGCGGTCGCCGGACGGTAGGTGAAGCGCAGCGCCGACCTCCCCGTTCGCAGCTTGCAGCCTTCGTCGTACGTCTGCGCGTAGCGGAGGCGGAACAGCTCCCGGAGCTCGCTCGTGCAGCGCGTCGCGGGCGTCCGACGGGGGGCGTCCTGCCCGTTGAACACCCACGCGAAGGCGAGGTCAGCGGACAACGGCTTCTGCTCTGCGGCGCATCGGGCGAGCGCGACGCGCAGGCTGAATGGGATCTCCCACCCGAACAGGCCTGGCGCGCGGTCCCGTTGTGCGTCGGCATCGGCCCGCCAGCGGCACAGCTCCAGGAACCCTCCGGCGTACCCGGAGAACGAGCCGTTTCGGCCGTACACCTCGAGGAGCGCCTCGACCTCCTGGATGATCGACGGGAGCTCCTCCGCGACGCGAGGATCTGATTGGCCGTCGAAGATGACGCGACGTTCGAGTCCGTAGAAGAAGAGGAACACGTATCCGATGCCGAAGGACGGATCGCGTCGACCGCCCGCCAGCCACTCGAGGTAGGCGGCGCGGCTCGCCGGCCGGATCTGCTCGAAGGAAGGCCAGTAGCCCATCAGCTGGCCTGCGCGGTCGGGCGCGGGGTCGACGATGCGGAGCGCGGGGTTGATGAGCGCGGGCTCCACGCCGCCGCCGCTCGCGGCGGGGAGGCCCGTCCCCACGTACAGCATCCCTCCGGGGATCGTGACGCCTCCGAGCTGGATGGTCATGCCCGGTGCGATCCAGCGCCAGGAGGTTGAAGGGCCCGGCGTGACGGGAGCGCGTTGCGACGCGGGCGAAGCAAGGGAGACTGATCGTTGCGCTGGCGCGACCGCCGGCGCTGGCGGGGCTGCCGGTGGCGCTGGCCTGGTCTGGGGTGACTGCGGCGTCGGGGAAGGAGACCGCTGCTCGGAGCGCGGTGCCACGATTCGTGCCGGGGCATCGGCACGCTGGCGAGGTCGTGGCCGCGCTTTTGCGGGCGGGTTCGGCCGCTCGGGCTCCTGCGAAAGGAGCTCCGCGACGTCCACGCGCTTCTGGGGGCGCAGGAGGAAAAGCATGAACGCGATGAAAAGTGCGGCTCCCGCGATGGTCGCGCAGAGAACCGCGGACAAGGCTTCCATGGGCGCCACCTGAAAGCCGACAGTCTACCGGACGGGCGAGCTGTGCCGACGAGGGGCGTCGATGCCGTGTTCGAGCACGCAGCGGGGAAGGGCCTGCTGGAGGGCACCCGGGTCTTCCGGTACAAGTGCACGTCGCCCCTGGCTTCCGACGCGTCTCGGCGCCGACCGCGGCTCCGCCGGGATCAGGCAGCCTTCTCGGCGCGGAGGACAAGAGCCGTGGGCGAGTCAGCGAACCAGCGCCAGGCACACCATGGGAGGGGCCGCGACCAGGAGCCCCCCTACGACCACGCCCCACGCCCTCCCGATCGCCAGCGCGTCGGGCGCGCCCCCTTCCCCCAGGCGATAGCACCCCGCCTTCTCCAGCTCGACCCCGAGCAACCCCGCCATCGCCGCCATCGGCCATCCCGCGTTGGGGCTCTCGGTCTTCCCCGCGTCGCGCCGCATGACCCGCCATCCGGCGTGCAGGTCGCCTCCGGTGACCGCGCCGCCCAGCAGCAGGAGCAACGCCGTGATCCGCGCCGGCACGAAGTTCAGCACGTCATCCAGCCGCGCCGACGCCTTGCCCAGCCACTCGTACTTCCCGTGGTACCCGATCATCGAGTCGAGCGTGTTCGTCGCCCGGTAGAACACGGCGCCGGGCACGCCGGCGACGGCGAACCAGAAGAGCGGCGCCACGACGCTGTCGGACGCGTTCTCGGCGAGCGACTCGACCGTGCCGGCGGCCAACTCCCGCGGCCCGAGCGCGGACGGGTCGCGACTGCAGAGGCTCCGCAGGCCGTGGCGGGCGCGCTCGAGGTCGCCCCGGGCGAGGGCCTGCTGCATGTCCCGGCCGGCCTCACCGAGCGCGCGGACGGCGAAGCAGCTCTTGAGCAGGCATGCGCCCAGAACGACGCTCGCGTACGGGACCTGCACGAGCACCCAGGCCGCCGCTGCGAACGCGCCCGGGATGCCGAGCGCAATCGCGATCCCGTACGCCAACTGCCCGCGCGCCGGCGCGCGGTCGGTGCACCAACGAATCGCGCTCCCCATCCACACGACCGGGTGCAGGCGGTTCGGCCACTCACCGACGAAGCGGTCGAGGAGCAACGCGAGCCCGAGCGTCAGGAGCACAGGGCCTCCACCAGCCGCGCGTTCTCCTCGGGCGTCCGCACGGCCACCCGCAGGTGCCGCCCATCGAGCCCCGCGAAAGGCGACGCGTCTCGCACGAGCACGCCATGCTCACGCAGCGCGCGCTCTCGGGTTGCGCGTCCGTTCTGCACGGTCAGGAGCAGGAAGTTCGCCGCCCCGACCCCGCCCAGCGCCCGCAC
Organism: Myxococcota bacterium; assembly: GCA_049322475.1. Classification (GTDB taxonomy): domain Bacteria; phylum Myxococcota_A; class UBA796; order UBA796; family SXON01; genus JBMOQZ01. The sequence goes on along the minus strand of JBMOQZ010000318.1, from coordinate 17,644 downwards.
CAGATCCGCGCGCCAGGCGTCGATCGGCACGCGCCGGGGCCAGTCCCAGTGGTCGAGGCAGGCGAGCCCCGCCGCGAGAGCCGGGGCGTTCACCGTCCATGGCGGCACCGACGCGGGGTCGAGCCCCGCCGCCCACCCGAGCCGAAGGCCCGGGATGCCGTAGGTCTTCGTCATGCTGGTGATGACCACGGCCCCCGGCAGACCCACGCAGCTCGGCGCATCCGTGAACCCGAGGAACGACTCGTCGACGACCACGCGCACGCCGGGTCGCACCAGCGCCGCGACTTCGTCGACGGTGGGCAAGTGCCCGTCGGGGTTGTTCGGTCGCCCGACGACGATCGCGTCGCCCGGTTCGGCCCGGTCGCCGTGGAGGACGGGCGCGGGCCACGCCGCTTCGACGTAGCCGAGGTACGACGGCGCCCGAACCCACACGCGACGGGCGCCGCGCAAAGACGCGAAGAGCAGCTCGCTCGCGCCGTTGCCGAGCACGACCTCGGCGCCCACGCGCTCGGAGATCCGGGACCTCAGCGGCTCGCCCCGGGGCGAGGGGTACCGGCCCGCTTCCCCGACGGCAGCCCGCGCCGCCTCCAGCACGCCCGGCGGCGCGCCCCACGGGTGGAGGTTCGCGGAGAAGTCGATGATCCGATCAGGCGATACACCCACGGAGAGCGCGGCGCCTACGACGTCGCCGCCATGAGTGACACATGCATTTGTATCAGTCACGTGTCGCCCTCGGTGAGGGCCCTCCCATACACCCGCTCGCCCTGTTCGCGCCAAGTCGAAACTTTTTTCGCAGGATGGACGAACGCGTGCTGGTGTGGATCGTGGAGGCGCGCGCGCACCACGGAGCGCTTGCGGAGCGGGCAGCGCCGGGTGTACCTCTTGGCTCGCAACCTCTGGTCGACGGGAAGCCGGTGAGAGTCCGGCGCAGGCCCGCTACCGTGATGGGTCACGCCCCGCCAACATGCCACTGGGTGAAAACCTGGGAAGGCGGCGGGGACAAAGGCCCCAAGCCGGGAGACCCCGAGTGGAGGTGGGCGCAACCTTCCCCGGTGTCGGGATGACCGCGTCCGCCGTTCCAGTCGCTCCTCGCTCGCGCGGGGAGGCTGGACCCTCGGACGCGCTCCGGCGCCTCCCTGATCAGCGGCGGTCTACGTCACGACTCCGGGCCTCTCCGAGGCTCCCCTGGACCGCACCCGCCCCGACGGCACGCCCCTTCGCACCGGCTACACGACCGGCGCGAACGCGTGCGCGGCGGCCTGCGCGGCGACCCGGCTCCTCGTCGGGCTCGAGCTGGAGCCGTGGGAAGGCCCGCTCCCCGAGCTGACCGCGGACCGGTACGACACCCTCGCCGGCTCCGTGCGGATCACGCTCCCGAACGGCGAGGCGGTGCGCTTCCCGGTGCGTGTCGCCGAGCGGCGCGACGACGCGGCGTGGGCTTCGGTCATCAAGGACGGCGGCGACGACCCCGACTGCACGCACCGCGCCGAGCACTGGGCCGAGGTCCGCCTCCGCGACGACGGCGTGGTCGAGCTGCATGGCGGGCGGGGCGTCGGCACCGTCACGAAGCCGGGCCTCGGGCTTCCGGTGGGGGGGCCGGCGATCAACCCGGTCCCCCGCCAGAACATCACCGAGGAGGTCGCGAAGCTCGCGCCGGGCGGCGCCGACGTGATCATCGGCATCACCGACGGCGAGGAGCTCGCGAAGAAGACGCTGAACGCGCGGCTCGGCATCGTCGGCGGGCTCTCCGTGCTGGGGACCACCGGCATCGTCCACCCGTACTCGACCGCCGCGTTCCGCGCGTCGGTCGCCCAAGGCATCGACGTCGCGCGCAACCTCGGCGCCCAGCACGTCGTGCTCACGACGGGCGGCCGGTCCGAGCGCTTCGCGATGGAGCTCCTGCCCGATTTGCCCGAGCCCGCCTTCGTCCAGATGGGCGATTTCTGCGGCTACGCGCTCAACCACGCCGCGAGCGTCGGGATGCGCGGCGCCACGATCGTGGGGATGATCGGGAAGCTCTCGAAGATGGCGGACGGGCGTACGATGACGCACGCCGCGGGCTCCGAGGTGAACACGGCGCTCCTCGCCGAGGTCGCGCGCGGCGTCGGCGCGGACGATGCGCTCTGCGACGCCATCGCGGCGGCGAACACCGGCCGGCACGTCCAGGAGCTGGTGGCCGTGGCGGGGCTCCCCGGCTTCTTCGACGCGTTGTGCGAGCGCGTGTCCGTCGTGCTCTCCGCGCACGTCAAGTCGCCCATCCGCATCGACGTCTTCCTCGTCGACTTCAGCGGCCCCGCGCTCGGGAGATACCCCCATGTCTGACCTGCGCCAGATGACCGCGCTGGGGCGCGCCATCGAGGACGACAGCTTCGCGATCATCGACCGCGAGGTCGGCCCCCACGACCATGGCAAGGCCGAGTGGGAGGTCGTCCGCCGCGTCATCCACGCGACGGCCGACTTCGAGTTCAAGTGGACGACCCGCTTCGGCAACGACGCCATCGCGAGCGGGTGCGAGGCGATCCGCCGCGGGGCGCCCATCGTCGCGGACGTGAAGATGATCGTGGTCGGGCTCAACGCCGCCCGCCTCGCCTCGTTCGGGTGCGCGGCGCACGCGTTCATCGACGAGCCCGGCGTCATCGAGCGCGCGAAGGCGAACGCGACGACGCGTGCCGTCGAGGCGATGCGCGAGGCGCGCCCGCTGCTGCACGGCGGCATCGTCGCGATCGGCAACGCGCCCACCGCGCTCCTCGAGATCGTGCGGCTCCACGAGGAGGAGGGCGTCACGCCCGCGCTGGTCCTCGGGATGCCGGTCGGCTTCGTGAACGCGGCGGAGTCGAAGGAGCTCCTGATGACGACAGGCATCCCCTACGTCGTCACGCGGGGGCGCAAGGGCGGTTCGACCATCACCGTGGCAGCGCTGCACGCATTCCTGCACGTGGCCTCGGGAGACCTTCGATGATCACGGTCGTCGGCATCGGCGTCGCGGGCGACCTCCCGCCCCGCTCGCGGGAGGTGGTGCTCTCCGCCGAGGTGCTCCTCGGCGGCGCACGGCAGCTCGCCCTGTTCCCGGACGTGGGCGAAGAGCGCATCGACGTCGTGGGCCGAATGGGCGAGCTCGCGACGCTGCTCGGCGACCGCGCGGACCGGCGCTGCGTCGTGCTCGCCTCGGGCGACCCGCTGTTCTACGGCATCGGCACCACCGTGCTCCGGCACTTCCCGGACGCGGAGGTCCTCACCGCGCCGTCGTCCGTCGCGGAGGCCTTCGCGCGCGTGCGCCTCCCCTCCAACGACGCGGAGGTGGTGTCGATCCACGGCCGGCCGATGGCCGACATCGGCGCCGCGCTCGACCGCAGCGGCAAGGTCGCGGTCCTGACCGGGGGCGAGAACACGCCCGCCGCGGTCGGGCGCCTCCTCGGCGACCGTGAAGGCGTCGCCCACGTGTGCGAGTGCCTCGGCGCCGCCGACGAGCGCGTCCGCACCGTGCCCATCCCGGAGCTCGCCGGCGTCGAGGCCCGTGACCCCAACGTGGTCCTGCTCGTCGCCCCGAAGCGCCCGCGTTCGGTCGTCCCCCACACGCCCGACGACGACTTCGAGAAGAAGATGCCGAAGAAGGGCCTCATCACGAAGCGCGAGGTCCGCACGCTCTCGCTCGCGGCGCTCGGCATCCGCCCGGGCGAGGTGTGCTGGGACATCGGGGCCGGCTCGGGCGCGGTCGCCATCGAGATGGCGATGCTCGGCGCCTCGAAGGTCTTCGCCGTCGAGAAGAACGAGGACGGCTGCGCGATCATCCGCCAGAACGTAGGCGCTTTCGCGACTCCCCAGGTCGAAGTCGTCCACGCGAAGGCCCCGGACGGCCTCGACTCTCTTCCGGAACCCGACCGCGTCTTCGTGGGCGGCTCCGGCGGCAACATGGGCGAGCTCGTCGCCGGCATCCTGTCCCGCTGCAAGGGGAAGGTCGTCGTCAACGTCGCGACGATCGAGAACCTCGCCGAGTGTGTCTCCGCCCTGAAGCTCGCCGGGGCGACGTGGTCCGTCACCCAGGTCGCGGTCTCGCGGTCGTCGCCCATCCTCGACCTCACGCGCTTCGAGGCCCTGAACCCCGTGTGGATCGTGGAGGCCACGAAATGACCGGCCGCTTCTACGGGCTCGGCGTCGGCCCCGGCGCCCCCGACCTCCTCACGCTCCGCGCGCACCGAATCCTCACGACGATCCCGGTCGTCGTGTACCCGGCGTGCAAGCCCGGCGCGTCGTCCTACGCCTGGCGCATCGTCCGCGAGCACGTCCCGGAGCACACGCGCCGCCTCGCGCAGGTGTTCCCGATGTCGCGCGACTGGGCCTCCCTCATCCCCGTCTGGCGCGAGAACGCGCGCCAGATCGCCGCCGAGCTGCGCGCCGGCCACGACGTCGCCTTCATCACCGAGGGCGACCCCATGCTGTTCAGCACCTTCCTGCACGTCTGGGAGCTGCTCCGCGAGGTCGCGCCCGAGGTCGAGGTCGAGATCGTGCCGGGCGTGTCGAGCATGTGCGCGGCCGCCGGCCTCACGTCGATCCCGCTCGGCCAGGGCGACCAGCGCATCGCCGTCATCCCGGCCACCTGGCACGAGGACGCGCTCCGCGACGCGCTCGTCGAGTGGGACGTCGTCGTGCTGATGAAGGTCGCCCGCGTGCTGCCGAAGGTCATCGACCTCCTGAAGGAGCTCGGCCGCTACGAGCAGGCCGCGCTCGTGTCGCGGGGCTCGGCCGAGCAGCAGATCGTCACCCGCGACCTCGAGAAGTTCCGCGACAGGCGGCTCAACTACCTGACCACCGTGCTCGTGGGCCGGCCCCTCGGCTTCGTCGAGGGGCTCATGGCCGAGGCCGCCGCGGGCGAGACCGAGGACGAGGCGCCCGCGATCGGGTCCGGCACCGGAGACGGCGTGTGTGCCGCGAAGGAGACGGCGTGATGGAGGCCGGCAAGGTCTGGTTCGTCGGCTGCGGCCCGGGCGACCCGGAGCTGATCACGGTGAAGGGCCGGCGCCTCCTCGACGCCGCCGACTACGTGCTCTTCACCGGCTCGCTGGTGCCCGAGGTGCTGTTCGCCGGCCTCCGCGCGACGGTCGAGGACAGCAAGGGCATCGAGCTCGACGAGATGGAGCGCCGGCTGGTCACGCACGCGAAGGCGGGCGAGCGCGTCGTGCGCGCCCACACCGGCGACCCGAGCGTCTACGGCGCCATCCACGAGCAGATCGTGCGCCTCGAGCGCGCGGGCGTCCCGTGGGAGGTCGTCCCCGGCGTGACGTCCGCGTTCGCCGCCGCCGCCGCACTCGGCGCCGAGCTCACGATCCCCGAGCTGACGCAGACCGTGATCCTCACGCGTGTCGAGGGTCGGACGGCCATGCCAGAGGGCGAGAAGCTCGCCGACCTCGCCGGCCACGGGACGCTCTGCCTCTACCTCTCGGCGACGCTGACGGACAAGCTCGCCCGCGAGCTCGTCGAGGCCGGCCTCCCCGCGTCCACGCCCGTCGCCATCGTGCAGTACGCCTCGATGCCCGACCAGCGCATCCTCCGGGGCACGCTCGCGAGCATCGCGGGGCAGGTGCGCGAGGCCCGGATGCGCGACCAGGCCATGATCCTCGTCGGCCCGGCGCTCGACCCCGAGCTCAAGCACAAGGGCGGCCACGAGAGCCGCCTGTACGCCGCCGACTTCTCCCACCGCTTCCGGAGGGCCACCGCGCCCGCCTCGGAGACCCCGTGAAAGGCAAGCTCCTGCTCATCGGCTTCGGCCCCGGCGCCGACGCGCACCTGACCTTCCGTGCCCGCGACGCCATTGCCGAGGCGCAGGTGGTCATCGGCTACAACACCTACATCAAGCTGATCGAGGACCTCCTCGAGGGGAAGGAGGTCCACCGCAAGGGCATGAGCGAGGAGCTCGACCGCGTGCACCTCGCGTACGACCTTGCCCGCGCGGGGAAGGTCGTGGCGCTGGTCTCCTCGGGCGACGCCGGCGTGTACGGCATGGCGGGGCCCACGCTCGAGGTGCTCGCCGAGCGCGGCTGGAAGGGCGACGAGGACCCGGAGGTGGACGTCGAGGTCGTGCCCGGGGTCACGGCCGTGAACGGCGTGGCCTCGCTCGTCGGGGCGCCGCTCACCCACGACTTCTGCACGATCTCGCTCTCCGACCTGCTCACGCCATGGCCGGTCATCGAGCGCCGCATCAGGGCCGCCGCCGAGGGTGACTTCGTCGTCGCGCTCTACAACCCGCAGTCCAAGCGCCGCGACTGGCAGCTCGCCGCCACGCGCGACCTGCTCCTCGCCCACCGGCTGCCGACCACGCCCGTCGCCATCGTGAAGAGCGCCTACCGGGACCGCCAGAACGTCGTGCTCACCGACCTCGCGCACATCTGCGACCACGAGGTGGGGATGCTGACGACCATCCTCGTCGGCAACTCGAACACCTATGTCGCGGCCGGGAAGATGATCACGCCGCGGGGGTACACGAACAAGTACGACCTCGCGACGACCGAGGTGAAGCCGGGCCAGAAGCCGCTTCGCTCGCTCGTGCTCGATGACGAGGGCCGCCCGGTATGAGCCTCACGTCCGGGCTCGAGGACGTCGCCGTCCTGTCGGTCACCCGGCAGGGAGTCGCGCTCGCGCGCCGGCTGGAGGCCGCGCTGCCGGCGCGGCTCACGGTCTACGTGACCGAGAAGTACGCCGAGGACGCGCCCGCGCACTACGTCCGCTTCAGGGACAAGCTCCAGCCCATCGTCGACGCGGCCTGGGCGAAGCACGAGGCGCTGATCTTCATCGGTGCGGCGGGCATCGCCGTCCGGATGATCGCGCCGCACGTCGTCGACAAGCGCTTCGACCCCGGCGTCGTCGTCATGGACATCCAGGGGAAGTTCGCCATCGCGCTCTGCTCGGGCCACCTCGGCGGCGCGAACGAGCTCGCGCGGCTCATCGGCGAGGCGGTCGGTGCCGTCCCCGTCGTGACGACGGGCACCGACGTCAACGAGACCCTCGCCCCCGACGTGCTCGCCAAGCAGCTCGGCGCGGACGTCGAGAACTGGGACGCGCTGAAGGTCGTGAGCGGCGCGCTCGTGGACGGCAAGCGGGTGGGTGTGCTGGCCGACGTATCGCTCGACGTGTCGATGTATCGATCGAAGAACGTCCACCCGACCGACGACCTCGACGGCTTCGACGCCGGCGTGGGGGTGACACATCGCGTGATACAGACCGACACACCCACGATCTGGCTGCGCCCGCGCACGCTCGTCGTCGGCATCGGGTGCAACAGCGGCACGGGCCAGGAGGAGATCGCGCGCGAGGTCGATGCCGTCCTCGGAGAGGCCGGCCTCTCGCCGCGCTCGATCCGGGAGCTCGCGACGATCGAGCTCAAGAAGGACGAGCCCGGGCTCGTCGCGTTCGCCTCGGGGCGGGGCCTCCCGCTGCGCTGGTTCAGCGCGGAGACCATCAACACGGAGGCTCCGCCCTTCGAGCGGTCGGAGACCGTGTACCGGCACGTCGGCGTGTACGGCGTGGCCGAGCCCGCGGCGATGCTGGCGGCGGGCGCGCAGCGCTGCGTGGTGCCCAAGCAGAAGCGCGGGAACGTGACGATCGCCGTCGCCGTGGTGCCCTCGTGAAGCCGCCGAGCCCCCGCATGCGCAGGGTCGCCGAGAACAAGGAGCGCATCGGCCTGCTCCTCGTCCACACCGGCGACGGGAAGGGCAAGACGACGTCCGCGTTCGGCGTCGCTCTGCGCGCGGCCGGGCAGGACATGCGGGTCCACGTCGTGCAGTTCATCAAGGGCTCGCGCGAGGCAGGCGAGGTCACGGCCCTCCGGCGCCTCGGCGTGCCGGTGGAGCGCGCGGGCGAGGGCTTCACGTGGGAGGTGCGCTCCGACGAGCGGCAGCGCGACCTCGCCGCGTACGGCATGGAGCTGGCGAAGGCCGCGGTCGCCGGCGGGCTCGACGTGCTCGTGCTCGACGAGGTCAACATCGCGCTCGCGAAGGGCTTCCTCCCGGTCGACACCTTCCTCGCCTGGCTCGGGAGCCTGCCCGACGAGCTCCACGTGCTCTGCACGGGCCGGGGCGCGCCCGAGGCGCTGATCGAGGCGGCCGACCTCGTCACCGAGCACAAGCTCGTGAAGCACCCCTTCGCGCAGGGCATCCGCGCCCAGCGGGGGGTCGAGTTCTGATGCAAGCGCTCCTCGACCTGCTCGACGCCGGCGGGCTCTCGCTCGCGACGGCCGCCGCGCGCCTCGGGCTCACCGAGGGGCAGGCGCTCGCCGCGCTCGTGTCCGCCGGGCGGACCGTGCGGGTCGACGGGAAGGAGGCGCTCGCGACCGTGCGCGGCTGGGGGCGCATCCGCGTGATCCTGCGCGCGGGCGGCTCGGTCGCGGAGGTCATGAGCGACCTCGGCGCGGCGCTGGAGCGCGGCGCGTGGCTCAACGACGAGGACGACCGCGTCCACCTCCACCTCGACACCTCGGAGCTCACGAGCGCCTTCGTGACCGCGAAGGCCGGCCACGCCACGGGGCGTACCGTCCGGATGGTCGCGTTCGTCGACGGCCGGGACGAGGTGCTCTTCAAGGTCATGGTGCCGAAGGAGCGGACGGACCTCGTCGGCCCCTTCAACCTGCTGCGGGGGAAGGCGTGATCCCCACGCTCGTCGTCGCGGCGCCGGCCTCCGGCGAGGGCAAGACCACGGTGGTCTGCGCGATCGCCGCGGCGCTGCGCACGCGCGGGCTCGACGTGCGGCTCTTCAAGGCCGGCCCCGACTACCTCGACCCGAGCTGGCACCGCCTCGTGAGCGGCCGCCCTTCGCGGAACCTCGACGGATGGATGACCGGCCGGGAGGGCGTCGCCGCGAGCTTCGCGCGGGGGGCGAAGGGCGGCGACATCGCGCTCATCGAGGGCGTGATGGGCCTCTTCGACGGGCGCTCGCCGACGTCGCTCGAGGGCTCCGCGGCCGAGCTGGCAACCTGGCTCGGGGCGCCGGTGCTGGCGGTGGTCGACGCGTCGGGCATGGCGCGCACGGCGGCGGCGGTGGTGCACGGGCTCGCGACGTACCGGCCGGAGGTGCGCGTCGCGGGCGTGGTCTTCAACCGCGCGCCGCACGGGAAGCTCTTGCGCGAGGCGATGGCCGCCCCTCCCCTGGAACGCTGTCCGATGCTCGGCGCCCTGCCCGTCCGCGACGACCTCGCCGTGCCCGAGCGGCACCTCGGGCTCGTCTCGGCCGAGGTCGCGGGGCGACCCACGTGGGTCACGGAGCTCGCGGCGTGGGCGGGCGAGCACCTCGACCTCGACGGGATCATCGCACTGGCAGCGCCCGTGTCGGTCGGCGAGGTGCCCGCCGCGGGCGAGACCCGCGCACGCATCGGCATCGCCCGCGACGCCGCCTTCCACTTCTACTACGACGACAACCTCGACCTCCTCCGCGAGGCGGGCGCCGAGCTCGTCGCGTTCTCGCCGCTCGCCGACGCGACGCTCCCCGACGTCGACGGGCTCTACATCGGCGGCGGCTACCCCGAGGCCCACCGCGAGGCGCTCTCGGCCAACGTCGCGATGCGCGCGGCCATCCGCGCGTTCGCCGGCCCGATCTACGCCGAGTGCGGCGGGCTCATGTACCTGGGCGAGGCGCTCGACGACGCGCCGATGTGCCGGGTGCTGCCGGTCCGCACGCGCATGACCGGCAAGCTGCGTACCCTCGGCTACCGCGAGGTCACGACCACCGCGGACACTCCGCTGGGCCCCGCCGGCACGACGTTCCGGGGGCACGAGTTCCACTACTCCGAGCTCGCCGACACACCCGATGTGTCGCCCGTGTATCGGATGGTCGGGCGCTTCGGCGCCGGCGTGGAGGGCTGGGCCCGCGGGCGCGTGCTCGGGAGCTACGTGCACGCGCACTTCGGCAGCAACCCGTCGCTCGCGACGAACCTGGTGGACGCATGCCGCGCGCGCTGATGGTCCAGGGGACCGGGAGCGGGGTCGGGAAGTCCTGGCTCTGCACGGCGATCTGCAGGCTGGCGGCGCGGCGCGGCATCGCCGTCGCGCCGTTCAAGGCGCAGAACATGAGCAACAACGCCGCCCCCGCGCGTACGCGGGACGGCGGCTGGGGCGAGATCGGGCGCGCGCAGCACGTGCAGGCGCTCGCCTGCGGGCGCGAGCCGCACGTCGACATGAACCCCGTCCTGCTCAAGCCGATGAGCGAGCGGGGTTCCGAGGTCGTCGTCGCCGGCCGGTCGGTCGGGGCGATGCCTGCGCGCGAGTACCGCGCGCGTCGCGCGGAATGGTGGTCGGAGGTGACCGCCGCCTACGCCCGCCTCGACGCCGAGCTCGTCGTGATCGAAGGCGCCGGCTCGCCCGCGGAAATCAACCTCCGCGCCGGCGACATGGTCAACATGGCGATGGCGCACCACGCGGACGCGGACGTGCTCCTCGTCGGCGACATCGACCGCGGCGGCGTCTTCGCGGCCCTCTACGGCACGCTCGCGCTGCTCGACGACGCCGATCGCGACCGCGTGAAGGGGCTCGTCATCAACCGCTTCCGCGGCGACCCCGCGATCCTCGCGCCCGGGCTCCGGCCGCTCGCCGACCGCACCGGCGTCCCCGTCCGGGGCGTCGTGCCGATGCGGCGCGACATCGCCATCGACGAGGAGGACAGCCTCGGCATCGCCTCGACCTCCGGCGAGGTCGACGTGTGCGTGCTGCGGCTGCCCACCGTCTCGAACTTCACCGACCTCGGGGCCCTCGCCCGTGAGCCCGGGGTCGGCGTCCGCTACGAGGACCGCCCCGAGCGTGTCGGCAATCCAGATTTGCTCGTGCTCCCCGGCTCGCGCGACACGGTCGCGGACATGCGCTGGCTTCGCGAGCGGCACCTCGACCGCGTCGTGCGCGCCCTCGCCGACCGCATGCCCGTGCTCGGGCTGTGCGGCGGCTACCAGATGCTCGGCGAGCGCCTCGGCGAGGAGCCCGGCCTCGGGCTCCTGCCCGTCGTGACGGACTACACGCGGAAGGTCGTGCAGCCTTCCGCTGGCGTGACGACCGGGCGGTGGCTCCTGCCCGGCGGGCTCGCGATCGAGGGGTACGAGATTCACGAGGGGCGCACCCTCGCCGCCGAGCCGTTGGTCGGTGAGGACGGGGCCGTCCGCGGGCTCGTCGCGGGGACGTACTTCCACGGGCTGCTCGACAACGTCGCGGTGCGCGCCGCGCTCGTCGGCGTGCTGCGCGAGAGGCGGGGGCTCGATCCGATGCCGCCGTCGCAGGAGAGCGACCTGCTGGGCGCGGTCGATGCAGCGGCGGATCTCGTCGAGCAGCACCTCGATTTGCGGGGGCTCCTTTGAGCCAGCACCCCTCACCCGGCCCTTCGGGCCACCCTCTCCCCGCAAGCGGGGAGAGGGGAGTACGGCGGGCACTGGCGCTGATCGGCCACGGCTCCCGCAAGGGCGACGGCAACGCCGAGGTGCACGCGCTCGCCACGCGCCTGCCCGGCGACGTGACCGTGGGCTTCATCGAGCTGGCCACGCCCTCGGCCGAGTCGGCGCTCGACCAGGCCGCGGCGCTGGCCGACGAGGTGGTCGCCGTGCCGGCCGTGCTCCTCGCGGCCGCACACTCCAAGAACGACGTGCCGCTGGCCGTGGCCCGCGCGCGTGCGCGCCACCCCGGCGTCCGCTTCTTCACCGCGCGCCCGCTCGGGGTCCACCCCGGCATGGTCCGGGCGCTCGCCGACCGCTTCGCGGAGGCCGCCCCGCCCGAGGAGCCCGGCCGCACGGCCGTGCTCGTGGTCGGGCGCGGCTCCTCCGACCCGGACGCCAACGGCGACCTCCACAAGCTCGCGCGCCTGTTCGCGGAGCGCCGGGGCCTGCTCGACGTCGGGGTCGCCTACGTGGGCGTGACGACGCCGAACGTCGAGGACGGCTTCCGCGCGCTCCTCGCCCGTCGCCCGCGCGCGCTCGTCGTGCTGCCGTACCTGCTCTACCCGGGCGTGCTCGTCGACCGGCTCCGCGCCCAGCTCGCCGAGTTGGCGGCGCTGCACCCCCGGATCGCGGTCGCGGTCGCCGACCCGGTGGGCACGCACCCCGCCGTGGTGGACGTCCTGCAGGAGCGCGTCGCGGAGGCCGTCGCCGGCACGGGCGGCATGGCCTGCGACGCCTGCAAGTACCGCGTGCCGCTCGACGGCTTCGCGCAGGACCTCGGCGGCGTGCAGGCGCTGCGGAAGGCGAAGGCCCACTTCGAACTCCCGACCGACACGCCGACGCACAGCCACCTCCCGCCGAAGCGCCACGTGCTGGTCTGCGTGAACCGCGACTGCGCCGACCGCGGCGCCCTCGCCGTCCTCAACGGGCTGCGCGCGCGCCTGCGCGAGGCCGGCATGGAGCGCACGGTCCGCACCACACGCGTGATGTGCATGGGGCGCTGCGGCGAGGGGCCGGCCGTGGCCGTCTACCCCGACGGCGTCTGGTACCGGCGCGTCACGACGGACGACGTCGGCGAGCTCTTCACCTCCCACCTGGTCGAGAACCGGCCCGTCGGCCGGCTCGTCGACCTCCTCCTCGGCTGAACCCTCTCCTCGGAACGAACCATGGCCTGTCACGAGATCGCCGCCCTCCGCATCGCGCTGCACCGCATCCTCGGCACCCGACCCGAGGTGGAGCTGACCCACGAGCTCGCCGAGGTGGGCCCCGCCTGCGAGGTCGACGGGCCGCTGCGCCGCCTGACCGAGGCGCGGGACCTCGCCGGCGTGCGCCGCGCGCTCGAGGCCTCCGCGCACGAGCTCGAGGCCCGCGTCGCCGAGATGCCCGCCGACCACCCGACGCTCGGCTACCACCGCGCGCTCGTCGTCACCGTGCGCGGCGTGCTCCGCGACGTGGAGCGCATGTCGACGCAGATCGAGCGCTTCTACCTCGACATCGAGGACACGCACGACCTGTTGCACGAGGTCTTCCCCGGCTCCGAAGCCGATGCCTGAGATCCGCCACGCCACCGTGCTGGAGAGCACCCCGCTCGGGCCGGGCTACCACACGTTCGTCCTCGAATCGGAGACGCCGCTCGGCGCGCGTCCGGGCCAGTGGGCCGCGTTCTGGTCGGACATCCCGAACCCGGCGAAGCCCGGCGAGCCCTACAAGCGCGCCTGGTCCTTCACCGAGCTCGACGGCGACCGGCGCTTTCGCCTGCTCGTCGCGACGGTGGGCCTGTGCACGCGGTGGCTCGTCGAGCAGCCCGTCGGGGCGCGCATCCGCTTCACGGGGCCGTGGGGCTCGCGGTTCCTGCTCGACGAGGGCGACGCGCCGGCGTCGTTCTTCGCGACGGGCTCGGGCATCTCGCCCGTGGGCGCGCTCGTGGACGCGTGTGTCGCGCGGGGGAGGAAGGCCCGGCTCTACTGGGAGACGAGCGAGGTGCCGATCCGCGCGCGGGTCGCCCGGTGGCGCAGCGCCGGCGTCGAGGTCGACGTGGCGCCGCGGCTCGACCCCGAGGGCGACGGGACCTGGTGGCTCGCGGGCGACGGCGGGCGCATCGACGAGGTGGTCCCCAGACTCGGCGGGACCGCGATCGTGGAGCGCTTCTTCACGCCGAGGCCCGCATGACCGGGCTCGTCGCGCTCGTCGGGGCCGGACCGGGCGATCCGGACCTGCTCACCGTGCGTGCGCGTCACCTGCTCGAAGGCGCCGAGGTCGTCGTGCACGACGCGCTCGTCTCGCCGGAGATCCTCCGGCTCATCCCGGCGCGCGCCGAACGGGTCGACGTCGGCAAGCGGCGGGGCAAGCACCTCGCCGAGCAGGAGGAGATCCACCGCATCCTCGTCGAGCACGCGAAGGCCGGGAGGCGTGTCGTGCGGCTCAAGGGCGGCGACCCGCTCCTGTTCGGACGGGGCGGCGAGGAGATGGAGGCGCTGAAGGAGGCCGGCGTCCCCTTCATCGTCGTGCCGGGCATCACGAGCGCGTTCGCCGCGCCGGCGATGGCGGGCGTGCCCGTCACGCATCGAACTCTGGCGGGTTCGGTCACCGTCGTCACGGGCCACGAGTGCGAGGAGCTCGCCCGCGACGCGCTCCGGTGGCAGGCGATGGCGGAGAGCGGGCACACCCTCGTGATCCTCATGGGCCTGACCAACCTGCGCGCGATCGCCGCGCGGCTGGTCCAGACCGGTCGACCCGCCGAGACGCCGGTGGTCGTGGTCCAGGAGGCGACCACCCCGCGGGAGCGAGTCGTGTGGGGCGACCTCGCGGACATCGCCGACCGTGTCGCCGTCGCGGAGATCCGGGCGCCCGCCACCATCGTCGTGGGGTCCGTCGCGAGCCTCGCCGGGAGCCTGGCATGGCGGACCTGAGCTTCAACGACGCCGACCGCGACGCGGTCTACCGCGCGATCCACACGCGGCGGGACGTGCGCGCGTACCTGCCCGACCCCGTCCCCGCCGACGTCCTCGTCCGCGTGCTCGACGCGGCGCACCACGCGCCCTCGGTCGGCTTCATGCAGCCGTGGAGCTTCCTCCTCGTCGAGGACGCCGGGCTGCGGCGCAGGGTCTACGACCACGTCCGCGCCACCTCCACCGAGGCCGGGCGCACCTACACCGACGATCGCGCCGCCACCTACGCGGCGCTGAAGCTGCAGGGCATCCTCGACGCGCCGCTGAACGTGCTCGTCACCTGCGACCCCGAGCGCGGCGGGAACGTTCTCGGGCGCCACACGATGCGCGAGACGGACGCGTACTCGACCTGCCTCGCGGTGCAGAACCTCTGGCTCGCGGCGCGCGCGGAGGGCCTCGGCGTCGGCTGGGTGAGCATCCTGCGGGCCGACGAGATCCGCGCGATCTTCGGCATCCCCGATCGCGTGCTCGTCGTGGCGTACCTCACGGTGGGGTGGCCGGTCGAGCTGCCGGCCGAGCCGATGCTGCAGGCGGTGGGGTGGCGGAGGCGGTTGGAGCTGGGGGAGCTCGTCTACCGCGACCGTTGGGAGGCGCGCGCCGACGTGGAACCGCCCCCCGCGCCCGCGGCCCCGGCGCCCGCGATCGACCGCAACGCGCGGCTCACGAAGCCCGCCGGCTCGCTCGGTCGGCTCGAGGCCATCGCCCTGCAGGTCGCGGCCGTGCAGAAGTCGCCGTACCCCCGGTGGCGTCGGAAGGCGCTCGTGCTCTGCGCGGGCGACCACGGCGTCGTCGCGGAGGGCGTGAGCGCGTACCGGCGCGAGGTCACCGCGCGGATGGTACTGCAGTTCGTGGGCGGCGGCGCGGCCGTCAACGCGTTCGCGCGGCAGCACGGCATCGGGCTGACGGTTGCCGACCTCGGCGTCGACCATGACTTCGGCGAGGCCAGCGGCGTCGTGCACGCGAAGGTCCGGCGTGGGACGCACAACCTCGCGGTCGAGGACGCGATGACACACGAGGAGTGTGTCGCCTGTATCGGTGCCGGACGTCGGCTCGTGCCCGACTGCGACGTGCTCGCAATCGGCGAGATGGGCATCGGCAACAGCACCGCCGCCGCCGCGCTCGCCTGCGCGCTCCTCGGCGAGGAGCCCGAGGCGATCGTCGGCCGCGGGACGGGCATCGGCGCCGAAACCTGGGCGCGGAAGGTCGACGCGGTCCGGCGGGGTCTCGACCGCGGTGGACCCCTCCACGGGCTCGCGGGCTTCGAGATCGCCGGGCTCGTCGGCGTGATGGAGGAGGCCGCGGCGCGGGGCATCCCCGTGGTGCTCGACGGCTTCATCACCGGGGTGGCCGCGTTGTGGGCCGTCCGCCGCACGCCCGCCGTCCGCGACGTGCTGATCGCCGGCCACCGCTCCGCCGAGGCCGGGCACGCGCGCGTGCTCGACGCGCTCGGGCTCGTGCCGCTCCTCGACCTCGGGATGCGGCTCGGCGAGGGGAGCGGCGCCGCGCTCGCGATGGGGCTCGTCGAGGCCGCGTGCCGCGCGCTCTCGGAGATGCGGACCTTCGAGGAGGCCGGCATCGAGGACGCCGTCGACGAGGGAGGGCGGAGATGAGCGCGCCTCGCGAACCCCGCATCGGCGTCGAGCAGCAGGGCGACTGGCTCGTCGCCCGCTTCTGGCAGCCGCACCGGGTCGCGAGCTGGGCGATCGTCGGAGGCGGCATCACTCGCACGACCACCGTGGCGTGGCACCGCGTGCGCAACGACGACCTGACCCTCGACGTGGACCCGCGGGCGCTCCTGCGCGCGCGCCTCTGCGAGATGGGCTTCGCCGACGCCGTCGGCATGCTCACCTCCGCGAACCTGACGCGCTTCGAGCAGGAGTCCGTGCGCGACGGGGACGTCGGCGCGCACGCCGTCGTCACCGTCGGGCTCTCGAACGCGCGGCGCGTGGGCGACCCCGCGAGCCCCTTCGCGACGGGCACCATCAACCTCCTCGTGGCGGTCAGCACCCCGCTGCGCGACGAGGCGCTGCTGGAGGCGATGTCGATCGCCGCGGAGGCCCGCACGGTCGCGGTCCTCGAGCGCGGGATGCCGAGCCCCGTGTCGAGCCTCCCCGCGAGCGGCACCGGCACGGACTGCGTCGTGATCGCCGCTCCCGAGGGCGACGGGCACGCCTACGCCGGCAAGCACACCCGGGTGGGGTCCGCGCTCGGCGCGGCCGTGTACGCGGCGACGAAGCGCGGCGTGGAGGCGTGGCGATGCTCGCGCTGATGGCCTGCTCCCCGCCGGAACCGAGGGGCATCGTGTCACTGCACGACACGACCACGGAGATCGTGGTGGGGCTCGGCAAGGCCGACGAGCTCGTCGCCGTCATGGAGCCGGAGTTCCTCTCGCCCGCGGCGCTCGAGGCCGTGCGCGACCTGCCGCGCCTCGGCGCCCCCGTGTCCGCCGAGACGCTCGCCGCGCTGCGCCCGCGCGTCGTCGTCGGCACCGAGGACGTGACCGAGCACCAGCCTGAGCTCGCCGCCTGGCCCGGCGCCGTGTGGATCGACCCGGTCGGGCTCGACGGGCTCTGGCGCTCGGTCGAGCAGGTGGGGAGCGCGATCGGCGCGCCGACGGACGCCTGGCTCGCCGGGCTGAAGTCGCGGGTGCCGGCGCCGGTCGACGGCGACGTCCCCGTGTTCGTCTACGACTGCTGCGAGCCGCCGGTCACCATGGGCGCGCGGGCACCGCTGACCGAGCTGCTCGCGCGGATGGGCGCGCGCAACGTGTTCGACGGGCTCGACCAGGACTGGGGGCGCGTCTCGTGGGAGGCCGCGCTCGTCGCGAAGCCCCGCCTCGTCATCGTGAACGACTACAGCGGGGAGGGTGAGGCCGAGGCCAAGGTCGCGGTCGCGAAGGCGCGGTTCCCGGACGCCGACACGGTGGTGCTGCCGCTCGCGCTCGCGCTGGAGGGGCCGCGGACGCTGGAGGCGGTCGAGGTGCTGCGGCCGGCGATCGAGGGGGCGCGATGAGGTGGCTCGTGCCTTCGCTGCTCGTGGCCGTACCCCTCGCGTTGGCGATCGGCCCCGCTGGCCTCGACCTCGACGTCGCGTGGACGCTGCGGGCACCCCGGGTCGCGGGCGCGCTCGCCGGGGGCGCGGCACTCGCTCTGGCGGGCGTGTGCATGCAGACGCTCCTGCGGAACCCGCTCGCTGAGCCGTTCGTGCTCGGGATGTCGGGCGGCGCGTCCCTGGGCGCGGTCGCCGCCGTGCTGGTCGCGCCGATGTTCCCGCCGGCCGTCGCCGGTGCGGTCGGGGCGCTCGC
>JBMOQZ010000317.1:0-8321 GCA_049322475.1 Myxococcota bacterium | reverse complement strand
GGCGAGCAGCACGGCGAGGAGTGTCCCGAGGACCACGCGGTACGCGCCCAGCGCCGACCCGAGGAACCGAACCCACACCAACTCGAGCCCCATCGCGGCGAAGCCGGCGAGGAAGAGGGCCACGGGGACGTCGATCGGCGCGCGCTCCGAGGGCGCGGGGGGCGGCGCGTCCGTGGGCGTCGCCACGGCGCCCGCGACCGCGAGGAGGGCCACGCCCGCGAGGAGGCCCGCGCCCGCGGCCACGCCCGCCGTCGCCCTCACCCCGAGCGTCGGCACGAGCCAGGTGTCGGTGGCGAGCGCGGCGGCCACGGCCCCCGCGGTGTTCGCGCCCGCGAGGAGGCCCACGCGCCGCCCGGGGCGGCCGCGCGAGGCGCGCGCGAGCATCGGGAGGCCCGCGCCCATCGCGAGCGTGGGCGGCCCGAGCAGGATCGGCGTCACGCCGAGCGGCGCCCCGGTGTCCGCGAGGGCGTCGAGCACCGGCAGGAGCCCGAGGCCCCACAGGGCCGCGGACGCCTCGCAGATCGCGAAGGCGCGCAACGCCCGGGCCGGGTGCCGGTCCGCCCATCGCCCGCCGGCCCACGCGCCGAGGCCGAGCCCGCCGAGGAACACCCCGGTCACGACGGCGACGGTCTCGACCGTGCCCCCGAAGACCAGCGCGAGCTTCCGCACCCAGATCAGCTGCCACGCGAGGCCCGCGAAGCCCGTGAGCGCGACGGAGGGCAGCAAGCGGAGCACGGCCCCGGCTATCCCGGCCGCGGGCCGGCCCCCGCTGGTCGAGGGGCTCGCGCGTCGGCGGGCGGCCGCGCTACTCCGCCCCGCCCGCGAGCACGACCACGAGCACCACGTACTGGAAGCCGTCCTTCCGCCCGAGGTCGCCGCGCGCGGCGCCCACGGCGAAGGCCCGGAGGTCGTTCGTCGGGGCGAGGGTCTCGAGGGCGACGTCCTGGCCCGGCGGGAGGGCCGTGACGGTCCAGGTGGCGCCGCCCTTCACGAGCCCCGCCTTCATCGCGTCGCTCACGATGCCCTTCAGGTCCTTCATCGCGCCGCCCATCGAACGCTTCCCGCTGGCGATCTCGGCGGCGACGACGTCGAGGCGCGCCTGCAGCTTCGGCGCGGCGGTCGGCGTGACGCCCGCGGGCCATCGCCGTCGGAGCTCGGCGGCCGCGGCCTCGCGCGCGACGTTCACGTCGTCGGCCGGCGCCACGGCGAACGCGAGGATCCGCACCGCGCCGTCTCGCGGCGAGGTGAGCGCGCCGGCCGTGAGCTGCGCGTACCCGTCGCTCAAGAACACGTCGCGCGTGATCGGGTGCTCGATCGCGCTCCACGCGGCCTCCTCCGGGCTCCGGCCGTCGGTGAACGCGGGGGCCCACCCGCCGTGCGGCAGGCCGGGGAGCGGGTCCCGGCGCGAGATCTGCCGGACGTACCGCCACAAGGCCAACGGTCGCTCGGGGAGGCCCGCCAGCAGCGTCCGCATGTCCGCCGAGCGGTCGGCGTACTCGAGCGGCGCCCGCTGGTAGCGCGCCCGGTACGCGTTCACCGCGGCGAGGAAGGTGGCCTCGGGCGAGCCCGCGTCGGCGACCTCGGGCATGCCGAGCGAGGGGAGGTCGAGCGCCGTGGGCGGCTCGCGCCCGACGTACAGGCTGAAGAAGAAGGCGCTGTCCGGAAGCTCGTGTTTCTTCTGCCGGTTCATCGCCACGCGGTACACGCCCGGCTCCGACGGCAGCGGGATCTCCACGTCGAACGCGCCGTGTCCGGCGAGCGGGAACGCGCGCACCTCGGTCCCCGGGAAGCTCACGTAGATCGCGTACTGCTCGGCCTTGTCGAGCAGCGTCCCCGGCACGACGGCGACGGCGCCCGGGCGGTACACGCGCGGGAACGGCTCGAACCGCGCGGCGGCGTAGAGCCCGTGGACGAGGCCCACCCAGAGGTCCTGCGCCGCGTCGTGCTCGAGCGTGACGGCCACCGAGCGAAGCTCCGGGTCGCGCTCGATCGTCCCCGCGACGACCGACCGTACGTGCTCGGGGTCGGAGGAGCTCGTGTAGAACTGCCCGAGCTGCACGGGAACCGTCGCGAGACCAACATGCTCGGCGAGGAACCAGCGGATCAGGTTGTGGGTGGTCCCCTGCCGGCGGAGCGCCAGCTCCAGCCGCCCGAACCGGCGCAGCGAGTCCGGGGCGGGGTCGCCGACCCCGGCGAGCACGGCCTTCTCGATGGCGAGCTCCTCCGGCGAGGCCGCCGCCGCGGTGTACGTCGTCTGGTCGTAGGACTTCGCCGGGGGCCCGATGTTCGCGGGCACGAGCCAGCCCGCGGCTTCCTCGTAGGTGAGCGGGCGCTCCGGGAAGAGGTCGGTCATCTGGACTTGGCGACCGGGCTCGCCCGCGAGCGCGAGGACGGACACCGCGAGAGCGAGGAGCGCGGGGGCGAGCATCGGGACTCCGGGCGTGGGCGGCCGCGTTAACGTGGACGCCTCGCGACCGAGAGGGACCTCGCTTGAGCCTCGTGCTGGCCCTCGTCACCGCGGCCCCCGCGCAGGAGGCGTACGCCTTCGCCTCGGGCCTCCGCGTGGTCCTCGCGCCCGAAGCCGCCGCGCCGCGCGTCTCCACCTCGATGGTGCTCGACGCCGGCGCGCTCGACGACCCGGAGGGGCGGGAGGGGGTCGCCCACCTCGTCGAGCACCTCTGGTTCGACAGCCGCGACGCGAACGGGCCCACCGCGTGGGACACGCTGCAGGCGCTGGGCTGCCACGTGGGCGCCTCCACCTGGCCCGAGTACACCGAGTTCCGCGCCGCCTGTCCCGCGCTCGCCGTGGACGACCTGCTGGCGCTGGAGCTCCGGCGCCTCCACCGACCGCTCGCGAACGTGGACGAGGCCGACCTCACCCTCGCGCGCCGGGTCGTGCTCGCCGAGGAGGCCGAGGACGGGCGCGGGCGCGTGATGGCGTCGCGCCTGATGGAGGCGCTCTACCCGGCCGACCATCCGCTCCACGACTGGGCGCGCCGTCCCGAGCTCGCGCCCCGCCTCTCCCGCCACGACGTCGACACGTTCGCCGGCATCCACTACGTCCCCGCGAACGCGACGCTGGCGATCACCGGGGGCTTCCGGGCCGAGGCGGTCCTGCGCGTCCTCGAGGCGCGGCTCGGCCCGGCCCTCGCGGACCCGCCCGCGCGGACTCCCCGGCGCGTGCCGCCGCCGTTCCGCCGCGCGATCCGCTTGGCGGCCCGCACGATCGAGGCCCCCGTCTCGCGCGCCGCCGTCACCCTCGCGTGGTCGCTCCCGCCGGGACGGGTGGGCGGCTTCGAGCGCGAGGCGCTGCTCGACCTCGTGGGCAACGCGCTGCACCACGCGTTCCGGTACGACCGCCGCGTGGTCGCCCTCGGTTGCGGCGACCTCCCGAGCTCGCTGGCGACGCCGCTGACCTGCGGCCTCGAGCTCGCCGACGACGCCGACGCCGACGACGTCGCCGCCGCGCTCCGCTTCGTCGCCGACGGCCTGTGGTGGGGCGGGAACGCCGCCCGCCTGCGCGCGGTGTTCCCGGCCGCGCGGTCGCAGCACGCCGTGGCGGTCCGCGAGGCCGCGCACCGGCACGACGCCGCGATGGGCGGCAGCGCGGGGTGGCTGGCGCTCTCCGCGCTGCTCGGGGGCGACGCCGACCCGTTCGCCCGGAGCCTCGACGCCGCCCGGCACGCGCGCGTGGGCGACCTCCTCGACGTCGCCCGCGAGCACCTCGCGCCCGATCGGGCGCTCGTCATCGTGTGGCGGCCGGCGCCGAAGGGCCCGCCCGCGCCGTTGCGGGGCGAGGACCCCGTCGCCGTCGCGCACCCCGTCGCGCCGGTCGCGCCGGCGGTGGTGCCGGCGATCTCCGCCGCGGCGAGGCGGCTGCCGAACGGGCTCGAGGTCCTCGCCGTGCAGCGCGCGGACGTCGTCCAGCTCCACGCCGCCGCGCGCGTGGCGTGGGGCGAGGGCCTCGACGGGGCCGCGGAGGTGGTGGCCTGGCGCTCGGACGGCCACACGCCGACCCCGCTCCTGCGCGACGTCCTCCCGTTCGACGGCGACGACGCGCGCGGCGCCCTGCACGGCGTGATCGGCGACGCGACCGACGCCGAGATCGTGCTCCGGCGCCTCCGCGAGCGCGTCGGGGCGCGGACGGTCCACCTCGACGTCCGCGAGCCCTGGCTCGACCGCGCGCGGATCCTGGCCACCCGGCGCGCCGAGCGGGCCGCCTACTGGGCCGAGGCCCTCCCCCTCGCGGCGCTCGACGTCACCGGCGACGCCGCCGCGCGCATCGTGGCGGCGGACCTCGACGCGATGACGCCGTACCTGGGTCTCGACACGCGCGCGACCGTCTCCGACCGCGCGCGAGCCCGCTACCGCCCCGAGAACACCGAGCTGGTGCTGGTCGGGCCCGGCTCGCCCGAGGCCGCGCTCGAGGCCGCCGCGCGCGTGTTCGAGGGCTGGTCGGTGCCCGAGGGCGACGCGGGCGAGCCCCTCGCCGGGCACGCCGCCGACGTGCCCCCGCTCGTGGTCGTCGACGACCCCGACGCTCGGCAGGCCCTCCTCGCCTGGCGGTGTCCCGTCCGCGGCGAGGCGCCCGCCCGCGCGCTCGCCGGCGAGCTCGTGAACGTCGGCGTGTTCGACGCGCTCCGCGCTCGGACCGGCTGGGCGTACGGTCCCTGGGGCGCCGTCGAGGCGATCACCCCCGAGACGTTCCACCTCGCGGTCGGCGCCTCGGTGCCCGTCGACCGCGTCGCCGCCGCGCTCGCCGCCGTCGAGGGCGTGGTCCGCGGCCTCCCCGACCTCGACGACGACGCGATCGCCCGCGCGCGCGAGGCCTGGCTGTGGCGGACCGCGCCGGCGTTCGCGACCCCCGGCGCCCTCGCCGGGCTGGCGCTGGATCCGGAGGGCCTGCGGTCGCCGGCGGACCTCGCCGGGTGGGTGGCGGCGGTGCGGGCCGTCGATGGGCGCGCGCTCGGGCGGGTGCTCGACGGGTGCCTCGACCACGCGCGGGTCGGCGTCGCGGGCCCCGCCGCGGGGATCGCCCCCGAGCTCGCCGCGGCCGGCCGACCGGCCGAGGTCTGGGCGCCGGCGGAGGCGCGGGCGCGCGTCGCCGCGCCCGCTACTCCGACGTCACCGTGATCGTGTCGGTGCCCACGACCTCGCCGTGGAGGTCGCCGGCGACGAGGGTGACGTCGTTGGTGCCCGGATCGAGCGGCACGGTCACCCGCCAGGTGGCGTCGTCGAGCCAGGTCACCGCCAGCGGGACGCCCCCGAGCGCGATCGAGCGCACGTCGATCCAGCCCTCGCCCTCGAGCGCGATCTCGCTCGTGTCCACGGCGAGGTCGCCGCCTCCGTTCGTCGTGATGCGGAAGTCCACGCGCGGGTAGCGGGCGGTCACGGCGTCGGGCGAGCCGTTCATCACCCACTCCGCGCGGTCGGCGACGAACTGGCAGTGGCTGTCGAAGTCCTGGCCGGTCAGGTCGGCGAGCTGGGCGCACCAGGGCGCGAGGGAGTCGGCGTCGTAGGCGCGCGCGACGACGTCCTGCAGGTGCCCGTAGTAGGACCGGGCGTAGTCCGGGTCGTCGAGGAGGCGCGCGAGGTCGCCGTTGCCGACGACCGCCATCGTGGAGCCCCCGAAGAAGTCGAGGTCGTGCGGGAAGTAGAGCACGCGCCCGTCCTCGGGCCGGACGTAGAAGCGCGCGTTGTGCTGGGCGCCGTCGCCGCCGTAGTTGTCCACCGCGCCGGCGAGCGTCGCGAAGGCGAAGGCGCGGAGCCACTGCTCCACGTCGATGACGGCGTCGGCCTCGGCGACGAAGCCGTCGCCGCCGACCGTCCGGCAAAGCGCCAGGATCCCGTCGTAGTCGTCCTCGCGCTCGTTGTTCTGGATCAGGAAGGTCCAGCGGTAGGCCTCCGGGTCGTCGCCGAGGTCGGTCAGCGACGTGCCGACGACCGAGTCGGGCTGGGGCAGCTTCTGCCCCTCGGCCGTGCCGTCGTCGGTGGTGAGCGGGTAGTAGACGAGCTCGTACTCGAAGAGCGTGCCCGCCGCGCCGTCGGCGAACTGGGCGTCGAGCACCAGATCGCTGAAGCGGTCGAGCTGCAGCTCGGCGGGCCCGGTGTGCTCGGGCAGGGGCGTCAGCGCGTGGACGAGGTCGTTGTACTCCCCGTGGACCGAGCCCGCGCGGGTCATCACGAGGTTCATGAGGACCTCGCGCTGGCCGTACCCGACGCCCTCGGACCGGTCGATCAGCACGCTGGAGTGGCTCCCGCGGAAGGGCTGGTCGTCGCGGAAGCGCACGGCGTAGCCGAGCCGCGGCACCTCGGGCCGGCCGCGCTCGCTCCCCTTCAGGCGGACGCCCACGTCGTGGAAGACCTCGGCCTCGTCGTAGACGACCGTGGCGCCGACGAGGTCGTCGCTCATCAGGTTCTCGTCGGCGTGGAGCCAGTCCGAGTCGGCCCCGGTCAGGAGGATCCGGAGGTTGTGCAGGCCGTTCGTCGCCGCCTCGCCGTCGTCGAAGCGGACGAGCGCGCGAGAGTCCGGGCCGGCCGCGGGGAACGAGGCCGTCGCCCCCCGAGCGTCCTCGGCCTCGACGAAGAACTGCACGATCGTCCCGGCCTCCTGCCCCTCGAGGGCGGCCTCCCAGCGACCCGGCTCCGCCTCGGTCATCGGCGCGGCCTCGAATTGGCCGCCGGCGACGGCGGACCACAAGGTCACGGCCGCCACGCCGTCGGGGTCGTCGACGGACACGCCGATGGTGACGGGCTCGCCGGGGGACGGCACGGCGATCTCCTGCGCGAGGTCGGCGAAGGTCGGGCCCGCGTTCTCGACGGCGACGGAGTTGGCCTCGCCGGGCGTGCCGGACGCCGTGGGCGCCTCCACACGCGTCGTGCGCGGCAGGCGGTTGAAGTACAGGCGGGTGTGGAGCTGGTTGCTGCCCGACACCCAGCGGGCGCGGAAGGAGATCTCGTACTCGCGCGCGGAGATGGCCTCGGGGAGCGTGATCTCCGCGTGGTTGTGCACGTGCCCGGTGGGCCCCGTCGCGACGAGGCGCAAGACCGGGTTCGAGGGATCGTCGGGGTCGGCCACGACCTCGCTGTGGCGGTGGTTGCCCAACAGCCGCCAGCTCCCGCCGCCGTCGAAGGCGCCGTCCTCCACGAGCTCGACCGCGGCGGTTGACGGGTCGCGGACCACGCTCACGTCGTCGATCAGGACCTCGCCGGCGTCGAGCAGCCCCACCACGAGCTCGTTCCAGACGCCGTCCGGCCCCACCTCGCTGGCCTCCGCGACGCCGCGGTAGCGGTAGGTGACCCACGCCGCGCGCGCGCCCTCGTCGCTCGCGGCCCACGCCTCCGCGGCGGCGTTGTCCCCGCGCGGATCGCGCAGCTCGAGGCTGGAGCCGCCGCCGTCGGCGGCCTCGGGCCAGCGGCCGCCGTCGACGTAGCGGACTTCGTCCGCGGGGTTGCCGCGGGCGTCCAGCAGCAGGACGCGGTCGCCCCCGTTGTCGAGGCGCCCCGAGAAGTCGCCCACCACCGCGATCCCCGGGTGCTCTGCCGCGAGCGAGGCGGCGTCGGCGGCGACCACGAGGAAGCCGCCCGGGGCGAGCACCGTGCCCGACGGGAACGCGAAGGCAACCGCGTCGACGAGCTGCCAGCCCGTGAGGTCCACCTCGGCGTCGCCGCGGTTGTGGAGCTCGATCCACTCCTCCGGGTCGTCCGTCACGGGCTCGCCCTCCCGGGAGAGCGGCGCGTGGTGGTACTGGATCTCGTGGATCACCACGTCGTCGGCGAGCTCGACGACGTTGGGCTCGCCCGGGGTCGGCTCGCTCGGGAAGCGCCAGGGGCCGGCGTCGCCGTCGCGGCCGCGCGCGCGCTCGCCGACGCGCGCCGCGTCGAGCAGGGCGGTCCGGTTGGCCGAGTACAGGAACAACACGTCGCCGGACTCGACGGGAAAACCGACGTCGTCGACGGCAAAGAGCTCGCCGGCGGCGATCTCCGCGGCGGGGAGCACCGTCTCGCCGCCCGGCCCCGCGAGCACGAGGCCGCCGACGTCCTGCGCGCTCACGGCGAGGAGCTCGACCCAGAAGGGCGCTTCTCCCGCGGGCGCGATCTCGTTCAGCACGACCGTGGGCTCGGTGGACGCGGGGGCGATCCGCGCGGTCAGCGAGCACCCGAAGGTCAGGTCGGCGTCGTCGGGCGAGGCCTGGTGGACCTCGACGGCGAGCACGTTCTCGCCGCGGACGAGCGCGTCGGCGGCGAGGTCGGCGCTCACCTCGGCGGCGTCGCCGACCTCCGCCGTCGCGAGCGTGCCCGCGTCCACCACGCCGTCGGGC
>JBMOQZ010000316.1:0-75610 GCA_049322475.1 Myxococcota bacterium | reverse complement strand
CGCGGACCCGCGGGGGGCGCGGCGGCGGGCGGGGCCGCGGGCGGCGGGGCCGAGCGGCGGACCGGGACGGGGGCCTTCGGGGCAGCCGGGTCGGGGGCGGGGGCGGCGTCGCGGGACATCGACTCGCGCAGGCGATCTTCGATGCTCTTCCGGCCTTTCTCGTTGCTCGACATCCGGTTTCCTCCCGGGCGGGGGGTTGCCTGCCCGCTGTCAGCGTCGGGCAGGGGAGGGAGCGCGTGGAGGCTCCCGAAGAAGAAGTCGCAGAACTCTTTGAGGTAGGCGCCGCGGTCCTTGTAGAGCTGGCGCCGCAAATCGACGAGGAGATCGTGGCCGGTCTGGTAGCGGTTCCGGGGCCGGGCCTGGAGCAGCCGCGCGACGATCGGACCCATGCCGGGCAGCTTCTGTTCCAGCTCCCGGCACTGATCGGACAGCTCGCCGCCCTCGATCGCGGCGAACACGGCGGCGACGGGGTCCGGGGCGTCCATCGGAACGCGGTAGGCCGGCCGGCCCATCAGGAGCTCGTACAGGATGAGGCCGAGGGCGAAGAGGTCGCTGCGGTGGTCGATCTCCTCGCCGCGCGCCTGCTCCGGCGCCATGTAGATCGGCGTGCCCTTGATGCGGTTGGGGTCGTCCTTCGCGAAGTCGGCGTTGTCGACGCGCGCGAGGCCGAAGTCGAGGATCTTCACCTCGCCCGCCGGCGTCAGCATCACGTTCTCGGGCTTGAGATCCCGGTGGACGAGCTGGAGCTTCTCGCCGTTGTCGCCCGGGGTGGTCCACGCCTGGTAGAGGGCGTCGGCCAGCTCGCAGCCGATCTCGACGGCCGCCTCGGTGAAGACCTGCTCGCGCTTCTGCTCGCAGACGTCGAGCACCGTGCGGAGCGGCACGCCGTGCACGCACTCCATCACGACGGCGTGCTCGTCCTCGAGGTACTCGAACACGCGCACGACGCTCCGGTGCTTCACCTGGTCGAGCAGCGCGAACTCCTGCAGCAGGAGGCGCACGGCCTCGGGGTCGGCCTCCTTCAGCTTCTTGATGGCGACGAGGCGGCGCTTTCCGGGGTGGATGCCGCGTCCGGGGACCTCCCCCACGGCGAGGTAGACGCGGCCGAAGTGGCCGGCGCCCAGCTCCTTGAGGACCTCGTACTGTCGGATGTAGCCTGCCACCTGTCTCCCGGACACACGTCGGCACCGCGACCATACCACGCGGGTCCGGCGCTACCCCTTACGCTTCGCCCTTCGCGTCACGCGGGAGAACAGCGCCCGGCGCACGTTGAAGAGCGCGGCGGGGAGGTACCCCACCGCCGCGATGAGGCCGAGGACCGGGAACACCAGCGTCGTGGTGCGCGCGAAGCGCGGCGTGGTCGCCCACCCGTCCTCGCCCAGCTCGGCCGGGGGCGCGTCGAGCCAGCCGCTCGGGTGGATGAAGATGCTCGCCTCGGTCCGGTAGAGCGTCGTCAGGCGGAGCTTCGTCTCGAACGAGCGGCGGAGGAAGAAGGGGTCGACCTTGTAGCGGGCCTCGAACCAGCCGTAGCGCGTCGCGGCGGCCGCCTTGAACGCCTCGGCGAGCCCCTCGCTGGTGCGGCTGATGTAGCTGTTGCCCCCGCCGACCTTCGCGATGCGCGAGAGCGCGATGTTGTCGACGCCGTTGCGCTCGAGCCCGCCGTTGATGACCTCGGCGCCCTTGTTGCGGCAGAGGTCGCGCGTGGAGACCTGGACCCCCTCCTCGATCTCGCTGACGCCGCGCCACGCCTTGCGCCCGAGGCCGACCGTGTAGACCGTGGGGCGGCTGCGGATGTCCACGGACTCCGCGCGCCGCAGGGCGTCCAGCTTGGTGAGCAGCTTCTCGAGCCGCGGCGCGTTGTCCGCGCAGGTGTCGGGGGGGAGCGGGTTGTTGAAGCCGTCGGTCAGGGCGATCACGGTGGGCTGCTGCTTGCGGTTGTTGATCGCCGCCTTGACCTCGGGGACCTCGAGCGCGGTGGAGGCCGAGAACTCGATGGCCTCGTAGAGCGGCGTGAAGCCGCCCGTCTGGTCGAGACCCTGCTCGATGATGCGCCGGTAGTCCTTCTTGTTGTCGACGATCCACGTGCCCATCAGCGGCTCGGGGAGCTTGCCGCCGCGGAAGATGAGCGGGACCACCGCCGTCTGGATCTCGCCGGGGAAGAAGGCGTCCACGACGTCCTTGCGCAGGAGCGCGCGCTTGACCTTGCCGAGGCGCGTCACGCCCTTGCCGTCGTCGTCGAGCCCCATCGAGTAGGTGGCGTCGATCATCAGGACGAAGAGCTGCGGGGCGCGGACGGGGTCGTGCGGGACGATCTTGTAGTCCTTGAGCCCCTCCTTCAGGACGCGTTGGTTCTTGTGGAAGATCTCGATGTTCTCTTCCGACAGCGGGACGGACCAGGGCTCGCCGTCGACGCGCATCTGGAAGGCGACGCGCACCTGCCCGCGCGAGCGGTCCACGAACGGCAGGCAGAGATCGACGTTCTCGCGCCCGACCGCGGCGTCGCACTCGTCCGCGTCGGAGAAGATGTGCATCCGCAGGTCCTGGTTGCCCTCCGCGGACGCCGTCGGCTGGGCGACGCGCACGGTGGTGCCCTGGACCGGCATGAGATCGGTGTGACCGCAGGCGAACAGCCACGCCAGCAGCATCAGCGCTCCTCTCGCGGCAACATGACGAACTCCAGCACCGTCGGGTCCTTCGGGTCGCCGAGGACGAAGCGGTCGCCCGAGGAGAGCTTGGTCTCCAGCGGCGCGGGGCGGCGGGCGTCGTAGCGGAGGTCGATGCGCTCGAGGAAGCGGCGCACGAGCGTGGGCTGCAGCGTGAGCCCGCGCCCGCGGTACTCCTGCCGGCGGTTCACCATCAGGCTGACGTGCAGCTCCATCACGCCCTCGTCGGCGGGGAGGAACAGGTCGAGCCCGCGGGGGAAGTGGCCGACGAAGCGCTCCCGGGGCGAGCCGTCCGGCGCGTCCACGGGGATGCGACGCCCGTGCCGGGTCTCGCTCACGACGCGCACCCAGCCCGCGTACAGGCTGTCGGGGATGCCCCACGCGAAGAGCCCGAACACGCCGCCGAACACGAGCGCGCCCACCGCGCTCGCGAGGTACAGGTCGGAGAAGCCGAAGATGAACTTCGAGTAGCCCCAGGCGTACCAGGCCGCGCCGGCGGCGAGCCCCGCGACGAGCCCCGCGCCGACGTGCGCGAAGAAGCCCTTGAACCTGCGGAACACGAGCGGCCCCACGCCCGCCTGCGTGCCGGCGAGCGCGAAGGCGGCGAGCCGATAGCGCAACGACACGAGCGTGGGCTCGGCGAGATCCGCCGCCGACGCGTCCGACAGGATCACGGGCCCGCCGATCTTGTGCCACGACCAGTAGCCGGCGATCGCCAGCATGCCGGAGACCATGCCGCTGCCCGCGGTCTTCAGCACCCGCTTCACGATCGACTCGCGCCGCAGCGAGGCTTCGCAGAGCGTGCTCGCCCCGCCGACGAAGGCGCAGAGCGCGGCGAGGTAGACGCACCCGTCCCAGGCGATCGTCCAGAACGGCAGCAGCACCGCCCACGCCAGCACGAGCCACCACGCGAACAGCCCCGCCGCCGCGCACACGAGCGCCACGCTGACGTGCCGCATCCAGGTGTAGGGGATGAGGAAGATGTTCAAGGCGGCGGGATGCTACCAGACGGCGTGAGGGCGTCGTAGGGGCCCCCGATCGTCCTTCCGCTATACTCGCCGCCTCGGAGCGCCCTCGCGATGGCCGGCAACCCCCAGGACCTCGTGCTGTACCTCGTCCTCTCCCCCGAGTTCGGCGGGACGCGGTTCGGTCCGTTCGAGGGCATCGAGGCGCGGCTCGGCTCGAACAAGGAGCGGTGCCACATCACGCTCCCCGAGGCGCTCGGCGTCGCGAAGGAGCACTGCAAGGTCATCCGGCAGGGCGGCACCAACATGATCCTCGCGCCGTCCGAGCGGACGGCGGCGGTGTTCCTGTGGAAGGGCGACGCGCGCCGGCCGATGCAGGTGCAGACGCCGACGGCGGTGCGGCCCGGCGACAGCTTCTCGCTCGTCACCCCCGACGGCCCGCGCTTCCTCATCGAGCTCGGCGAGCTGCCCGCCGAGGTGAAGGCCGCGCGAGCGCCCGCCTCGCGCCGCGGACCCCGCGGGCTGACCGCCGGACGGCTCGCCGACGAGGCGAAGCGGATGGGGATCGCCCGGCTCCTCACCTACGGGCCGCTCGCGATCGCCAACCGCGCCTGGTACTTCGTCAAGTCCGGCACGATCTGGCAGCCGCGGTACATCATCCTCGGCACGATCATGCTGTTCGGGTACCTGACGAGCGGCGTCGCGTCGTGTACCGCGTTCAAGTTCAAGAGCGACGTCTTCTCGGCCGAGAAGAAGCTCGAGAACTGCAAGTCCGACCTCGCCTACGCCGAGGACATGGGCAAGGACGTCGAGAACTTCGCGTTCGACCAGCTCGCCAGCCGCATCATCGGGGTGAACTCGGTCGGCAACGCGATGAAGAAGGACCCGCAGCTCCTCGACAAGGTGAAGGCCGAGGCCAAGAAGATCGCGGCGAACCCGGAGTGGTACGCGTGGATGCTCGACGAGCAGTCCGCCCGCGTCGAGGAGTTCGCCAAGTGGCGCGAGCGCGTCGACAAGTCGGAAGAGCTCGACCCCGACACGAAGAAGCTCGTCCCCTGGCTCGCCGCGCAGAAGCAGCGGCTCAAGGGCAGCTGGGACAAGGTGCTCGACAGCAAGGAGATCGAGGTCTGCGGCCGCGGTCCGATCCGCATGACCTACCGCCAGGGCAGGAACCTCGGCCTCGACAGCGTGCAGCTCGACGCCTACGTCGCGGGCGACGCCACGCAGATCGTCGAGGACGTCGGCGAGAAGACCAAGCTCCTCGGGCGCACGGCCGAGGCCGCGGGCGAGCCCCAGCCCGACGGCAACCTCGCCAGCACGGCCGAGAACCTCCGTCAGGGCGTCAGCACCTGCGTCTACGCGGAGGGCGACGACGACCGCGAGAACGCGTCGAAGGTCCTCTCCATGCTCCACGACCAGATCGGCAAGGACGCGAAGCTCGTCCCCGACGTCGACAACGCCTTCGGCCCGGTCGCGCGCGTCGCCAAGTACTTCGCGGCGGACGTGCCGAGCGCGAAGTTCACCGACGCGAAGACCTCGCCGATCGACTTCTCGAAGGGCAACCCGATGGGCGCGCTCGCCGATCTGCCCGGCGGCAGCTGGGTCGTCGACCGCACGGCCGAGGTCATCGCCCGCGCGCTCGTCATCCCCTGCGACGCCGCGCTCAACGGCGACAAGGGCAAGCTCGAGGCCGTCTTCGGCACGCTCCCCTCCGCCGTCCCGTGCCTCGTGCTCAACTACCGGCTGACACACGACGGGACCTGACGGTCCGGCTTCGGGCTACCGAGCGCCCTCCGCCGCCGCGCTCGCCCCCGCGACGCGCCCGCTCAGCACCACGGCGGTCAGCGACCCGGTGAAGCCGTAGTCGCCGACGAGCGAGCCGCCCGCCATGCCGGTGAGCTCGCCCGCCGCGTAGAGGCCCTCGATGGGCGTGCCGTCGGTGTCGAGAACGCGCCCGGTCAGGTCGACCTCCACGCCGCCGAAGCCCTTCGCGGCGGCGACGGCGAGCGGCAGCGCGTGGAACGGCGGCGCGTCGATGGGCGGCGCGACCGCGCCGTCGGCGGCGCGGAACGGGTCCGGGCCCTCGCCGCGCGCCCAGGCGTTGAAGACGGCGACCTCGTCCGCCACGGTGTCGGGATCGACCTCGAGCGCGGCGGCGAGGCCCGCGAGGTCGTCGGCGACCACGGCGTGCCCCACCGCCTCGAGCGCGGCGAGGTCCCATGTCGCGTCCGGGTCGGCGGCCTCGGTGAAGGTCACGTCGCGCGCGGTCTCGTCGTCGAAGATCATCCACGCGAGCCCGTCCGGCTGCACGGCGCGGGTCCACCCCGTCTGGAACGAGTTCACCGCGGACTCGTCGACGAAGCGCGCGCCGTTCGCGTTGACCCAGGCGACGCCGCCGACGAAGGGCACCAGCATCTCGTCGGTGCTCTCGCCCGGGACGGGGGTGCCGTGCGCGTAGAGGCCCACGGCGCCGAGGTTCTGGGTCTGCGCGCCGCTCGCCTCGAGCAGCGCGAGGCCGTTGCCGTCCGCGCCCGGCCAGCTCGCGTGGCGGACGTCGACGCCGGCGAGCTCGGGGCGCACCTCGCGCACCCGGGCGAGGTCGTACATGAACCCGCCCGTGGCGACCACCACGGCGTCGGCGAGGGCCGTGCGGGCCTCGCCGGTGGCGAGGTCGGTGAAGACGACGCCGGCCACCCGTCCGTCCCTTCGGCGCAGGAGGTCGTCCATCTGCGCCTCCCACCGCACGTCGCCCACGGGCACGCCCGCCCCGATCGCCTCGACCAGCGCGGACCCGCCGCCGTCCACCGTGTGGACGCGCGCGGTGATCCCGGCGGAAGGGTCGACGTTGGGCTCGTCCCAGGTCAGCCCGCGCGCGGCGAGCCAGTCGTACACCATCGCGACGTTGGATTCGGCGAAGGCGCGGACCCACGGGTCGGTCGTGTCGCCGCCGGTGAACGCCGGCCACTCCTCGAGGAGCTGCGCCGGGCTGTCCTCGATCCCCGCCTCGGCCTGCAGGGGCGTGCCGCTGAACAACATGTTGCCGCCGGCCCACACCGCCGCGCCGCCCCACGTGGGCTCGCGCTCCAGCACGAGGATGGAGGCGCCCGCCTCGTAGGCCTCGGCGGCGGCGGCGAGGCCCGCGGGCCCGGCGCCGACGACGATCACGTCGACCCGCGCGGTCACCTCGGAGGGCGCGGGCAGCGCGGGGTCGAGGACGCGCCGGTACGTCTCGACCGTGCCCGTCCCGTCCGCGCCCGGATCGTCGCCGACGGCCTCGCCCGCGTGGGGGGGCGTCGGCACGTCCTGTCCGCAGGCGAGCAGGGTCGCGAGGATCATCCGCGCAGATCGTACCCCGCGTCCTCGATCGCGGCACCGATCTTCGCCCGGTCGAGCGCGTCGCCCTCCACCACGGCCTCCTTCCGCTCGAGCGACACCGTGACCTTCTTCACGCCGGGGACGCGCTGGACGGCCTTCTCGACGGAGAGCACGCAGCCGCCGCAGGTCATGCCGTCCACGCCGATGGTGAGCTTGTCCATGTTCACACTCCTCGCTGGTCGGGGGGCCAAATCACCTTGTGCATCTGCACCTGGAAGCGCGCGGGGAGCCGGTCCTCCAGCATCCACGCGACGACGTCCTTCGGGTCGACGAGGCCCCACGCGGGCGAGAGCAGCACCGTGCAGCGATCGGCGAGCCGGTGCTCGCCGATCTTCTGGCGCGCCCACTCGTAGTCGCGTCGCGAGGCGATCACGATCTTGACCTCGTCCTTTCGGCGGAGCTTCTCGACGTTGGACCAGAGGTTGGCGCGCTCCTCGCCGGAGTCGGGCGGCTTCAGGTCCAGGATGACGTGCACCGCGGGGGGCACGGGCCCGATGTCGCGGCTCCCGCTCGTCTCGAGCAGGACGGTCTTGCCGCGGGCGACGAGCCGCTCCATCAGCGTCACGGCCTGCCGGTGGACGAGCGGCTCGCCGCCGGTGACCTCGACGAGGTCGATGCCGTAGGCGCAGGCCTCGTCGACGACCGCGTCGATCGCGCGCCACTCGCCGCCGGTGAAGGTGAACGTGCTGTCGCACCAGGTGCAGCGCAGGTTGCAGCCGGCGAGCCGCACGAAGACGCACGGCAGGCCCGCGAACGTGCTCTCCCCCTGCACCGAGGCGTACACCTCGACGAGCCGGACGGTCGCGTCGCGCGGGAGGGCGGTCATCGCGTGTCAACCTATCCGGGAGGAGGAGCCATGCCGTTCCGCATCGAGAAGGACGCCCTCGGCGAGGTCCGGGTGCCCGCGGACGCGGTCTGGGGCGCGCAGACCCAGCGCGCCGTCGAGAACTTCCCGATCTCCGGGCGGCGGGTGCCGCGGCGGCTCGTCCACGCGCTCGGCGTGGTGAAGCGCGCCTGCGCCGAGACGAACGGCGAGCTCGGGCTCCTCCCCGGCGAGATCGCCGGCGCGATCGCGGCCGTCGCGCAGGAGGTCGCCGGCGGGAAGTGGGACGACGCCTTCCCGGTCGACGTCTTCCAGACGGGGTCCGGCACCTCGACGAACATGAACGCGAACGAGGTGATCGCGAACGTGGCGATCACCCGGCTCGGCGGCGCGATGGGCACGAAGTCGCCGGTCCACCCGAACGACCACGTCAACCTCTGCCAGTCCAGCAACGACGTGATCCCGACGGCGATCCACGTCGCGGGCGCCGTCGCGATCGCCGAGGACCTCGTCCCCGCGCTGCGAGCGCTGCACGCCGCGCTCGCGGACAAGGCCCGCGCGTTCGACGACGTGCTCAAGAGCGGGCGCACGCACCTGATGGACGCCACGCCCGTGCGCCTCGGGCAGGAGGTGGGCGGGTGGGCACGCCAGGTCGAGCTCGGGATCGGGCGGGTCGAGCGCGCGCGCGACGCGCTGCTGGAGCTCGCGCTCGGCGGGACCGCCACGGGGACCGGCATCAACCGGCCGCCGGAGTTCCCCGCGAAGGCGATCGCGCGGATCGCCGCCGCGACGGGGCTCCCGTTCCGCGAGGCCGCCGACCACTTCGAGGCGCAGGGCGCCGCCGACGCGATCGTGGAGGCGAGCGCGCTCGTTCGCACGGTCGCGGTGTCCCTGCACAAGATCGCGAACGACGTCCGGCTGCTCGCCAGCGGCCCGCGGGCGGGGCTCGCCGAGCTGCGGCTCCCCGAGACGCAGCCGGGCAGCTCGATCATGCCCGGGAAGGTCAACCCGGTGATGTGCGAGATGCTCGCGATGGTCGCGTGCGAGGTCGTCGGGAACGACGCCGCCGTCACGCTCGCGGGGCAGGGGGGCTACCTCGAGCTCAACGTCTACCTCCCGCTGCTGGGCGAAAAGCTCGTCGGCAGCGTCGAGGTGCTCGCCCGGGCGGTGCGCGTGTTCACGGAGCGGTGTGTCGTGGGGATGGAGGCCGACCGCGAGGCCTGCGCGCGCGGGCTCGAGCGCAACCTCGCGCTCAGCACCGCGCTCGCGCCGGTCATCGGCTACGACCGCGCCGCGACGCTGTCCCGGGAGGCGCTCGCCAGCGGGCGCACCGTCCGCGAGGTGGCGGCCGAGTGGGGCGTCGGCGACCTCGACCGGCTGCTCGACGCCCGGGCGATGACCGAGCCCGGAGAGCCGGGCTCCGGAGGCTAGCGGTAGTAGTAGTAGTAGTAGGGTTGAAGCGTGGGATCGAGCAGCATGCGCTTCCACGCCACGGAGTACGGCGTGCCCGTCACCTCCGCGTAGGGCTGGCGCAACAGGTAAGGGTACCAGCCGCTCGTGGGCCCGTAGAGCATGAGCTGGTCCTCGTAGTAGAGCGGCTGGCCGTCGGCCTCGTAGACGTAGGTGCCGAAGCCCCACGTGTAGTCGCCGAGGCCGTCCGCCCACCCGTCGCCGACGCCGACGTCGTCGCAGCCGTTGCCGACCGCGACGCTGTCCGCGATGGGCCCGAGGTCGAACGCCCAGGTGCAGGTGGGGCAGGCGGGCGCCTCGCCCTCGTACGCCTGGGCGCCGACGACCTCGCAGACGAAGTCGTTGGTCAGGAGCCCGTAGATGCCGAACCCGCCCTCGGCCTCCGAGAACGCGCCGCCGGGCATCTCGAGCCAGCCGACGCGGAACAGGACGGCGACGCCGCCGGCGGTGTCGCCGTCGGTCGTGGGGGTCTCCTCGGGATCGAGGTCGCCGCCCTTCGGGGCGTCGTCGCCCTCGCCCGCGCCGGGCGTACAGGCCGCCGCGAGCGCGAGGAGCAGGCTACTCGCCCACCGCTTCCATCGCGGCGTTCAGGACCACGGTGTAGTCGGAGCGGTCGAACTCCACCATCTTCATGTTCTCGTCGACCAGCATCAGCGTGGGGAAGCCGGTCGGGTTCACCCAGGCCTCCCACTCCTTCTCCTCGTCGGCGAGCACCGGGATCTTCGGGTTCGGGTACTCGTCGTACCAGGTGTTGGCCTCGCGGTGGCTGATGGTGTCGTAGTTGCCGTCCTGCGTGAGGATGGTGATCCACTGGATCGTCCCGTCCTCGATCAGCGGCCCGAGGCCCTCCACCCACGAGTACGTGCCCGCGTAGTCGTCGAAGAAGCTCCGCTTTCCTTCGAGCATCTTGGCGAGCTCGTGGCAGTAGTAGCACCACAGCGCGGAGGTGTCGACGATGGTCAGCTTGCCCTGCAGGCCGTAGTCGAAGCCGTCGAGGGTCTCGTTGTGCTGGTCGGTGTAGGCGAAGCGCGGGAGCGTCGAGGAGCCGCGCGCGGTGCCGCTCATCTCGCCCGCCTCCATCTCGTCCTTCGAGACGTTGTACGGCCAGTACCCGGTGTAGATGCGGCTGTCGGCGTCGAGCGGGTCGGTCCCCTCGATCTGCTCCCAGCCGTCGAGGTAGGTGTCGTCGTCGGAGTCGGCGTCCACCGGGTCGGTGCCCCCGTCGACCTCGTCGGCGTCGCCGACCAGGTCGAAGTCGGAGTCGGCGTTCTCCGGGTCGGTGCCCAGATCGGCCTCCTCCTCGTCGTCGAGGCCGTCGCCGTCGGTGTCGGGGACGTCCTCGGGCTTGTCGGCGCCCTGGGGGCAGGCGACGAGGAACAGGATGGGGAGCAGACGCATGGCGGCCTCGGCTGTCGCGCTTGACCATAGCACCGAAAGCCCCGTAATCAAGGCGTTGACGATCTCTGTACGAGCCGCGGACCGCCGGGCTACAGTCGGCCGCGGAGGGACCATGCTCGCCGCGCTCCTCATCGGCGCCGTCGCGGCCGCGGACGCCGCGAAGCCCCACGACCACACCGGGAAGCTCGCCGCCTACGCCGGCGCCCCCCCGCCGGTGACGCTCGCCGCGGACGAGCTCGCGAAGCTCGAGGCCGGCGAGGTCGTGCTCAAGCAGCAGCAGTCGGGCAACGGGGGGCGCGGCGTCGCCGTCTTCCACGTCCGCGCCAGCGCCGACACGGTGTGGCGGACCATCACCAACTTCGCGATGTACCCCAAGTGGGTCGACAACGTCGCCGTCTGCGAGAACTACGCCAACGACGGGACCCACATCCGCACGCGCTTCGTGCTCGACCCCTTCGGGATGAACGTCGAGTACTTCATCCACCACGTGTACCGCCCGGCCCAGGGGTACATGACCTGGACACTCGACTACACGCGCCTGTCCGACTTCGACGACTCCGTGGGGTACTGGCGCGTCACGCCGGTCTCCACCACGCCGCCGGTGACACGCGTCGAGTACTCCGTGGGGATCCTGTTCAAGGGCTACGTGCCCGGGTTCGTCGCCGACATGGTGTCGGAGAAGGGCCTCAGGAACGCGACGCAGTGGGTCCGAAAGCAGGCCGAGGGCGGATGACCGCTTTGTGGTAGGATCAGGCCCCGGAGTTTCAAACCGATGCACACGCTCCTCCTCGCCCTGTTCCTCGCGGGCTGCGCCGACCCGTACGGCGACGCGAAGACGGCCGACACCATCGAAGCCTGGGAGTCCTTCCTCCAGAACGGCAACCCGTCCGCCTCCCAGCGGCTGTCCGCCGAGCAGCGTCTCGAGGAGCTGCTGGTCGCGCGGGCGGAGGGGTCCAAGAAGATCGAGGACTACGACGCCGTCCTGAAGAAGTATCCCAAGTCGAAGAACGCCAAGAAGATGAAGGAGGGGCGGGCCGCCGCCGCCTTCGCCGCCGCCGAGGCCGAGAACACGGCCGACGGCTGGAAGAGGTTCCTCGACGAGAACGACTTCGCCGACGGCGCCCTCAAGAAGAAGGCCCGCGAGCGCGTGGCGGTGGCCGAGTACGGCGACAAGCTCGCCATCGGCACGGTGGCCGTCGAGCAGGTCAACCTCGCCGAGGACCCGAAGGGCCCGAAGGACGGCTGGGGCTTCTCCGCCGAGATCGCCAACAACGGCGACAAGACGATCGAGTACCTGAACATGGAGCTTCAGATGCTCGACGCGTCCGGCGCCAAGCTGGGCGCGGCCACGCAGCCCGCGGTCGGCGCCAACAAGGGTGGCATGCCGACGGCGGAGGAGCAGCTCAAGCCGCTCGCGCCGGGCGAGAAGCGCAAGTGGAGCTACAGCACCGGCGAGGTCCCCGAGGGTTGGGCGGAGGGCAAGGCGGTGAAGCTCGCGCCGGCCGCCATCCGCTTCGGCGGCGGGGACGCCAAGACGGCGGCGGATGGCGGGTAGCCTCCTCCTCCTCCTCGCCTGTGGCGAATCCCCGCTCCCGGACGGCTCCGAGCCGACGTGCGACCCCCGCGCCATGGCGGTGGGCGAGGTGCGCGCGCGCCAGGTCGGCTGTTCGGACGAGCTCGTCGGCGGGGGTGAGGGGCGCGTCGGCGACTGGCTGATCGAGAACGCCGTGGCGCGTTTCGTCGTGCGCGGCACCTACGCGTCGCTGACCGAGCTCGACGAGCCCGGCGGCACCCTGATCGACGCCGCCGAGCCCGACGGGACCGATCTGCTCGTCGAGTACCGGCCCGACGGCGACCGCGGCGACGTCGAGGCCGTCGCCGGCGACGGCTGGGCCGAGCTGCGGCTGACGGGCGTGACCTACCACCTCGACGCCGACGTCGCGGCGCTCGAGGTCTCCGCCGCGACCGGGCGGCTGGTCGGCGTGCCCGGCGTGGAGCGCACGGGCGCGACGCTGCGAGGCGACGACGCCTTCCTCGGCCTCGACGGCGTGGTGGTGGCGGGGGAGGGGGCCGTGACGCTCGACGGCGTCACGCGCGTGGCGCTCACGGGCGAGGCCCTGTGGCCCGACGGCGCGCTCCTGCGCGGCGAGGCCGACGCCGACACGGTGATCGCCGCCGTCGGCGCCGCGGCGATCGCCCGGGTGCCGGTCGACGAGGGCAAGTTCGAGGCGTGGCTCCCGGCGGGCGCTTCGCTCGTCGGCGAGCGCGACGGCTGCGACTACGACGGCCTCTCCCGCCTCGCGTGCGGAACCGTCTACGTGCGCGTCGCCGACGACCTCGGCGACGACCTGCGCGCCTCGCTCACGGACGGGGTCGCCGCCTTCGACGTCCCGAAGGGCGGCGGGACCGTTCCGGTGGGCACCACGCCGCGCGATCTCTGGCTGTGGGCGGGGCCCGCCTACGGCGCCGCGGCGCTGCCGTTCGCGGGCGACGAGACGCGGGCCGCGTTCACGCTGCCGCGCGAGATG
Source organism: Myxococcota bacterium (assembly GCA_049322475.1). Taxonomy (GTDB): domain Bacteria; phylum Myxococcota_A; class UBA796; order UBA796; family SXON01; genus JBMOQZ01. The sequence goes on along the minus strand of JBMOQZ010000316.1, from coordinate 62,388 downwards.
TCGACCGACGGCGTCGTCTGGGCGGCGTTCGGCGAGGAGGTCGCGCCCGACGCGGACCAGCGGCGCACGTCCGCGGACGTCGCGGCGTCGCTCGCCGGCGAGGGCGTCGGCTACGCGGTGGTCGTCGCCGACGACGAGATCCCGGAGGACGATCGCGACAGCCACGACCCCGTGCTGGTGCGGGCCGCCTCGCGCGCGGCCGGGTGGCTCTTCTCGTGGCCCTGGTCGCCCAACGGCAAGCGCCCCGCGCACGGCGCGGTGCCCTGGCACGGCTTCGGCGCGCTCGACCAGCTCGCGCTCTCCCAGGGGGGCACCGGGACGGGGCGCCGCATGGCCGTCACCCCCGCGTGGGTCGAGGCCGCGCGCGCAGAGGCCGACCCGCGCGACTGGAGCCCGCGCCCGGACGTGCTCTGGCTCGCCTCGCTCGACGATCTGCCCGTGTTCCTCGGGCTCCTCGACCTGTGGGTGCCCGTGACGCCCATCTCCGCGCGCGCCTGGGTGGAGGTCGACGGCGCCGTCAACGACGCCGGCGTCGAGCGGGGCCTCGTCGAGGGCCGCGTCACCGCCGGCACGGGCCCGCGCCTCGACGTGTCCCTGCGCCGCGGCGTGATTGACGGCGTCGTGCTCGTCGACGTCACGCTCGACGCCCCCGCCTGGGCCGGCATCGACGCGCTCTCGCTCTGGACACCTGCCGGCGAGGAGCGCCGCGACGTCACCGGCCCCGGCACCGAGACCTTCGCCGTCCCGGCCGACGTCGCGTGGGTGGTCCCCGTCGCCACCGGCGCGCGCGCGCGCCCCTGGAGCGACGACCCGGCGTGGGCGGTGGGCGGCGCGGTGTGGATCGGCGGGCCGTAGGAGGCCCTTCCTCCCTCCGCTCTGCTAAAACGTCGCCATGCTCCTCCTCCCCCTCCTCGCGTGCGACCTCGGCGACCCGGCCGGCGACGGCGACGACACCACCGCGCCTGCGTGCGAAACCCCCTCGTTCTTCCCCGACGACGACGGCGACGGCTTCGGCGACGAGCTCAACGCCGCCTGCGAGGCCGGCGAGGGCTACGTCTCGGTGGGCGGCGACTGCGACGACGCGCGCGCCGACGTGAACCCGAGCGCCACGGACACCTGCGGCGACACGGTCGACGCCGACTGCGACCCCGCCGCGCCCGCCTGCGACGGCCTCGACTACGACGTCGTCGGCGACCCCGCCTGGCGCGGCTCGCGCGAGGCCGGGTACGTCGGCTTCGCCGTGGCGTTCGTGCCGGACGCCGACGGCGCCGGGAGCCCCGCGTACGCGCTCGGCGCGCCCGAGTACCCGAGCGGGCGCGACGGGGCCGGCCGCGTCTACGTCGAGTCGGGGGTCCCGAGCGAGACCACGCCGCTGTCCCCCTCCGGCGGCCTCGAGGCCGGCGAGGGCCGCCACCCCGGCCTCGCGCTCGCGACGCTCGACGCGGACGGCGGCACCGAGCTCGTGGTGGGCGACGGCGCGGGCCTCGTCAGCGTGCTCCCCGCCCCGCTGTCGGGCGTCGACTCGCTCGACGACGCGCGCCTCGTGTACGAGGACTGGGCCCAGCCCCCGCTGGCCCTCGCCGAGCGGGTACGGACCCTCGGCGACCTCGACGGCGACGGCGTCGTCGAGCTCGCGATCGCCGACGACGGCTTCGGCGAGTTCGGCGGCGTCGCCGTCCTCCCCGCCTCCTGGGAGGGCACCTTCGACGAGAGCGACATCCTCTCCGGCGTGGTCGTGAGCGAGGGCTTCGGCGGCAACGCGACGCTCCTGCCCGCCTCAGCCGGCGACACCGACGGCGACGGCCTCGACGACCTCGTGGTCGGCTCCTGGAACCACTCGACCGCGTGGCTCTTCCGCGGCGGCGCGGCGGGGCTGCAGACGCTCGACGAGGCCGACGTGGTCTTCGCCGGCAACACCTTCGACGACGGCTCCATCGACGGCACCGGCGCCGCCGTGGGGAGCGCCGGCGACGTCGACGACGACGGGCTCGCCGACGTGCTGGTCTCCGGCCTCGACTACGTCGACGGCACCCTCGGGGCGTCCGTGCGCCTGTACACCGGCGCCGGCACCGGGACGCGGCTGCCGTCGCAGGCCGAGGCCCGCCTCGTGAACCACGCGCCGCTCAACGTGATCGCGCCCGCGCGCGCGCTCGACTTCGACGGCGACGGCGAGATCGACGTGCTCGCCGGCGAGCCCTCCCTGCAGGAGGGCGAGGAGCGGGGCGGCGTGTGGATCGCCTACGGCCCGCTGGACGGCACCGTCTACGCCGGCGACGTCGCCGACCGCCTCTCGCCCGAGGGCGCGCTGGAGGGCTTCGGGTGGGCCTTCGACGTGGGCGACGTCGACGCCGACGGGCGGCTCGACGTGATCGTGGGCGCGCCCCTGCGGGAGACCGGCGTGTCGCTCGGCGGCGCCGCCTACCTGTTCCTCGGCGGCGGCTGGTAGGTCAGCGGCGCCTCGCCGCGCTCGGCGGGATGCCCGGCGAGAGGGGGTCCTCGCCGTTGGGGAAGGGCGTCGGGAAACACTCGAGCTCCCAGCGCCAGGGGCCCGCCTTGCTGATCGTGAAGCGGCGCCAGTGCGCGTGGTCCGGGGCCTCGCCGGAGAGCACGAACGCGACGCTGGAGGTGGGCGGCCCGTCCGTCCAGCCCACGACGGTGTGGTCGAGGTAGGGCACCGACCGCGACTCCACCTGCACCTGCAGCGGCTTGCCGGCCTCGTGCAGCGCCGCGAGGCGGGGGAGGAGGTCGCGGAGGGTCACGCCCTTCTGGAGGGCCCCAGCAATCGTCGCGCTCATCGGGTGATGGTCTCCAGGCCGTCGTTGTGGTCGCCGCCGCGCTCGCCCGTGCCCTCGGTCAGCCGGGGTCCGATCCAGACGAAGCCGTCGCGCTCGCGCACCGACCACGTCCCGAGCTTGCGCGTCGGGTCGGTGAGGCAGGCGCCGGTGGTGAAGTCGTACTCCCAGTCGTGGTACGGGCAACGCACGCGGCAGCCGTCGATCGCGCCCTCGCCGACGGGGCCGTCCTCGTGGGCGCAGGCGTTGTCGATCGCGTAGAGCCGGCCGTCCTTGCGGAAGACCGCGACCACGGCGCCCGCGTGCGGGAACGTGCCCGCCTTGCCCTCGCCGACCTGCGCCACCTTCGCGACGGCGGTCCAGCCGGCGTCGGGCGCGGGCAACGCGTCGGCGGCGCGCCCGGTCGACGCGGGCGCGGGGCGCCCGAGCGCCGCCTTCACCTTGCCCTTGATCAGGTCGCGGAGGCCCATTCCGGCTCCGCGGGGGGCGTCCAGACACCCTCGAGCGCCTCGGTGGCGGCCCACAACATGAGGAACACGCGCACGGCCTGGTCGCGCCCGAGGTCGACCTCGTTGGCCTGGCGCTCTTCGCGTTCGAACAGCGCGTGCATCGCCTCGTCGAGGATGTGCGGCTGCGCGCGCCACTCCACCGCGCGGACGCGGTCGGGGAAGGCGTCGTCGGCGGGCAACAGCTTCGCGGCGACGCCCTCGATGCGCTTCGTGGCCTTCACCACGTCGTCGGCGCCCACGCGGCCGAGCTTGCCCGTCTGCTGGAAGATCCGCACGATCACGGCGAGCAGATACAGCGAGACCTCGCCCGTCTGGCCCTCCATGTCCGGGAGGTTGGCCTTGAAGAAGCGGAGGAGGCGCGACTGGTCCTCGAGCATGCGCTTGGCGGACGTCTGGAAGCCCATGCCGAGCTTGGCGCACTCCTCGGAGAGCGCGTGGACGTGGTCGCGGGGGATGGCGGGCTTGGTGGTCATGGGTCGCGGCCTCTATCCCGGGGTCCGCTCCGCCGCGAGCACCGCCGCCTCCTGCATGCGCGCCCGGTTCGCGCGCCACTGCGCGTGGGCGTCGGGCCCCACGGCGTTCGTGACGCCGAGCACCACGCGGAGGGGCACGCCGGCGCGCGCGCACGCCAAGGCCACGCCGAAGGCCTCCATGTGCTCGATCTGCCAGTCCGCGCCGAGCTTGCCGGCGAGCGTGGGGTCGGTGGTGATCGCGGTCAGGCACGCGACGTCGCAGGCGAGGAGGCCGGGCACGGGCGGAAGATCGAGGGGCCCGGGCGCGAGCGGCACGTACCCCAGCCCGGCGAGCGCGCCGGCGCTGGCGAGCCCCACCCGACGGGCGGTCACGACGGTCCCGACGGGCGGCCCGCCCGGGTACGCCCCGGCCGTGCCGACGAGCACGAGCGGCGTCGGGCGGCGGGCGAGCAGCTCCGCGGCGGCGATCCCCGCGGCGAGCGCGCCGACGCCGAGCGCGACGCCCTCGCGCCCGCAGAGCTCCTCCACGACGGCGGCGACGAGCATGCCGCGCAGCCTAACGGGATAGACCGCGCCCCACGTCGGAAGGGGCATGTCGAAGCGAGGCGAGCGCGAGGCGGCGGAGCTGGCGAAGGCGGGGCGGTGGGCGGAGGCGGCCGAGGCCTGGCAGGCGCTCGCCGAAAAAGCCGCGCGCGTCCAGGACAAGCGGGTCGCGCGCGAGCTCGCCGCGCTCGCCGCGGACGCCTTCCGGCGCGACGACCGGCCCGCCGCGAGCGCGAAGATGCTCCGGCTGGCCGCGGCCAACGGGCGCGCGGAGGTGTCGGACGCGGTGCAGCTCGCCGCGGTGTTGCAGGACGCCGGGCAGGTCGAGGCCGCGTGGGACATCGCCCGGACCGCGTACGACGGCGCGAAGGACGACGTGGGGCGCACGCTCGCCGGCGACACGCTCGCGGGCCTCGCGCTCACCCGCGGCGACCTCGAGGAGGCCCGCGCGCGCGTCGACGCGCTCGCGGCGATCGGGCTCCCCGGCGGCGAGATGTCGGCCACCTTCCGCCGGGCGCAGATCGACCGCCTCGACGGGCTGGGCGCCTCCGCCGAGGCCGCGTGGACGAAGCTCGCCGAGCAGCTCGCGCCGCACCCCACGTTGTCGGGGCCCGAGGGCGCCTGCTGGCAGGAGCTCGGCGAGCTGGATCTGTTGCGCGCCGCCTTCGGCGCGCCGGTGCTCGCCCGCGCCGAGGAGCGCTTCGCCCGCGCCGCCGCGAGCTGGACCCGCGCCGGCCGTCGCGCGGGGCTCTTCCGCGCCGAGGCGTGGGGGCTGCGCGCGCGCGCCCTCGCCGGCGACGCCGTCGCCGCGCCCTCCGTCGACCGCGCGATCGCGTTCGCCCGCGAGCGCGGGATGCCGCTGCTCGAGGCGGACCTGCGCGCGTGCCGGGCGGTGATCGCCCGCGACGCCGACGAGCTGCTGCACACCCTCGACCTCTGCGCGGAGACGCCGCTCGCCCGGGGGCGCGCCCGCGTGCTGCGCGCGGAGCTCGGCGGCCCGGCCGACCTCGAGCTCGCGCGGCAGGAGCTCGCCGTGGACGGCCCGTGGCGAGCCCGTGCGCTCCGGGCGATCGGACGCGCGCGCGGCGACGAGCGGCTCGTGGCGGAGGCGGAGGAGGCCGGGCGCGGCCTCGCGTAACGGTTCGTCACGCGCCTCTTGCGGCAGAGCTTGGGGTGTCTAGGCTTCGGCGCATGTGGAACTACTTCAAGACCACCGTGCTGATGGCCCTCCTCACCGGTGTGTTCGTCGTGGTCGGCCGTGCCCTGGGCGGCGATCAGGGCATGATCTTGGCCTTCCTCTTCGCCGGCGTCATGAACTTCGGGGCGTACTGGTTCAGCGACAAGCTGCTCCTGCGCATGTACGGCGCCCGGGAGATCTCGCAGTACGAGGCGCCCGAGATCTGGGCGATGGTCGCGGACCTGTCGCGGCGCGCGGGCATCCCGATGCCGAAGGTGTACCTGCTCCCGCAGGCCGCGCCGAACGCGTTCGCCACGGGCCGCAACCCGTCGCACGCGGCGGTCGCGGTCACCTCCGGCATCCTCGAGATCCTCTCGCCCGAGGAGCTCCGCGGCGTGCTCGCGCACGAGATCGGGCACGTGGTCAACCGCGACACGCTCATCTCCACGATCGCCGCCACCATGGCGGGCGCGGTGAGCATGCTCGCGCAGTGGGCCCAGTGGGCGCTGATCTTCGGCGGCGGGCGCAGCGACGAGGAGGAGGGCGGGAGCCCCCTCGGCGGCATCTTCGCCATCCTCGTCGCGCCGTTCGCGGCGATGCTGATCCAGCTCGCGATCAGCCGCTCCCGCGAGTACGCCGCCGACGCGTACGGCGCGAAGCTGGTCGGCAGCGGCCGGTCGCTCGCCAGCGCGCTCCAGCGCCTCGAGGTGGCCGCGCACCGCATCCCCGCGCACGTCGAGCCCAGCACCGCGCACCTGTTCATCGTGAACCCCTTCGGCGGCGCGCACGGCCTGCTCGACCTGTTCCGCACCCACCCGCGCACCGAGGAGCGAGTCCGCCGCCTCCAGGCGATGGACTTCGGGCACGGGCGGGTCGGGGGGTTCGCGCCCATCTAAGGCTGGAATTCCCCTCTCCCCGCGACGCGGGGGGAGGGTGGCCGGAGGCCGGGCGGGGGGCTAAGCCGCCCGACCATGCGCTACCGCGTCACCCTGCTCAAAGGCGACGGCATCGGCCCCGAGGTCACCGCCGCCACCTGCCGCATCCTCGCCGCCGCGGGGGCCCCGATCGACTGGGAGGAGGCCCCCGCCGGCGGCGACGCGATGGAGAAGTTCGGCGTCCCCATGCCGGACGTCACGCTCGAGAGCATCCGCAAGAACCGCCTCGGGCTGAAGGGCCCGCTGATGACGCCGAAGGGGAAGGGCTTCCGCTCGGCGAACGTGGCGCTCCGGCAGGCGCTCGACCTCTACGTGGGCCTGCGCCCCGTGAAGACGCTCCCCAACGTGCCCGGCGCGTGGCCGGGCGTCGATCTGGTGCTGTTCCGCGAGAACACCGAGGATCTGTACGCCGGCATCGAGCACGAGGTCACGCCGGGCACGGTCGTGTCGATGAAGACGTCGACCGTGAAGGCGGGCGAGCGCATCGCGCGGTGGGCCTTCGAGTACATGCGGTACCGGGGCCGCCGCCGGATCCACTGCTGCCACAAGGCGCCGGTCAACCCGCTCGCCGACGGCGCCTTCCTCGACGCGTTCCGCCGCGTCGCCGGCGAGTACCCGTTCATCGAGGCGCTCGACGTCGGCGTCGACACGCTGTCGCTGCTGCTCCCGATGGACCCGTCGCGGTTCGACGTGTTGCTCCTGCAGAACCTCTACGGCGACATCCTCTCCGACCTGTGCGCGGGGCTCGCCGGCGGCCTCGGCGTGGTGCCGGGCGCCAACATCGGCAGCCGCGCGGCGGTGTTCGAGGCTGTGCACGGGACCGCGCCGGACATCGCCGGCAAGGGGCTCGCCAACCCGCTCGCGGTGCTGCTCTCCGCCAACATGCTGCTCGAGTACGTGGGCGAGTGGAAGGTGGCGGGGAAGATCGAGCGCGCCATCTGGGACGTGCTCGAGAAGGGCGAGCACCTCACCGGCGATCTCGGCGGCAAGGCCGACACCGAGACCTTCACCAACGCCATCCTCGACAGGCTGTGACCATGCACGAAGTCACCCTCATCCCGGGCAGCGGCCTCGGTCCCCGCGCCGCGGAGGTCGCCCGCGACGTGGTCGCCGCCGCCGGCGTGAACGTGAAGTGGGACGTCCAGAACGAGGACGTCGACGCGATGGTCGCCAGCGTCCGCCGCACCGGCGTCGCGCTGAAGGGCAAGGTCGCGGCGACGCCCACGCCGGGCAAGCAGCCGTTCACCGTGCAGTTCCGCAGGGCCCTCGGCATCCACGCCATCGTGCGCCACGTGCGGCACGTCCCCGGCCTGCCCGCGCGCGCGCCCGAGACCGACCTCGTGATCGTGCGCGAGGCCAGCGAGGACATCTACGCCGGCTTCGAGCACGAGAGCACCGACGGCGTGTTCGAGAGCGTGAAGGTCACGACGAAGGCCGCGTGCGAGCGCATCGCCCGCTTCGCCTTCGAGTTCGCGGCGAAGAACGGGCGCGGCAAGGTCACCACGGTCCACAAGGCGAACATCCTGAAGAAGGCCGACGGCATGTTCCTGTCGACGAGCCGCGAGGTCGCCGCCCAATTCCCCGGCATCCGGCACGACGACATCATCGTCGACGCGTTGTGCATGCGGCTCGTGCGCCGCCCGCGCGACTTCGACGTGCTCCTCTGCGGCAACCTCTTCGGCGACATCGTCAGCGACTGCGCCGCCGGCATGGCGGGCGGCGTGACGGTCGCGACGGGCGTGGGCTACGGCCCCGGCGTGGTGCTCTTCGAGAACCCACACGGCCCCATCGCCGCCGAGGTAGGCGAGGACGGCGCCAACCCGCTCCCGATGGTGTTGCTCGCGGCGGACATGCTGAAGCACCTCGGCGAGATCGACGCCGCCCGGCGGCTGCGCGGCGCGGTGGAGAAGGCGCTGGCGGCGGGGGTGCGGACGCACGACATGGGCGGGACGACGAAGTGCGCGGAGGTGAGGGGGATCTTGATCGCGAGCCTCTGAAGCGACGCCCCGCTCCCCCGAAGGGGGATGAGGGTGGCCGAAGGCCGGGTGAGGGGTGTTCGGCGTCGCGCGGGTGTTCGTGCTCGATCTCGACCTCGTGCACGACCTCGTCCTCGGCCTCGTGCTCGGGCGGGACGACGCTGTCACGTCTCGCCCCGCCCGCGCGCAAGGTCGGGTCGTTGGGGGCCACGCCGTCGGTTCCCTTGATCGTGTCCTCGCGTCCGAGCACGACCTCGAGGACATGCGCGTGGCACCGGCGCTGCCCTCCCCCCTGACGCCGACGCCCTTTGCGGAGCCCACCCGTACGTGTACATTCATCGTGTACACGAGGCCGGGATGACGCGCCGCTTCTCCGTCGCGGACGCTCGCGCCCAGCTTCCCACACTCCTCGATGCGGTCGAGGACGGGGAGCTGGTCGAGATCACCCGTCGTGGCGAGCCCGTCGCGGTCGTGCTCTCTCTCCCCGAATACGAGCGCCTGAAGGGTGCCCACACCGGTTTCCTGACGGACTTCCGGCGCTGGAGAGACGGCGTGCGCGAGGAGGACCTTGCTCCCCCCGAGGTCTTCGAGGGCATGCGGGATCGTTCGCCCGGCAGAAAGGTGCGCCTTTGAGGGTCACACACCTGCTGGACACGAACGTCGTCTCCGACCTGTTTCGCGCGGCCCCGGACGACCCGTTGCCCCAGAAGGTCGCCGCGCTGGAGGGCCGGCTCGCCATTCCCTCCCCCGTCTGGCACGAGCTCCGCCACGGGACGGAGCGCCTCGAGGCGGGACGCCGGCGGGACGCGCTCCGGCGCTTCCTCGAGCGCGTGGTCCGTCCCAACTTCCCCGTGCTCGCCTACGACCACGCCGCGGCCGAATGGCACGCGGCGCAACGCGTGGAGCTCGAGCGCGTCGGACGCCCCACACCCTTCGTGGACGGCCAGATCGCGTCCATCGCGCACATCCACGACCTCACGCTCGTGACCGCGAACGCGAAGGACTTCGCGCCCTTCACGGACATACGCGTCGAGACCTGGCGGAGGTGATGGGCTCCGGCGCCCCTGCCCGCAGGACTCACCGCGCCGCCTCCATCCGCCTCCGACGGGCCACGTCCTCGTGGGCACCGCCGCCCCTTCCCCCCTACTCCGCATACCTACTCGCCAGCACCATCACCCGCTCGCCCAGCTTCGGCATGCGCGCGCGGAGCCAGAGGACGAGCAACTCGGCGGATCCCTCCTCGCGGACGCTGGGGTGCTCGGCGGCGACGACGACGCGCAGCATCGCGGCCCGCCCCGGCCCCAGCACCTCGTCCACCGCCCGCTCCAGACCCCGTAGGACGCGGATCCCGTCGGCGGCGGCGACCACGCGATCGTGCGCGCGCGCGACGTCGAGGATGTCCGCGTCGGGGGAGAGCGGATCGGAGCGATAGGCGCAGAGGAGCGTGGCGGCCTCGCGGGACAAGAGCGCGTCCCACAACGCCTCGAGCCGCAGGGCCGCGGCGTGCTCGCCGCCCTCCCACAGGAGGTTGACCATCTCGCCGAAGACGCGCACGCGCGGCCTGCGCGTGACGGCGCGGATGCCGGCGAGGCGCGGCCCGACGGCGAGGCCGAGGTCGGTCAGGCCGCTCCCGAGCAGCTCCTGCAGGGTCTCGGCCGCGTCCAGGACGACCAGCTGCCCGCGGTCGACCACCGCGTCGACGTCGAACGCGGACTCCTCGAGGCGCTCGCGCACGCGTCGCCAGTGCGGGGGCGTGGCGACGACCAGCGCGCCGTCGCCCTCGCCCAGCGCGGCGCCCACGAACCGGGCCACGGCCTCGGCGAGGAAAGGGTCGTTCGAGTAGAGGGTGACGAGGTGATTCCGAGCGTCCGCCGTTTCCATCGGCACGCAAGATAGGCACCCCGCGGCGCTGGGCCACGTGCGAGGCTCGGGCATGCGCTGGCCCGCCGCCTTCACCCTCTTCGACGCCGTCTGGCCCGACATGTCCGCCCGCGTCGCCCGCGCCGAGGCGCTCGGGTACCCCTGGGCCGCCGTCACCACGCCGTTCGCGTGGTTCGAGGGCGATCGCGCGCTCGCCCACGTCGGCGTCCTCGAGCACCCGGTCCGCCTCCTCGGCGAGGACCGCGCCGTCGCCGGCATCCACGCCGTGTGCTCCCACCCGGACGCGCGCGGGCGCGGCCTCGTGCGGCGCCTCCTCGAGGAGGCGCTGGCGTTCGTCGACGCGCGCTGGGACACAGCCAAGCTCCACACCGACCACCCCGCGCTGTACGCGAAGTTCGGCTTCCGCGTGGTCCCCACGTACACCTGGGTCTCCGACCGCGCGGGGGGGCGCGGGCGAGCCGTCCCCGTCGACGTCGCCCGCGTCCCGTTCGCGGGCCGCGCGCCGGTGTCGGAGGTGCTCTGCTCCCGCGACCCCGGCTCGCTCCCCGTCATCGACGCGGCGCTCGCGCGTGCCCTCGATCGCTGGTTCTTCGCCGTGCCCGGCGCCGACTGGGCCGCCGCGTGGGAGCTCCGCGGCGACACCCTCGTCGTCCACGACGTCTTCGGACCCACCCTCCCGACGGTGGAGGCGCTCGCCGACGCCGCGCCGCCCCACGCCCGCGTCCGCTGGAGCTTCTGCCCCGATCGCTTCGACCCCGCCGCGATCCCAGAGCCCGTCACGGAGGGCGCGTTCCAGGTGCGCGGGCGCTGGCCGGACGGGGCGGTCGTCGGGGTGTCCCCCCTGTGGGAGCACTGAAGCGGTACAGACGCCCCGAATGCAAGGTCTCCGGCCGACAGATCGCATGGGTGCAAGGTTTGGACCCTTGCTCGCGCGCGCCTGCTGAAAAAATCGGCGTTGGTCCGTGCCGCTGCGCGTCGATCTTGCATTCAGGGGGTCTGTCGGCCGCCTCCATTGCATTGGGACCCTCTGTACCCGATCGCCTCCTCGACCAACTCCACCCCCAACCGCTCGATCGCGTCGCGGTCCGGGGTGGCCGGCACCACGTGGCGCCCCGACTCCCAGAGCTCCGCGAGCGCGCGCTCGCCGGCCTCGGCGACCTCGACGACCCGCTCGTACGGCCACGCCCCGTCCCGGATGGCCTTCAGCTCCTCGGCGTCCTCGCGCCACACGTTCACGCGCCCGGTCTCGAGGATCTCCCGGCCCATGCGCAGTAGCCGCACGAGGTGGGCCGCGTGTTTGGTGTCGAAGCCCGCGCGCGCCTCCAGCGCCGCCCGCGCGGGGTTGCGCTTCGTCCGCCACTCCTCGTACTGGCGCCACGCCCGCCGCGCGGCGAGGTACTCGGCGGGCCCGCAGGCGGCGCGGTCCGGCGGCCCCTTCGGCGGGTCGAGCAACCACCGCCGGTGCCCCTTGATGCGCTTGAGCTGCGCCGCGGCGTACTCGCCGAACGTGAAGCGCGCCCGCGCGGTGACGAAGAGCTCGCGCGCGTCGCGCAGGCGCCGCCCGAGCGGCGTGACGAGCCGCACCTCCTCGTCGCGACAGAACAACACGTCGAGGATGTTGGGGTTGCACTCGGCGGCGAGCGCGAGGAACTTGCGGATGTCGAACACGACGCCCTCGCAGGGCCCCACGAGGTCGGCGAACACGGCCACGTCCCCGCTCTGCTCGAACCGCGACCAAACGCCGTGGAAGTACACCGCCGGCGGGATCGCCACGCCCTTCACGTCGGTGTCGGAGTCGGGCCGGTGGATGCCGTAGGCGCGCGAGCCGCCCACCGCGAGCAGGATCGTCCGCGCGCGCAGGTCCAATCAGTGCGCCCGCACGGCCTTCGCGACGAGGCCGAGCCCGCCCCCGAGCAACACGAAGATGCCGACGAGGATCGGGAAGGGCGTGGGCGCGAGCCACACCCGCAGGCCGGCGAGCACCGCGACGAAGATGGTCAGGAACGACCCGACGGTGAGCAGCCAGCCCACCACGCTGCGCGCCGAGAAGAACAGGAACCCGAAGCCGACCAGCATCCCGAGCAGCGCCGGCCCCGTCACGTTGAAGCCGAACAGGGCGCCGAGCCCGCTCGAGACCATCATGCGCGACACGAGCAGCCCGCCGCCGGCGAGCGTCATGAGCACGCCCACCACGAACTCGCCCATGCCGCCGGGCGTGCCGCCCGGCTCGCGGCGCTTGCCCACGAGCCGCGCGTCGCGCGCCGCGTCGCGCACCTCCCGCGTGATCCGCTCGGCTTCCTCGACGTCGCGTGCCATGCACGCACTCTACGACGGCGCGCGGGCCGGCCGCGCGAACAACCCCACGATCACGCCCGTCTCGCCGGGCATCGCCATCTCCACGCGCACGCCGTCGCGCACGATCTCGGAGGCGGCGAACACGCGCCCCGCGGGGCTGTCCGCGAGCGCCTTCCGCATCCGCCAGCCGTGCAGGAGGAACTGTGTCTGGCGGGCGGTGGCGGCGTCGGGGCAGGTGACGCGCAGGCGCAGGGCCGCCCACTGCTCGTCGCCGTCCATGGCGAGCCCCACGGCGTCGACGATGCGCCCCACCAGCGCCACGTTGCCCTCGGGCGCGCGCAGGCGTGACGCCCACGTCGCGGCGCGCTCCGTGCCGACCAGCTCCAGCCGCTCGGCCGCCTGCGAGAAGAAGCGCTGCGCGTCGCGCGCCGCGAGCCAGACCGAGCCCTCGGGCACCACGCCGCCGAGCCGCGCGGGGTCGAACGGACCGTCCCCCTCCGCGAGCAGCGGCCAGAGCGACAGCCGCCCGTGCGGCACCGGCCGGGACAGATCGATCTCCTCCGCGCCGGTGAGCCACGACGCGATGCCCGTCAGCCACGCGCCCAGCTCGGGGCGCTGCGCGAGGGCCTCGGCGTCGCCGCCGGCGAGCGCGGTCGTCTCCGTCGGGATGCTCGCCAGCGCCTGGGTGCCGAGGTCGACCGACGGCGCCATCTCCCGACCGCCGTGCGCGGCGCCGGAGAGCGCGGTGGCCGCGTGGCGGAGCGCGCGCAGCGGTGTCATCCGAGGGACAGTCAAGCCGTTTCCGCTCCCAATTGCAACACGCGAGGAGCCGGGCCTATCGCGCCGGCCACGGCCACACCCGGACGGCGTCCGCGCCCGTCCACACGAGGATCGCGGCGGGACGCGCCCGATCGGGCTCGACCACCAGATGACCGTCCTCCTCCCGGGCGAGGGCCCCCTTCGGCGTGAGGATCGACCGCGGGACCGGCCGGCGCGAGACGACCACGCGGTCGCCGTCGTGCTCCACCGTCGCGACGTCCAGCGGCGCCTCCGGCACCACGATGGTCAGGTTGCGGACCTTCATCCCGGGGAACCGCTCGTCCGCCCACGCCTGGATCGCGTACGACGCCACGCAGTTGTTGAGGCTGCGCCGGCTCGACCAGAGCCGGTCCCGGCGAGGGTCCACGTCCACGCGCGACGGTCGATCCACCAGATACACCGTGGTCCCCGTCGGCAGATCCGTCCAGTGGGCCGCATCGGTCAGCGACGCCGCCACCGCCGCGGACACGCCCCAGTCGTCGTATCGCCGGATCGCCGGCGATCCCCACGCCCAGACGATCCCCACGGCCGCGGCCGCGGCGAGCCCCGCGACGTGACGTCGCCGCCACGCCTCGGCGCCCGCGAGCACGACGAGCAGGCACAGCGCCGCGGTGGGCACGTAGACGACGCGGCGGGTGTACGCGCCGGTCAGATCCAGCAGCACGATCCACGGGACGTACACGCCGGCGAGCGCGGCGGCGACGCGCGCGTGGGGCCGCAGGCACGCGAGGAGCGCGGCCCAGATCGCGACCGCGGCGAGGCCCCCGGGCACGCCCCCGCCGAGCGCGAGCAGGCGCGAGATCGACGGCAGCAGCGGCTCCACCAGCCCGCGGCCGAAGCCCCCGCCGACGTGGTCGAGCAGCTCCTCCGAGGCGTAGTACCCGCCGAGCCCGCCGAGCACGCGCGCGCGCACCGCGAGGTAGGCCCCGACGAGCGGGGCGAGGGGAACCGTGTACGCCGCGGCCTCGCGGATCCGCGCGCGGAGGTCGAGGTCGCCGCGCAGCGCGAGGATCCACGCGGCGGCGGCGACCGGCACGAGCACGCCGGCCTCCTTCGCCCCCAGCGCGAGCACGACGCCGGCCACGTACAACGCCGTCCACCCGGCCGCCGGCCGCCGCTCCCGCCGCGCCGCCTGCGCCGCGACGAGCGCCGCGAGGGCGCCGTAGAAGCCGATCCCCAGCAGCAGATCGATGTTCCGGGCGATCGCCGGGACGATCTCCTCGGCGAGCGGGTGCACGGCGAACACACACGCCGCCACGCCCGAAAGCAGGCTCGCGCGCGGATGCCCCGCGAAGCGCAGGGTCCCCGACGCGAACGCCGCGAACGCCCAGGTCGCGACGACGTGCGCGGCGAGGTCCCACGCGTGCCAGCCCGCGGGCTCCCAGCCGAACAGCCGCCGCTGCGCCCAGAACTGCAGCATCGCCGCGGGTCGCCAGAACGCGGCGTTGTCCTTGCCGTAGCCGCCGGTGAGCGGCGCGAGCCACTGCTCGGAGAGCGGCCGGCCGGCGACGGCGACGTCGGCGAGCGCGTCGACGTCGGTGAACCCGAAGCCGAGCGCGTGCCCGAACGCCCGCCACGTCAGGACGGGGACGAGCAGGAGCAGCGCGGGCAGGATCGCGTAGCGCGACCAGTGCGGGTGGACGTGCGCGTGGCGCTCGTACACGCCGCCCCACGCGTCCGCCCACGCCTCCGTGTAGAAGTGGAAGTACCGGTGCGGCTGGCGACCCCCGAACCTCCGCCACCACAGCGCGTGGGTGACGCTCGGGACGCCGATCACGACGTAGTAGAGCCACCCGAGCGCGAGCGACTGCCGGTAGTGGCCCCACTCGTGCGCGACGAGGTCGTCGGAGGCGTCCGGCCCCACGAGGATGGTGTCGCCGAGGCAGACGCCGCCGATCCGCGCCATCCACGGCGTGTAGACGACGACGGCCCCGTCGCGCTCCACGCGCCGCCCCGGCACGACGGCCCGGGCCACCCGCGACACGAGCGTCTGCGGGAGGCACCAGGTCCAGCGCAGCCAGTCCACGCGCCTACCGCGCCGCCATCGCCTCGAACGCGTCCACGAACGCCGGCAGCTCCGCCTCCATCGCCTTCGCCGCCGCGTCCATCGCCGCGCCGGTGGTCCGCGCCTTCGTCGCCGCGTAGGCCTCGCCCGGGAGCTTCGCGAGGGCCTGCGCGCGGACGAGCGCCGCGACGTCGACGTCGGCGTGGAGCGCCTCGACGACGCCGCGGTCGCGCGCCTCGGGCAGCGTCCACACCCGCCCGTGCATCAGCGTCTCCACGAGCGCCGCGCCGGCGAGCGCGCTCCGGCAGATCTCCACGCCGAGCGTCGGCATGGGCACGCCGATCGCCACCTCGTTCGTCGCGAAGCGGAACGGCCCGTCCGCGGCGAGCCGCACGTCGCACGCGAGCGCGAGGAGCGCGCCGCCGCCGAACGCGTGGCCGCCCACCGCCGCGACGGTGGGGCGCGGGTAGGTCGCGATCCGGTGCATGACCCGCGAGAAGAGCGCGAGCAGGTCGTGCTTCCGGGCGCGGTCCAGCCCGGGCATCGCCTTCAGGTCGAAGCCCGCGCAGAAGAACCCCGCGCGCCCGCGGACGCAGAGCGCGCGCGCCGCCAGCGCCTCGGTGAGCGCGGCGTCGAGCGCGGCGAGGTTGGACGGGCGCAAGGCGTTGGCCTTGCCGTCGTCGAGCGTGAGGATCGCGACGTCGCCGTCGCGGGCGAGGGTGAGCTCCGGCATGCCGCGCATGCTATCCCTCCGCCGATGCTCCGGGTGGTGGCGGCGGTGATCGTGCGCGACGGGCGGCTGCTCGCCGCGCTGCGGCCCGCGCACAAGCGCGAGGGCGGCAAGTGGGAGCTCCCCGGCGGCAAGGTCGAGCCCGGCGAGGCCGACGGCGACGCCCTCGCCCGCGAGATCGCCGAGGAGCTCGGCGTCGTCGCGCGGGTCGGCGCGCCGCTCGCGGTCTCGATCCACGGCGACGTCGAGCTGGTGGCGCTCCGCTGCGAGATCGCCGGCGAGCCCGTCGCGCGCGAGCACGACGCGCTCCGCTGGTTGTCCCGCGACGAGCTGCACGAGGTGGACTGGGCGCCCGCGGACGTGCCGCTGGTGGCGAGCCTATCCGCCGAGCTCGGCGGGCTCGCCGAGCAGCCGTGAGGCCTCCCGGCGCAGCGCGCGCGCCGTGAACGGCTTGCCGAGGAAGCGGCGCGTCGGCCCGAGCAACGGGCCCACGTTGTGCGCGGAGATGAACAGCACCCGCATGTCCGTGGTCCTCGCCGACAGGATCTCCACCACCTCGGGGCCCCCCATCCGCGACATGAACACGTCGGTGACGAAGAGCGCGAACGGGCCGCGCGCGTAGTAGAGCCGGAGCGCGTCCACCCCGTCGGCGGCCTCGTGGACCTCGAGCCCGAGCCCGCCGAGCACGTCGGCGGCGAACGAGCGGGTGACGGCGTCGTCGTCCGCCACGAGGGCGCTCCGGCGCGTGGACATGGGCGAGCCTCCGCCCCGCCGCGGGGTGGGACGGACCGCCGGGGGCTCATGGAGGTTTCTCACCGGGAGAAGGCCGTCAACTCCCCGGCAGCTCCCCGTCCGGCGCCCGCCCCAGCGCCCGGCACTGCGCGCGCGCCACCGCCGCCGCGTCGACGGCGCGGCCCCGCTGCCCCGCCGCCTCCGCCAGCTTCGCCGCGTGGGTCGCGACGCGCGCGAGGTCGGCCTCCACGAACCCCGTCTCGCGCAGGACCGCCGCGGCCCGCGGCAGGTGCGTGTCCCACGCCTCCCAGTCCCCGAGCCCGGCCGCGCAGCACGCGAGGTAGAGCTCGGCGGCCCCGACGAGCTGGCGGCGCCCCAGCGCGCCCAGCGGCCCCACGCACGCGGTCGCGCGGGCGAGCCCCTCCGCGTACCGCCCCCGCTCGAGGTCGACGTACACGAGGTTCAGGTCCACGATCCACCGCGCCCACGCGCCGATCGCCTCCATCGCCCGCCGCGCGTCGAGGTAGAGCGCCTCGGCCTCGGCGAGCCGCCCGCGCGCGCGCTCGGCGTCGCCCGCGCTGTTGAGGCTCATCGCGACGCCGCGCCGGTTGCCGCTCGCCTCGAACAGCTCCCGCGCCCGGGCGAAGCGGCCCGCGGCGCGGTCGTGGTCGTCGCACTGCTGCGCCACCCGGGCGAGCCCCTCCCAGGCCCAGGCCTCGGCGATCCCGTCGGCGCACGCCCGCGCGTCGCTCCGGGCGGCGACGAACGCGGTCTCGGCGGCGGCGAGCCGCGCCATCTGCAGGAGCGTCTCGCCCAGCTCCTGCCGGCACGCGCGCAGCTCCGGCCGCGCGGTGGCGACGCGCTCGGCCGACCGGAGCAACGTGAGCGCCCCCGCGAGGTCGCCCCGCCCGCGCGCGCACCGCCCGCGGATCCGCAGCGCGCGGCCCCGCAGGTCGGGCCACCCGGCGGAGAGCTCGCCCGCGCGCTCCGCGAGCGCCTCCGCCTCGGCGACGCGCCCGCCCGGGTAGAGCGCGAGCGTGGCGGCGGCGATCGCCTGCTCCTGCCGGGCGCGCTCGCCCTCCGCGAGCCCCAGCGCGTCCATCGCCTCCGCGCGGCGTGCGAGCAGCGCCTCCGCCGCGGGGTAGTCGCAGGCCTCGGTGCGCTCCTCGATCCCGGCGAGGAGCGGGGAGAGCGCGAACGCCCAGAGCCCCGCGGCCACGAGGTGCAGGCCCATCCGCTCCGCGGCCCGCGGCCCCCCCGCGCGGTCCTCGAGCATCGCCGCGCAGGCGACGTGGTGGTCGGCGAGCCGCCCGGCCTCCGCGGCCCGCGCCTCCACGGCCTCGCGCAACATGCCGTGCGCGAACGACCACCGTCCCGGCGACACCCGCGCGAGCCCCCGCGCCGCCAGCGCGTCGACGAGCTCGCGCGAGGCGACGGCGCCGCTGCGCCGGCAGGCGTGCACCCACTCGGTCACGTCGACGTCCTGGCCGAGCACGGCGGCGACCTCGATCGCCCGCGCGTCGGCGGGCGAGCGGCCGAAGAGCGCCTGCTCCAGCCGCGAGAGCCAGACGTTCGCGAGGCCCGCGGGGATCTCCACCCGCGCGCCCTCCACCAGCGCGAACCCGCCCTCGGAGGGCGCGAGGATCCCGCGCTGCACCCAGTCGCCGACGAGCTGCACCGCGAAGAGCGGGTTGCCGTCGGTGCGCGCCTCGACGCGCGCGGCGAGCTCGCCGGTGAGGCCGAGGAGGCCCCGGACGAGCGCCGGGCGCGCCTCGGGGGGCAAGGGCTCGAGCGCGATCCGCTCGCCGTGCACCCGATCGAGGAGCGCGGCCTCCCGGGGCCGGTCGGCGAGGGCCTCCGCGCGGACGGTGAGCACCATCAGGACCGGGAGGGCCTCGCCGGCGAGGGCGGCGCAGAGCGCGAGCGCGTCGGCGCCCCACTGCGCGTCGTCGAGCTTCAGCAGCACGACGCGCCCGTCCGCCGCGATCGCGCGGAGCACGGCCCGCAGCCCCGCGTGTCGCTCCTCCGCCGTCGGCGCGTGGATCGCGGCGGCCACGTCGTCGCCGGCGCGGGCGCGCACCGCGTCGCGGGCGAGCCCGACGAGCCCGAAGTGGCGCGCCACCATCGGCCCGAGCCCCTCCGCGGGGCCCGGCCGCGGCCCGTGCAGCGCGGTGAGGCAGGTGGCGACGCCGGCCTCGTGCGCGCGATCGCGCAGCCACGCCGCGAGCCGCGTCTTCCCGGTCCCGGCGGGCCCCGACACCACGACCGCGCGGGCGAGCCCGTCCGCGTGCACCGCGGCGAGCGCGCCCCAGAGCCGATCCCGCTCGGCGTCGCGCCCGACGAGCGGCACCTCGCGCAGCCCCCACAGCCCGAGGCCCGCCCCGACGAGGCGCTCGGGCTCGGGCTCGGGGCGTCGCCAGTCGGGCGGCATGGGAGGCAGGCCGGCGCCGGGCTCGTCCAGCGCGAGGAGCGCGTCCGCGGCGCGCCGGAAGCGGAGCCCCGGGTCCTTCTCGAGGAGGCGCGCCAGCCAGGCGTGGAGGCCCTCCGGCACGTCGACCCGCGGGGCGAACGGGGGGAGGGGATCGGCGAGGTGCGCGCGCAACACCGCGTCGCCCTCGCCGACGAAGGGGAGCGAGCCCGTCGCGAGCGCCCAGGCGAGGCAGCCCAGCGCGTAGAGGTCCGTCCAGGGCCCGTGCGCGTCGACCTCGCCGCGGATCTGCTCGGGCGCCATGTACCCGGGCGTCCCGGAGACGGTCGAGCCGGCGAGCGGCCCGGCGAGCCCGAAGTCGGCGAGCTTCGGGACGCCGTCGGCGAGGAGCACGTTCCCGAGCTTCAGATCGCGGTGCACGATCCCGCGGGCGTGGGCGTGGGCGAGCCCCGCGAGCACGCCGCCCAGCACCTCGCGGAGCCGCGGCCAGCTCAGGCGGCCGCGGCAGGGCAGGAGCGTCTGCTCCGCGAGCTCCATCGCGAGCCACGGGGTGCCCGGCGCGAAGCCGGTCTCGAGCGCTTCGGCCTCGCCGACCTCGCCCTGGTCGTACACGCGCACCACGTTCGGGTGGGCGAGCCCCGCGACGGCTCGCACCTCGTGGCGGAAGCCGTCGCGCAGCTCCGCGGGGAGCCGGGTCGCGACCTTCACGGCGACCGGCGTGTCCCGGTGCGTGCCGCGCCACACCTCGCCGGTCGCCCCGACGCCCGCGCGCGCGACGAGATGGAAGCCCCCCAGCCGCATCGGCCCATCCTACGACGGACGGGGGCGCCCGCGCCCCGCCGGGTGGGTCGCCGATGACCCGGACACGCGCGCCCCACTCCCCCGGCGTCCACGCCCCGATGTGGGTCGTCCGCGTGGCGCGCCGCTTGCAGAGAGCCCGATCTCGTGCTCGCGCTCGTCGCCACCGCCCTCGCCGGGGACTCCTGGTCCGAGCCCTTCCCGGGCGTCCGCTACCTGTACCGGACGACCTCCGATCCGCTGCGTGTCCACGTGCTCGAGGTCGACCTCTGCGCGCCGGGCATCTCGATCCGCGCGACCGCGAGCGGCGAGCGCCAGCAGACGGTGCAGTCGTTCGCCGAGGAGGTCGACGCCATCGCGGCGATCAACGGCGACTTCTTCTCGTACACCGACTACTCGACGAGCGGCCTGTCGATCGGCGACGGCCGGGCGTGGTCCGACACCGCGGACGACACCTACAACGGGACGATCGCCTTCGGCGAGGGCGCCGCCAAGCTGTTCTCCGCGGGCACGGTGGTCGAGCATGCCGACGAGGACTGGATCGACGACGCGGTGAGCGGCCACCCCACCCTGCTGAAGGACGGCGCGGAGACCTCCTACACCTGGGACGAGCTCCACCCGCGCACCGCCGTCGGCCTGTCCGAGGACGGCACGATCCTCTACATGGTCGTGGTCGACGGGCGCTCGTCCAGCAGCATCGGGGCCACCGTCGACGACCTGAAGGACCTGCTCGCCGACCTCGGCGCCAGCGACGCGATGAACCTCGACGGCGGCGGGTCCACGACGATGTGGGTGAAGGGCGAGGGCGTCGTGAACGACCCCTCCGACGGCTCGTCGCGCGTCGTCGCCAACCACCTCGCCGTGCTCTTCGACCGCGGGAGCGACGCGAAGCACTGCGGCGACCTCGACGGCGACGGCTGGACGGTCCGCGAGGGCGACTGCGACGACGAGGACCCGGCCATCCACCCGCGCGCGACCGAGCTCTGCGACGACGTCGACAACGACTGCGACGGCGACGTGGACGAGCGCTACGACCTCGACGCCGACGGGTACCGGACCTGCGACGGCGACTGCGAGGACCGCGACCCCCGCCTCCACCCCGGCGCGGTCGAGCTCCCCGACGCGGTGGACAACGACTGCGACTTCGTCGTC
The DNA here is from genome assembly GCA_049322475.1 of Myxococcota bacterium. GTDB lineage: Bacteria > Myxococcota_A > UBA796 > UBA796 > SXON01 > JBMOQZ01. The sequence goes on along the minus strand of JBMOQZ010000316.1, from coordinate 41,143 downwards.
GACGAGGGCACGCCGGTGTACGACGACGACCACGACGGCTGGTCCGAGCGCCGCGGCGACTGCGACGACGCCGACGCGCTCACCTTCCCGCGCGCCCCCGAGCACGAGAACGGCGCCGACGACGACTGCGACGGGATCGCCGACGAGGGCACCCGGCTCTTCGACGACGACACCGACGGCTTCGCCGAGGTGGCGGGCGACTGCGACGACGCCGCGCCCCGGCGCTTCCCCGGCGCGCTCGAGCGGCCGGACGCCCTCGACGACGACTGCGACGGCCTCGTCGACGAGGGCACCGAGGCCTACGACGACGACGGCGACGGCTGGACCGAGCGCGCCGGCGACTGCGACGACGTGGCGCCGCGCCGCTTCCCCTTCGCGGTGGAGGTCGCCGACGGCGTGGACGAGGACTGCGACGGGCACGTGGACGAGGGCACCGACGCCTTCGACGACGACACCGACGGCTGGACCGAGCTCGAGGGCGACTGCGACGACGGCGATCGCGACGTCTTCCCCGGCGCCGACGAGCGCCCCGACCGCCGCGACGAGGACTGCGACGGCCTCGCCGACGAGGGCACCACCGCCTTCGACGACGACCACGACGGCTGGACCGAGCACGCCGGCGACTGCGACGACCTCTCCGCGGCGCGGTTCCCGGGCGCGCCGGAGGTCGCCGACGGGCGCGACGACGACTGCGACGGCGTGGCCGACGACGGCACGACCGCCTTCGACGACGACGGCGACGGCTTCGCCGAGGACGCCGGCGACTGCGACGACGCCGCGCCCGCCACCTTCCCCGGCGCCCCCGAGTCCGCCGACGGGCTCGACCAGGACTGCGACGGCCTCGCCGACGACGAGACGAAGGTGTACGACGACGACGGCGACGGCTGGACCGAGGCGGGCGGCGACTGCGACGACGGCGACGCCCACGCCTTCCCCGGCGCCGGCGAGGACGTCGACGGCCGCGACGTGGACTGCGACGGCGTCGCCGAGGCGCCCGAGGGCTGGACCGGCGGCTGCTCGACGGGCGGCGGCGCGCCCTTCCTTTCAGGGATCCTGCTCGCCGCCTTCGCTACGAGGCGGCGTCGGTAGGACGCCCCTCACCCCCAACCCCTCTCCCCGCTCCGCGGGGCGAGGGGGGCACGCCCGCGTGATTCCCACGCCCCCCTCCCCCGCAGGGGTGTCCGTCGTTCCAACGCCCCTCTCACCCGCAAGGGTGACCGTGGTTCCAACGCCCCTCTCCCCCGCAGGGGGAGAGGGTGGCCGGAGGCCGGGTGAGGGGTCCCGGAAAATCCCCTCCCTCCGCACCTTCCCGCGCGTCTCCTCGTCCAGCCCCTCCCAACACGCCCACAACCTCCGCCGCGCGATCGCCAGGAAGTCGATCGCCTCCTTCTTGAACGCGTGCACCTCGCGGTTGCGCTCGATCCCCACGAAGCTCCGCCCCTCCGCGAGCGCCGCGACGAGGAAGCTGCCGCTGCCGAACGCGTTGTCGAGCACGAGGTCGCCCGGATCGGTGTAGGTCCGCACGATCCAGCGCCCGAGCGCGACGGGCTTCTGCGTCGGGTGCCAGACGGGGCCCTCGCTCTCCGCCGTCTTGAAGTACACGACGTCCGTCGGGTAGCGCCCGCCCTCGCTCGCGACGCGGACGGGCCGGAAGTCGCCGTACGAGCCGGTGAGCTGGTCCTTGCGGACGCCCTTGTCGTACGCCTCGCCCGGGGTCCTCTGCGGGTGGTAGGTCGGCTGCTCGCGGTAGAAGACACACACGTCCTCGTGGCGGCGCAGCGGCTGCTTCTTCGCGTTGAGGAAGTTGGTCGGCTTCGACTTGACCCAGACGAGCTTGTAGCGGAACCAGGCCTCGTTGGAGAGCACGAGCCGCGCCGTGAACGGGCCCTGCCCCGTGAGCACCACGGCGCCGTCGGGCCGCAACACCCGCCGGTATTGCTCCCACAGCCGATCGAGCGGGACGGCGCTGTCCCAGCGATTCTGCGTCGTGCCGTACGGCAGGTCGCACAACACGAGCGCAACGGAGAAGTCGGGGATCTCCGCCATCGCGTCGAGGCAGTCGCCCTCGATCAGCCGGTTCACCTCCACTTGGGCTCGTGCCCGGCCACCACCTTCACGTCGGGGCAGTGGGCCGCGATCCAGCGCGCCCACGTCAGGCTCTCCTTCAGGTACGGCTTGTCCGCGTCGACGAGCAGCGCGCTCGCGAAGGGGCGGCGCGTGTCCTTCAGGTGGTCGTCGACCCAGGCCGTGTCGCCGACGAAGAGCCAGGGCCCGTCCTGCGCGAGCACCAGCACCGAGGCCGCGCCGGGCGTGTGCCCCGGGGTGTGGAGGTACCAGACCGTGCCGTCGCCCATCACGTCGATCGCGGGGCGCCCGAGCACGCGCGAGGCCACGCCGGGCCCGAAGTCGACGACGTGCCAGTTCACCGCCTCGCGGAGCGAGCGCGGCCAGTGCACGTTGCCGGGGAAGTAGGCGGCGGCGTCCTCGCGGGGGGTCCAGACCTCCACGCCGGGGAGGTCGAACAACCCGCCGACGTGGTCGTAGTGGGGGTGGGTGAGCAACACGCGGAGCGGCATGCCGACGCGCTCCTTCAGCGTGCCGCCCTCCACGACGGTCATGGCGCCGAACGCCTTGAGCGGGAAGGTGGGGAACGTCCCGTCGCGGGTGGTCTGGCCGAGGCCGGCATCGACGGCGACGACGCCGGCAGGGTGGCGGACGAGCCCGACGAGCAGGGGCAGATCGACGGGCCCCTCCCGGCCGTCGTTCACGACGTCCTTCCAGTCCGACGCGAGCGTGGCGGTGACGGCGACCTCGACGGTGACGCGGGAGGTGGCGAGCGTGGCGGGGCAGGCGAGGTCGACGGGGGGCATCAGCGGTCCTTCGCGTCGGCTCCGATGTCGGCCGGCGCGCGCTCGCCACTGTAGATCGCCACGGAGGCGACTGCGCCCACGAGCCCCGGGAGCCGGGTGAGCGGCTCGCCCCGATCGCGCCCGATCGAGAGGCCCCTGCCCGGCTGCCGGCGCAGGAACGCGCGGAGCGGCGCCTCGGCCGCGAGCGCGCCGTCGACGTACAACAGGAGGCGTTTCTCCTTCGCGATCACGCCCGCGAGGTGCGTCCACCGCCCGACGATCGGCGCCGCGCCGGACACCGTCGTCGTGCGCTTCGACCGCGCAACGAAGATCGGCCGGCCGTCGCGCAGGCCGAGCAGGAGCCCGTGCCGCTCCGTGCTGTGCGCGAGCACCACGCCGTCGGGCGCCTCGGCGCGCACCCACGCCTCCACCGTCCAGGGGCCGCGCGAGGGATCGAGCTCCTCGGCGTCCGGGGCGGCGACGTCGCCTTCGCCGTCGAAGCGGCGGGCGACCCGGCCGTCCACCGTCACGAGCGGCGCGCCCGTCGCGAGCCCGTCGAGCCCGTGGGGCCCGTGGTCGCGGACGGTGTCCCCCGGCTGGCCCAGCGTGTAGCGGAGCACGAACGCGTTCGTACGCACCGGGGGCGGCGGGTCCGGCGAGGGCGGGGGCACGCGGAAGCGCGTCTCCGCCTTCAGCTGCTCCAGCCGCGCGCGCATCTCGCGCGTCTCGGCGGGGCGCGCCTTCGCGACGTTGTGGTGCTGGCCCGGGTCGGCGACGAGGTCGTAGAGCTCCTCGGTGCCGGCGCTCGCCGCGTAGACCCGGCGCCGCGTGATCACCCCGAGGGTGTCGGGCGTGTCGCGCACGTCCCGGTCGAGGAAGTACTCGTAGAGCAACGCGTCGCGCCACCCCTCGGGCTCGCCGGCGAGGAGCGGCACGAGCGAGCGCCCCTGCACGGAGGGCGGGACCGCCGCGCCGCCCGCCTCCGCGAACGTGGGCGCGAGGTCGACGTTGGCCGCGAGCTGCTCCACGCGCGCGCCGGGCTTCGCCAGCGCCGGCCAGCGCACGATCAGCGGGAGCTTCGCCGACTCCTCGTAGATCGCGCGCTTGGCGAGGAGCCCGTGCTCGCCGAGGAAGTAGCCGTTGTCGCTCGTGAGTACGACCATGGCGCGGTCGAGGCGGTCGCCGAGGGCCTCGGTCACGCGGGCGACGCTGTCGTCGACCGAGCGCAGCGTGTTGAGGTAGCCGCGCGCCGTCTCCTCGATGCTCGCCGGCGTGACGCGCTTGACCCGCGCCTTCACCCAGTCGGGCTTGCCCCGCAGATCGCCGGCCGGCACCGCGGGGATCGGCCAGCGCACGGGCAGATCGCGGTGGCGCGGCGCGGGGGTGAAGGGGGCGTGCGTGCCCTTGTGGGCGAGGATCAAGAACCGCGGCGCGTCGCCGGGCTCGGTCAGGAACCGGACCGCGTGGTCCGTGAGCAGGTCCGTCAGGTAGCCCCGGTGGACCGCCACCTTCCCGTCCACGTTCAGCGTGGGGTCGTCGTAGCTGCCCTGCCCGCGGAAGCTCACCCAGCGGTCGAAGCCGGGGCGGGGGTCGTCGCGGTCGCCCATGTGCCACTTGCCGACGTACGCGGTGCGGTAGCCGGCCGCGCGCAGCCAGCCCGCGACGGTGTCGCCCTCGTCGGCGAGGCGGGCGCCGCCGTTGTCGGCGACGCCGTGGTCGTGGGGCCACCGGCCCGTCAGGATCGACGCGCGGCTCGGCGAGCAGAGCGAGAGCGTCACGTAGCAGCGGTCGAACGTGACCCCCTCGGCGGCGAGCCGGTCGATCGCCCGCGTGGGCACGGCCTCGCCGCCGTACGGGCCGAGCACCCGCGCGGCGAGGTCGTCGGCGAGGACGAGCACGATGTCCGGGCGCGGCCCGCCGCCGGCCCCGCGGACGAGCGAGCCCGCGCCCGCGAGCGCGCCGGAGGTGAGCAATTCGCGACGGCTGAGCATGGGAGGTCCGGGGTATAACCACCGGGCCATGCGCCTCCTCCTCCCCGCCTGCCTCGTCTCCGGCTGCTCCGAGTACGGGCTCGAAGGCGAGAAGAAGACCCCCGAGGCCGCGCACCCGAGCGTGGTGGCCACGCCCGACGCCGTCGCGTCGACGGGGCACTGCTCGGTGTACGACCAGGTCGTGACCATCACCAACGACGGCGACGGCGTCCTCGAGGTGTCCGGCGTGGAGGTGCGCGGCGACGGCTGGGTGCTCGACGAGGTCGTCGTGCCGTTTCAGCTCGAGGCCGGCGATTCCACCGAGGTGGTCGTGCACGGGCGCACCGGCGAGGCCACGCTGATCGTCACGAGCGACGACCCCGAGGAGCCCGAGCTGCGCGTGCCCCTGTCGGCGTACGCGAACGTGGCGCCGGTGGCGGCGATCACCGCCCCCGCCGACGCCGACGTGCTCGCCGAGGGGGCCGACGTGACGCTCGCCGGCACCGTGTCCGACGACGTCGATCCGCCCACGGCGCTCGCCGTCGAGTGGTCGTCCGCGAACGGCGTCATCGCCAGCGGCGCGGGCGAGCCCGACGGCTCCACGTCGGCCACCTGGGCCGCCTCCACGCGCTCGGCCGGCGACAACACCGTCACGCTCACCGTCACCGACTCCTGCGGCGAGACCGGATCCACCTCGGTCGCCGTGTGCCAGGACGCCGCGACGACCTACGACTCGCTGGCGCTGACGGGCTGGCACTACGAGGGCATGGCCTACTACGACACGACCAACGCGTACCTCGTGCTCACCGACGCCCGCACCGACGCCGTCGGCACCGCCTTCGAGACCAGCACGCCGGTGAGCGGCGCCAACGTCTCCATCGAGTTCCTGTTCTACGTGGGCGGCGGCACCGGGGCCGACGGCATCTCGCTCACCGCGCTCGACACCGCGCGCATGACGTCGTACCTCGGAGGCACCGGCTGTGGCATCGGCTACGGCGGCGACGCCGCCTGCACCCTCGGCCCCGCGCTCCCCGGCTGGTCGGTGGAGATCGACACCTACTACAACAGCGAGGCCGACCGCTCCGAGGCCGACCACCTCGCCTTCACCTTCGACGGCGACGTCGACGGCTACGAGGTGTACGCCGAGGTCCCCGAGCTCGAGGACACCGGCTGGCACAGCCTCTCCGTCACGGTGGTGGCGCCCCATGTCCTCATCGCGCTCGACGGCGTCACGTACGTGGACCAGGACATCGCCGGCTACTACGACTTCCCCGCGTACGTCGGCTTCACCGCGGGCACGGGCGGCCAGACCAACTGGCACCTGATCGACGCGTTGCAGGTGACCGAGTACGCCTGCGACTGATCCCTTGCCCACCCTCGGCTCCTTCACGCTGCTGCAACGCATCGGCCGCGGCGGCGCCGGCGAGGTCTGGCGCGCGCGTCACGCCGGAGGCGCCCTCGTCGCGGTGAAGGTCCTGCGCGACCCCGGCGACGCCGCGCTCGGCGAGGCCTTCCGCCGCGAGGTCCGGGCCGCCGCCGCGCTGGATCACCCCGGCGTCGTCCGCGTGCTCGACCACGGCGAGACCGCCGCGGGCGCGCCCTGGATGGCGATGGAGCTCTGCGAGGGCGGCACCCTCGGCCAGGCCGCCGCCACGATCGACTGGCCCGGCGTCCGCGACGCCGCCGGCGCCGTGCTCGACGCGCTCGCCCACGCCCACGCCCGCGGGGTGATCCACCGCGATCTGAAGCCCGGCAACGTGCTGCGCGGGGCCGACGGGCGCTGGCGCCTCGCCGACTTCGGCATCGCGCGCCTGCGCGACCACGCGACGAAGGAGGGGTTCGCCGTCGGCACGCCGTCCTACATGGCGCCCGAGCAGGTGCAGAACCGCTCGGCGGACCAGGGCCCCTGGACGGATCTCTACGCGCTCGGCTGCACGATCTGGGCGGTCCTCACCGGCTCGCCCCCCTTCGGGCTCGTCGACGGCGTGCGCGCCGCGGCGAGCCACCTCTGGCGCGAGCCGCCGCCCTTCCGGCCGCGCGTGCCCGTCCCGCCGGAGGTCGAGCCCTGGCTGCGCCGCCTGCTCGAGAAGGAGCCCGCCGACCGCCCCGCCTGCGCCGCGGACGCCAGGCTGCCTGAGATGACGGCCGAGGGCAGGGCCTCGCCCGCCCCTCCCCCGCTGCTCGTCGGCGCCGGCCTCCGGCTCTTCGGCCTCCGCACGCCCCCCTTCACCGGCCGCGACGCCGAGCGCGACCGCCTCCAGCGCGCGCTGGCCCGCGTCACGCGCGAGGGGCGTGCCCGCGCGGTCGTGATCCGCGGTCCGTCCGGCTGCGGCAAGTCCCGGCTCGCGGCCTGGGTTGGCGAGCGCGCCGACGAGGCCGGCCTCGCCGCGCACCTCGTCGCCACACACGAGGCGCTCGGCGGCGCCCGCGACGGCGTCGGCCCCATGCTCGCGCGCCACCTCCGCGTCGAGCGGCTCGCCGGGAGCGCGCTGCGCGCGCGGGTGGGCGACGACCTCCCCGGGATCGGCCGGCTCCCGGACCCCGACGCCGTCTGCGCGCTCCTCACCCCGGACGACGCCGCCGTGCGCTTCGCCGCGCCCTCGGAGCGCTACGTCGTCGTCCGCCGCGCGCTCGCCGCGATGGCCGGCCGCCGCCCGCTGGTGGTCCGCCTCGAGGACGTCCAGTGGGGCCTCGACGCCCTGTTGTGCTGCGCCGCGCTGCTCGGCGCGCCGATGCCGGTCCTGTTCGTGCTGACCGCCCAGGAGGAGGCGCTGGCGACGCGCCCGGCCGAGGCCCACGCGCTCGCCCGCGTCCTCGCCAGCCCCGACGCCGACGCGCTCGCGCTCGGGCCGCTCCCCGAGGGCGACCACGCCGCGCTGGTGCGGCAGCTGCTCGCGCTGGAGCCCTCGCTCGCGGCCGAGGTCGTGCACCGCACCGCCGGCAACCCGCTGTTCGCCGTCCACCTCGTCGGCGACTGGGTCGCCCGCGGCCGCCTCGCCCCCGGCGAGCACGGGTTCGTCCGCGTCGGCACCGGGCCCTTGCCCGACGACCTGCACGCCGTGTGGAGCGACGCGGTCGCCCGCGCGCTCCTCGGCCGGCCCGAGGGCGACGGCGTCGCGCTCGAGCTCGCGGCCGCGCTGGGCGGCAGCGTCGACGCGCGGGAGTGGGCGGCCGTGTGCGAGGCGCGCGGGATCCGTCCGACCGCGGGGCTCGCCGACGCCCTCGCGGAGCGGCGCCTCGCGCGGCCCGAGCGGGACGGCGGCTTCTCGTTCGCGCACGCCATGTTGCGCGAGTGCCTCGAGCGGCGCGCGCGCGAGGCCGGGCGCTGGTTGTCCCACCACGCGGCGTGCGCGGCGGTGCTCGAGGCGCGGCCGGCGAAGGACCCCGTGCGCCTCGGCCGCCACCTCGCGCGCGCGGGCGAGGCCGAGCGCGCCATCCCCTCGCTGCTGCGCGGCCTCGACGACCTCGTGTCGCGGTCGGAGCTCGCCGCCGCGCAGGCGATCCTCGGCGAGGCGGAGGGGCTCGCCGAGGCGCTCGGCGACGCGCGGGTGAGCGCGGAGGTGCGCGTGCGCGCCGCGGAGGTCGCGCAGGCGACGGGGCGGCCGGCGGACGCGGGGCGGATCGCCGCCGAGGTCGCCGACGTCGCGCTCGCTGAGGGCTGGGTCGCGTTGCGCGGGCGCGCGCTCGTCACGCGGGCGCTCGCGCTGCGCGTCACGAGCTGGCGCGACGCGATCGCCCACCTGTCCCACGCGGAGGGCGTGCTCGAGGCCGGCGGCGACCTCGCGGGGCTCGCGCAGTGCCGGCCCAACCTCGCGGCGATGCTCGCCCGCACCGGCGACTACGAGGGCGCCGACGCGCGCCTCGATGCCGTGTCGGCGTGGGCGCGTGCCGCGGGCGACGCCTACACCGGCGATCGCGCCCGCTTCGTGCGCGGCATGACGCTGGTGCTCCGCGGTCGCCACGCCGAGGCGCGGGTGTGGCTGGGCAAGGCGGCCGACGCCTTCGCCGCCGGCGGGCACCGGCGGATGTTCGTGAACGCCTCGATGTCGCTCGGCGACGCCTTCCGCTTCGACGGCCGGCTCGCCGACGCGGAGCGCCACTACCGCGCCGCGCTGGAGGTCGCGCGGCAGCTCGACCACCCCTCGCTCACCGTGATCGCGGAGTGGCACTTCGCCGTGCTGCGCCTCGAGTCCGGCGACGCCGCCGGCGCGCTCCCCGAGCTGCGGCGCAGCCTCGCGGCGCTGGGGCCGTCGCCCGGGCCCTGGTTCTCGCTGCCGCTGAACGCCTCGCTGCTCGCCGCGTCCGCCCGGACGGGCGACGTGGCCGGCGCGACCGCGACCCTCGCCCGCGTCCACGAGGACCTCGAGAAGAGCGGCGCCAACGACCCCGAGATCGCCCGCTTCGCCGCGATGGCCGCCGAGGGCACGGACGACCGTCGGCTCGCGCGCGCGTGCGCCGAGCTCGCGTTGTCCCAGTGGCGCGTCCTCGGGCGCGAGGCGGAGGCCCTCGCCGTCGAGGCCTTCCTCCGCGACTGAGCGTCCGCACGCGCCCCGGGGCGCGGGCGACCCACGCGCCTCCGAGAGCTCGTCGTCGTGCGGATCGCAGCGACGGCACGCGCTTTGCTAAAGTGGCGGCCATGCTCGCACGCCAGCACGCGCCCCGCTCCTCCCAGGCGCCCGCGGCCCCGCAGGTCTCCCCCGCCGCCGACCGCGGGAACGCCGCGCGCCTCGACGCCCGGCGGCCCCAGCCCCTCCGCGAGTTCCCGCACCGCGCGGCGATCGAGCGCCTGCTCGGCATGGCGCTCGCCGGCCGCGCCGTGGTGGACCCCGAGGGCTGCGCGACGCGCAACGCCGAGGCGTTCACGATCGGCGACACGGCGCACTTCGCGAGCGACGCGCCCTCGTTGCACGTGGCCGCCCACGAGGCCGCGCACGTGCTGCAGCACAAGGGGCTCGCCAGCGACGGCGGCCGAGGCGCCGAGGACCACGCCGAGCAGATCGCCGACCAGGTCGAGCGCGGCAGGTCCGCGGAGGCGCTCGTCGGCAAGGGGAAGACCGTCGGGGGCGGCGAGAAACACGCCACGAAGAAGACGAAGAAGAAGTCGGTCGTGCTCGGCTACTTCGAGACGAAGGACCAGGAGAAGCTCGTCGACGCGGTCGAGAAGGCCGACCTCCCGAAGGACACGCCGGTCTACATGGGAAGCTACGGCATCAACAAGTCCACCGCGGACGCCATCCACGGCGCGAAGGGCGTCGACGGGAAGTACGCGCCGCTCTTCGCGGCGGTCCGCAGCAAGAACGCCGCGACCTACGCCGGCCGGGACGACGACGCGAAGGGGAGCAAGGCCTACGCCGGGAAGATCCCGACCATCGGCGAGATCCTCGACCAGAAGAAGAAGGGGAAGATCAAGAACGCGCAGTACCAGGCCTATCGGTGGGGCCTCGAATTGGGTCGCCGGTTCCGCGACAAGATCCGCGAGGCCAACGAGAAGGGGATCGGCGTCGACAGTTGGCAGTTCGACGAGGTGTGGCCCTTCGCGTCGAAGGAGGCCGGCGGCACCTGCGCGGTCATGCGCGAGTTCCTGCGCGGCTGCATCGTGGGCCTCGCCAAGGGCCGTCCGGAGCACGAGGACAAGCTCATGAAGGGGGTCGTCCACGTGGCCCACTTCGAGGCGCTGGCGGATCTCGGGAACAAGGGCGAGATGAAGAGCTTCTGGAGGACCCTCGGCGAGTGCGCGCAGCACGTCGTCGGCGAGGAGTACCCGGGCTTCTCGGGCGGCAAGGCGGGCGCGGAGAAGGCCGCGGCGCGGGCCGACGCGGCCGTGGACAAGGTGGGGACGTACGGGAGCGCCGGGAAGAAGGTGGCCGCCAATTACGTGGCAGGGATGACCCCGGGTTTCCGTGGCACGAGCAAGTACTCCGTGCTGGGCGGTCGGGCGAAGGGGCAGAGCGCGAAGTCCGCGAACGACTGGCGCGATCACTACGTGGCCGCCCGCGAGAAGGACGGCGTCGCCGGCTTCGGCGAGTACAACTGGATGGGCGAGAGCGTCGCCCATCGCGACGACGTGATGGACGACGTGGGCGAGGGGCTGTCGTGATTAGCGTCTGGGGATGCTGAAGGAAGAAAAGAAGCCGCAACCACCGCAGTTCCAGAGCACCCAGCCCGGCCTGCAGGAGGAGATGCGGCCCGCGCCGGTCACGGTCCCCGCGTGGTACCGGGGCACCGGCAAGCTCGACGGCAAGGTGGCGCTGGTGACGGGCGGCGACAGCGGCATCGGCCGCTCCGTCTGCGTGCTCTTCGCGCGCGAGGGCGCCGACGTGTGCTGCCTCTACCTGAACGAGCACGCCGACGCGATGGAGACCAAGCGGCTGGTCGAGGCCGAGGGGCGGCGTTGTGTCCTCGTCGCGGGCGACGTCGGCGACGAGGCGTTCTGCAACCGCGCCGTCACGTTGTGCGTCAACGACCTCGGGCGGCTCGACGTCGTCGTGAACAACGCTGCCGAGCACCACGAGGCGAAGGATCTGCGCGACATCACGAAGGAGCAGCTCGAGCGCACCTTCCGAACCAACATCTTCGGCTATTTCTACGTCACGAAGGCGGCGCTCGACCACCTCGGCCCGGGCAGCGCGATCATCAACACCACCTCCGTGACGGCCTACCGCGGGAGCTGGCACCTCGTGGACTACGCCTCCACGAAGGGGGCCATCGTGACGTTCACGCGGTCGCTCGCCGCCCAGCTCGCGCCGAAGCGGATCCGCGTGAACGCGGTCGCGCCCGGCCCGGTGTGGACCCCGCTCGTCCCGTCGACCTTCGACCCGCAGCACGTCGCCGAGTTCGGCGCGGACTCGCCGCTGCACCACCGCCCCGCCCAGCCGGCCGAGATCGCGCCGTGCTTCGTGTTCCTCGCCGGGCCGGAGAGCACGTTCATGACGGGCCAGGTGCTGCACCCGAACGGGGGCGAGCCCGTCGAGAGCTGACCCGGGCGCCGCGCGGGGACGGGAGGGTTTGCGGCGCGCCCGGGGACCGGCGCCTGCCATAATCGCAGTATGCAACGGTCGCTCCGGCGCATCGCATTCGCGTCGCTCACGACGGCGCTCGCGCTCGGGCTGCTCGAGGGGTGTTTGGCCGTGGTCCACCGGCTCCTCGAGGCCCGCGCGCGCGCCGGGGTGGAGGTGCCCGTGGGCGCCGCGCTCACGCTCGTGTGCGCGGGCGACTCCGTGACGGCCGGCTTCCCCGGCGACCCCGACGACGCCTGGCCGGCACTGCTCGCCGGGCTCCCCGCGGCCGAGGAGCGGGGTGTCGCCGTCGTCAACCTGGCGCGGCCCGGGAGCAGCGGGGTGCAAGTCGCCGCGCGGATCGCGGAGGGGCTCGCGCGGGTGCCCGGCCCGGCGGTGGTGCTCTCCCTCGCGGGCTTCAACGACTGCGTACGCCTCCGCGCAGGCGTGGACGTGGCCGAGCGCGGGTTTGCTGTGGAGCGGGCCTCGCAGCTCCTTTGGGGTTCCCGGAGCTACCGGCTCTTGGTCCAGGCCGTGCGGCGCATCGCGCGCGCGGGCCCGGTGCGCGTGGCGCGCCCGCCGGACACGGACCCGCGCGTGAGCCGGTGCGTCGACGCGGTGCGCGCGGGCGTGCGCGCGGGCGCGGAGGCGGCGAAGGGGCGCGACGCGACCTACGTGGCGCTCGCCTACCCGGTGCCCGCGCGGCCCGATCCGGGCAAGCCGGAGGGCTCCTGGCTGACCGCGCTCGTCGACGACGCAGTGGCCTCCGGCGCCAGGGCCGCGGGCGTTCCCTTCCTCGACCCGCGCGCCTGCGTGGCGGCCGCGGAGCAGGGATTCAACGAGCCCTTCTACGTCCGTGACGACCTCCACCTCACGCGGGCGGGCGCCGGCGCGCTCGCACGGTGCGTGGCGGGGGACCTGGGAGGGGTGCTGGGGGCGCGGTGAAGGCCCGGTTCACACGCGGAAGTAGCGGGCCTGCGGGTGGTGCACCACGATCGCGCAGGTGCTCTGCTCGGGGTGGAGCTGCTCGTCGGCGTCCATCTCGATGCCCACGCGCTCGGCGCCCAGCAGGCGCAGCAGGTGGCGCTGGTCGGCCATGTCGGGGCACGCGGGGTACCCGTACGCGTAGCGGCAGCCGCGGTACTTCTTGTGGAAGAGGTCCGGGATGTCGCGCGCGTCCTCGCCGGCGAGGCCCAATTCCGCGCGCATCTGGCGGTGCGTGAACTCCGCGAGCGCCTCCGCCACCTCCACGCCGAAGCCGTGGAGGTACAGGTAGTCGGTGTACCGGTTCTGCTCGAAGAGCGCGCGCGCCTCGTCGCTGGCGCGCTGGCCGACGGTCACCGCCATGAGCCCGACGACGTCGCGCTCGCCGAAGTAGTCGGCGAGGCAGAGCTTGCCGCGCGGGAACGCGAGCCGGGTCCCGTCCTCCAGCACCAGCGCGTCGCCGTCGCGGCGACATCGGAACCAGCCGTAGGTCGCGCGCGGCTGGAGGATGCCCTCGCGCGCGCAGCGGTCGGCGAGCTCGACGAGGATGGGCTTCGCGACGGTGCGGAGCTGCTCCCTGTGCTCCTCGACGGTGAGGTTCTTACGCAGGAAGCCCCACTGGAACTTGAAGAGGACGTCCTCGTTGACGAACGGGATCAGCGCCTTGAGCGGCACCTCCACGAGGCGGCTGCCCCAGAAGGGCGGCGTGGGCGCGTCGACGGGGCGGACGGGCTCGCCGTCGCGCTCGTCGTACGGGATGGGGCGCTCGCCGCGCGCGGGGGCCGACTTGGGACCCTCGTCCAGTACGGGCGCGAGGGTGTCGTCCCACTTCGACAGGCCCTCCATGAACTGCAGGCCGGAGAAGGCGTCTTTGGCGTACGCCACCTTGCGCCCGTACGATTGGGAGCAGTCGGCCTCGACGTAGCCGCGGGTGAGCGCCGCGCCGCCGAGCACGACCGGCGTGGTCCAGCCCTGCCGGCGCATCTCCTCGAGGTTCTCCTTCATGATGACGGTGCTCTTCACGAGGAGCCCGCTCATCCCGATGGCGTCGGCGCCGTGCTCCTGCGCGGCCTTCAGGATCTGGTCGATCGGCTGCTTGATGCCGATGTTCACCACCCGGTAGCCGTTGTTGGTGAGGATGATGTCGACGAGGTTCTTGCCGATGTCGTGGACGTCGCCGCGCACCGTCGCGAGCACCATCGTGCCCTTCGCCGGCCCCTCCGACTTCTCCATGAACGGCTGGAGGTACGCCACCGCCGCCTTCATCGTCTCCGCGCTCTGGAGCACGAAGGGGAGCTGCATCTGGCCGGAGCCGAAGAGCTCGCCGACCACCTTCATGCCGTCGAGCAGGATGTCGTTGATGACGGCGAGGGGGCTGTAACGCTGGAGGGCCTCGTCGAGGTCGGCCTCGATGCCGGGGCGCTCGCCGTCGACGATGCGGTCCTTGAGCCGGGCCTCCACGCTCGCCGCCTTCGGCTTGACCGTGTCGTCCTTCTTGACGTCCGCGAACAGCGCGAGCAGCGCCTGGAGCGGATCGTAGCCCTCGCGCCGGCGGTCGAAGATCAGGTCCTCGCAGACGACCCGCTGCTCCTCCGGGATCTTGAACAGCGGCGTGATCTTGTCGGCGTGCACGATCGCGGCGGTGAGCCCGGCCTCGCGCGCGTGGTGCAGGTACACCGAGTTGAGCACGTGGCGCGCGTGCGGGTTGAGCCCGAAGCTGATGTTGGACAGCCCCAGCAGGATGCCACACCGCGGGAAGTGCTCCGCGATGAGGCGGATGCCTTCCAGCGTCCAGAGCCCGAGCTTGCGATCGTCCTCGTTGCCGGTGCAGATCGTGAAGGTGAGGGGGTCGAAGAGGATGTCGTCGGGCGACATCCCGTGCCGGTTCACGGCGAGGTCGTGGATACGCCGCGCGATCTCGAGCTTGCGGGCGGGCTCCTTCGCCATGCCCACCTCGTCGATGGTGAGCGCGATGACCGCCGCGCCGTGGCGACGACACAGTTGGCACACCCGATCGAGGCGCTCCTCGCCGTCCTCGAGGTTGATCGAGTTCACGATGGCCTTGCCGCCGATGCGCTTGAGCGCGGCCTCGAGCACCGGGACCTCGGTGGAGTCGATGACGAGGGGCCCGTGCACGCTCGTGACCATGCGCCGGACGAGCTCGTCCATGTCGCGGACCTCGTCGCGGCCGACGTAGGCGGTGCAGACGTCGATGGCGTGGGAGCCGTGTTTCACCTGCTGCTTGCCCATGCCCACCATGCCGTCCCAGTCCTGCGCGTCGAGCATGCGCTTGAACTGTCGCGACCCGTTGGCGTTGGTGCGCTCGCCGACGGCGAAGATGTCGGCCTGCTGGCGCAAGGGCACGGTGCCGTAGAGCGACGCCACGCTGGGCACGAGCTCCGGGTGGCGGACCTTCGGCTTCTTGCCGAGGATCCGCGCGGCGACGGCGCGGATGTGGTCCGGGGTGGTGCCGCAGCAGCCGCCGACGGCGCCGACGCCGTCCTGGGTGGTGAAGCGTTCGTGCCAGTCGGCGAGCTCCTCGGGCGAGAGCGGGTAGCGCGTCTTGCCGTCGACGAGCTGGGGCAGGCCGGCGTTGGGGAGCACGGAGATGCGCCGCGTGGTGTGGCGGCCGAGGTAGGCGACGTGGGCCGCCATCTCCTGGGGCCCGGTCGCGCAGTTGAGGCCGACGAGATCGACGGGGTAGGGCTCGAGCACGGTGACGGCGGTGGCGATGTCGCTGCCGAGCAGCATCGTGCCGGTGGTCTCCATCGTGACCTGCGCCATGACGGGCACCTTGCGGCCGAGGGCCTCGAGCTCCGCGTAGATCGCGGCGAGCGCGCACTTCGTCTGGAGGAGGTCCTGGCACGTCTCGACGAGGAGCACGTCCGCGCCGCCCTCCACGAGGCCGCGCACCTGCAGGCGGTAGCCGGCGAACATCTCGTCCCAGGCGATGTGCCCGAGCGACGGCAGCCGCGTGCCCGGCCCGATGCTCCCGGCCACGAAGCGCGGGCGAGCCTCGGTCGTGAAGGCGTGGGCGGCCTCCCGGGCGATCTCGGCGGCGACGCGGTTGATGCGCACGCACTCCTCCGCGAGCCCGAACTCCGCGAGCACCCAGGGCGCGCCGCCGAAGCTGTTGGTCTCGACGATGTCGGCGCCGACCTCGAAGTAGCGGCGGTGGATCGTCCCCACGACGTCGGGGCGCGTGAAGTTCAGGACCTCGGAGCAGTTCTCGAGCCCGTTGTAGTCCGAGAGCGGCAGGTTGAAGCCCTGCAGCTGCGTCCCCATGCCCCCGTCGAAGATCAGGACGCGGTCGGCGAGGGCGTCGAGGAACGTGCTCATGGGGGGCTCCGAGGCAGGTTGACGGTATATCACGATGTACCGATGGACGGGTCGTCACCTGCGTCGTGGGGTCGAAGGACCGGTCGCCGACGGGGGACCTGCCGAGCAGGGGTGGCCTCCGTGACCGCTCGGCGGTCGCCGACGGGGGACCTGCCCGGCAGGGGTGGCCTCCGTGACCGCTCGGCGGTCGCCGACGGGGGACCTTCCGAACAGGGGTGGCCTCCATGACCGCGTGGCGGTCGCCACGAGGACACCTTCGGCGAAGGGTGCCCCGGGTGAGCGCGAGTTTGCCTCTTGCCGCTGTCGCGACCGTGCCTACCGTTCGCCGCCGTGGACGACGACGAGCCAATCGGCTGGCACCTGACGTTTCGGGCGCGCGACTCGCGCATCCTGGCGCCGGACTCGCGCGCGCAGCGCATGCTCGCGGAGACCGTCCATCGCATCGGCGCGCGCTTCCAGCTGTTCGGCTTCCGCGCCTCGGACGACCACCTGCACACGGTGAACGCCTGCACGCGCGCGGAGGCGTCCGCCTTCGCGCAGGCGCTCGGATCGTCGCTCGCGCAGTCCTTCGAGATCTCGGCGGGCTTCTTCCCGTGCCATTTCGAGGCGATGTGGAAGCAGTCGCACGTGGACCGTACCTTCTCGTACGTGTTGGGGAACGAGAAGAAGCACCGTGTCGACCTCGATCCGCTGCACGACGCGTCGTCCATCCAGGAGCTGCTCGGCCTCCGTCTCGGGCCGGAGGGTTTCATCCAGCGAGTTCGGTCCAAGGTCCGGCGTGTGAGCCGCGAGCTGCTGCTCGGGCTCCTCGAGGTCGCCGGGCTCGAGCCCGCCGTGCGCGGCGAGTGGCTCGCCGACGCCGCGGCCGGGGCCGTGGGTCTCGCCGCGCTGGACGCCTCGGACCGCGCCGCGCGCGCGAGGGCCGCGGCCGTGCGGGTCGCCGCCGCGGAGCTGAGGCCCGCGGTGATTGCCGATGCGCTGTCTCTCTCCGAGCGATCCGTGCGGCGCTTGCGAGCCGGCTCGCCGGACCCGGACCTCGAGCGCGCGATCGCGCTGCGGATGGGGCACCGCCTCTCCCTCGGCGAGCGCGCGTCGCCGACGCGGCCGTTCAAGTAGAGGCTCGCGGTCACGGGCCTCTGACCTTCCGGGCAGGGGTCGCCTCCAGGACCGCCCCGCGGTCGCCGACGGGGGACCTGCCGGGCAGGGGGGCCTCCATGACCGCCGCGCCCTCGCCGCGAGGGGAGCAGGGGTGGCCTCCGCCGCCGCGACCCCCCGGACGATCCCCCCACGTTACGCCCCCGACGTGTACCTCGTCCGCCCTGCCACCCCCGCCGACCTGCAGCGCCTCGTGGTCTTCGGGATGGCCAACCGCGCGCACCACGCCGCGGTCGACCCCGGGCTGGTCCGCGCCAGCATCGCGGAGCTGCGGCACCGCTACGCCGCCATGCTCGACCACGCGCGCGCCCGCGTCTTCGTCGCCGAGGCCGCGGGCGAGCTCGTGGGCATGACGGCCGGCCGCGTCGAGGACCACGTCGGCCTCGAGCACGTCCGCTGCGGGAACGTCGACGAGGTGTGGGTCGAGGCCGCGCACCGGCGGCGCGGCGTCGCCCGCGGGCTGCTCGGCGAGCTCACCGCGTTCTTCGCGGCCCAGCAGGTCTCGCGGGTCGTGCTGCAATATGTCCCCGGCAACGCGCTCGGCGAGGACACCTGGCGCGCGCTCGGGTTCCAGCCCTGCTACGTCACCGCGCGGACCGACCTCGGCGCCCTCCGCCGGCGCCTGTCGCGCTGACCCCACGGTCACGGCCGCCTGCTCGGCGGGACGGCCCTCCACCGGGCGAGCGCTCTCTCTTCGGCAACCGCCCCTCCACCAACCGTAGATTTCCCCCTCCGCCCCCCGGCCTCCCCCCCGGGCACGCCGCATGCAGTACGCTCGGCCATGCCGCTCGTCCGCCTCGTTGCGCTCTGCGCCGTCGTCCTCGCGTTCGCCTGCAAGCCCGCCGACAAGCCAGCGGAGGTCCTCGCCGAGGCCCCCGAGGAGCTCGTCGCCGCGCACACCGCGGGGCTCGTGTCCCGCGCGAGCGCGGTCACCGTGCGCTTCACGTCCGAGGTCGTGGAGGAGGCGGCGGTCGGCGCGTCGCCGGCGACGTCGCCGTTCACGTTCTCGCCCGCGATCGAGGGCGCGGCGACGTGGACCTCGCGCCAGCAGATCGAGTACCGCCCCGCGAAGGAGCTGCCCCCGGGCGAGGTCTACGACGTCGTCTTCGACGCCGGCAAGGTCGTGCCCGGCAAGCCCGCCTTCCGGTTCCAGTTCGCGGTCGCCCGCCCGGACTTCCGCCCGATCGCGATCGGGCTCGAGGCCGCCGACGCCGAGGGCGTCGCCCAGCGGTACCGCGGCGCGCTCGACCTCGCCGACGTCGCGGACGCGGCCGCCGTCGAGAAGATGCTGACCGCGCGCCACGGCGAGGACCCGCTCACCGTGACCTGGGAGCACGACGGGCTCGCCCACCGCTACACCGTCGAGGGGATCCGCCGCGTGGAGCGCGGCTCCACGCTCACGCTCTCGTTCGACGGCTCGCCGATCGGCGCGGAGAAGGCGGAGGTGGTGCCGGTGCAGGTGCCCGGCCTCAACCAGTTCGTGGTGTCCACGGTCCGGGCCCAGATCGAGGGCGACCGCCTGATCGAGATCCGCTTCAGCGATCCGCTCGCCGCGAAGCAGGACCTGCGCGGGCTCGTGCGCGTCGCCGGCCGCGAGGACCTGCGCTTCGACGTCGACGGCAGCGTCGTGCGCGTCTACACGTCCGGCGTCTGGAGCCCCACCGAGGAGGTCCAGATCGCCGGCGTGAAGAACGCGCGCGGCTACAAGCTGCTCGAGCCGCGCACCGAGGTCGTGAGCTTCGAGCCGCTCAAGCCGCAGGTGCGCTTCGTCGGCGACAGCGTCATCCTGCCCACGAGCGCGAACCTCACGGTCCCGCTGGAGGTCGTGAACGTCACGTCCGTCGAGGTCGAGGCCACCCGGGTGTACGAGTCGAACGTCCCGCAGTTCCTCCAGGTCAACGACCTCGGCGGCGACGACGAGCTCCGCCGCGTCGGCACGGTGGTGTGGAAGGAGAAGGTGAAGATCGACGCCGCCGACGCCCACAACCGCTGGGTGCGCGTGGGGCTCGACCTCTCCGCGCTGGTGAAGGACCACCCCACGGGGCTCTACCGCCTGAAGGTGAGCTTCGGCCGCCGCGACATCGCCTGGGACTGCGTGGGCGAGCCCTGGGAGGAGCGCGCGGCCGCGCCGGAGCAGCCGTGGGACGCCACGTCCAGCGAGTCGAGCTTCTGGGACAGCTGGACCGTGGAGGACGGCTGGTACTGGGACTGGGACCGCCGCGACGACCCGTGCGACCGCTCCTACTACGTCGACTACTCCTGGGCGCAGAACGGTCGCGTCGCGAGCCGCAACGTGATCGTCACCGACGTGGGCCTCACCGCGCGGCAGGGCGCGGGCGGGAGCGTCGGCGTCGTCGCGACGGACCTCCGCACGGGCGCGCCGCTCTCCGGCGCCGACGTGACGCTGCTGGACTTCCAGCTCCAGCCGCTCGCCCGGGCCTCCACGAACACCGACGGGTTCGCGGACCTCGCCGGCAAGGACGAGCACCCCTTCGCGGTGGTCGGGCGCGCGAACGGGCAGGTCTCGTGGCTGCGGCTCGACCGCGGCGAGGCCCTGTCCGTCGCGCACTTCGACGTGGGCGGCGCCCAGGTGTCGGACGGCCTGAAGGGCTACCTCTACGGCGAGCGCGGCGTCTGGCGGCCGGGCGATCCCATGTTCCTCACGTTCGTGCTCCACGACGCGAAGGGGGAGGTGCCGGCGAGCCACCCGATCGAGTTCCAGCTCCGCAACCCTCGCGGCCAGACCGTCGAGACCCGCACGATCGCGAGCGGCGTCGACGGCTTCTACGCGATCCGCACGTCCACCCCGGGCGACGCCCCCACGGGCAAGTACACCGCGCTCGTGCGCGCGGGCGGCGCCGTCTTCCAGAAGCAGCTCCGCGTCGAGACGGTCATGCCCAACCGGCTGAAGATCGAGCTGCCGGTCCCGAAGGGGGGCTTGCGCGCGCCGGACCTGAAGCTCTCCAGCACGTTGTCGTCGCGCTGGCTCCACGGCGCCATCGCGCAGGGCATGGACGCGGACGTCGAGCTCTCGCTGCGCCCGAAGGCCACGACCTTCGCGCGCTACGAAGAGTTCACCTTCGACGACCCCTCGGTCGCCTTCCACAGCGAGCCCGAGCAGATCTGGCAGGGCACGCTCGACGACGAGGGCAAGGCCACGGTCGCGGCGTCGTTCGAGGCCCCGCCCTCGCCCGGGATGCTGACCGGCACGCTGCGCACGCGCGTGTACGAGCCGAGCGGCGCGGCCTCGGTGGACGAGGTGAGCGTCGACGTCTCGCCGTACGAGCGGTACGTCGGCCTCGCGCTGCCGAAGGGCGACAAGGCCCGCGGGATGCTGCTCACCGACACGCCCCACAAGGTGCGCGTCGTCGCCGTGAACGCCGACGGCAAGCCCACCGGCGACGGCGTCGTCCGCATGTCGGTCCGCAAGCTCCAGTGGCGCTACTGGTGGGAGCAGGGCGAGGAGGACCCCGCCAGCTATGCCGGCGTCGAGTCCCGCCACGAGCTCGCCAGCGGCGAGGTCAACCTGAAGGGCGGCGAGGCCACCTGGGAGTTCCAGATCCGCTACCCCGAGTGGGGCCGCTACCTCGTGACCGCGCACGACGTGGAGAGCGGGCACACCTCCGGCAAGGTCGTGTACGTCGACTGGCCCGGGTGGGCGGGGCGCGCGAGCAAGGACCAGCCCGGCGGCGCGAGCGTCCTTTCGCTGACGACGGACAAGGACAAGGTGGAGGTCGGTCAGCCGGTCACGCTCTCGTTCCCGCTGCCCGCCGGCGCGCGCGCGCTGGTCAGCCTCGAGGACGGCGCCCGCGTCGTGAAGTCGTGGTGGGCGACCCCGTCGGGCGCCGACACCGCGCAGGTCACGTTCACGGCCGAGGCCGGCATGGCGCCGACGATCTACGCGCACGTCACGGTGATCCAGCCGCACCAGACGCTCGCCAACGACGCGCCGATGCGGCTCTACGGCATCGTGCCGATCGCGGTCTACGACCCGGCGACGAAGCTCGAGCCGCAGATCGCCACCGACGGCGAGTGGCGCCCCGAGCGCACCGCGCACGTCTCGATCCGCGAGGCGAAGGGCCGCGCGATGACCTACACGCTCGCGGTCGTGGACGAGGGCCTGCTCGGGCTCACGCGCCACCAGACCCCCAACCCCTGGGACACGTTCTACGCCCGCGAGGCGCTGGGCGTCCGCACCTGGGATCTCTTCGACCGGGTCGCCAACAGCTACGGCGGCACGCTGGAGCAATTGCTCGCCATCGGCGGCGACGGCGAGGCCGAGCTCAACAAGCGGCCGAAGGCGCAGCGCTTCAAGCCGGTCGTGTACTTCGAGGGCCCCCTGACCCTCGCCGCCGGCGCGACGGACGAGCGCGACATCCCGCTGCCCGCCTACGTCGGCGAGGTGCGCGTCATGGTGGTCGCCGGCAAGGGCGCCGCGTTCGGGTCGGCGGAGAAGAGCGTGCCCGTGCGCGCCCCGCTCATGGCGCTCGCGACGCTGCCCCGCGTGCTCGGCCCCGGCGAGGAGGTGGAGCTGCCCGTCTCCGTGTGGGTCATGGACCCGAAGCTGAAGGACGCGACCGTGAAGGTCGAGACGTCCGGGCCGGTCGCGCTCGCCGACGGCAAGCCGAAGACCCTGAAGTTCTCGCAGCCGGGCGAGAAGATGGCGAGCTTCCGCCTCCGCGTCGGCGACACGCTCGGCGTCGCGAAGGTGACCGTCACCACGACGGGCGGCGGCGAGAAGACCACGCAGACCATCGAGATCGACGTGCGCCACCCCGGCGCGCCCGCCACGCACGCGGTCGCCGCGACCGTGAAGGGCGGGAAGAGCTGGAGCGAGCAGGTCGCCTTCGTGGGCATGGCCGGCAGCAACGACGTCACGCTCGAGGTCTCGCGGATGCCGCCTCTGCAGCTCGGCTCGCGCCTGCCGGAGCTCCTGCAGTACCCGCACGGCTGCCTCGAGCAGACGCTCTCCGCGGCGTTCCCTCAGGTGGCGCTCCACAAGGTGATCGACTTGTCGCCCGCCGAGGCGGAGGCCGCGTCGAAGCACGTCCGCGCCGCGATCTCCAAGCTCGCCGGCTTCCAGAGCGGCGACGGCGGCTTCGGCTACTGGCCCGGCGAGTCCGGCGACCCCTGGAGCACGAGCTACGCGGGGCACTTCCTCGTGGAGGCCGAGCGCAACGGCTACGTCGTGCCCGGCGCGATGAAGTCCGCGTGGCTCAAGGCCCAGCGCGCCCGCGCGGACCGGTGGAGCAACGTCGGCGACCGCAGCGACCTCGATCAGGCCTACCGCCTCTACACGATGGCGCTCGCCGGTAGCCCCGACGTCGGCGCGATGAACCGGCTCTCGGAGTCGACGCTCTCGCCGACCGCGCGCTGGCGCCTCGCCGCCGCGTGGCAGCTCGCCGGGCAGGCGGCCACCGCGAAGCAGGTCGTCGGGAAGACCGACACGACCGTGTCCGAGACCCGCGAGCTGGGCGGCACGTTCGGCTCGCCGCTGCGCGACCGCGCGCTGCTGCTCGAGGCGCTCGTGCTCCTCGGCGATCCGCGCGCCCCGCAGCTCGCGACGCTCGTGAGCGACGGGCTCACCCGCGACGGGTTCCTCTCCACCCAGGAGACGGCGCAAGCGCTCGTCGCGCTGTCCCGCTTCGGCGTGGACCGGGCCGACGCCGCCGAGACCGCGTTCGAGTGGTCGTTCGACGGCGGCAAGGCGACGGCCGTGAAGAGCGCGAAGCCGATCGCGCAGGTGAAGGTGCCGGTCGGCAAGGCCACCGCGGGCAAGTTCGCGCTCACCTCGCAGTCGGCAGGGACGTTGTTCGTGCGCGTGATCGCCCGAGGCCTCCCGCCCGTGGGCGGCGAGTACGCCGACGTCTCCGAGGGCCTCGACCTCGACGTCACGTACGAGTCGCCGTCCGGCGTGGAGCTCGGCGCGCGCTCGCTCGAGCAGGGCACGAGCCTCGTCGCGCACGTGGTGGTGCGCAACACGACGGGTCGCAAGCTGCAGGAGCTCGCGCTCTCGCAGGTGTTCCCGTCCGGCTGGGAGATCGCCGGCGCGTCGCCTGGCAAGGGCGAGGGGTACCAGTACCGCGACGTCCGCGACGACCGCGTGTACACGTACTTCGACCTCGCCCCGGGCGCGTCGCTGGATGTGCGCATCCCGGTGAACGCGAGCTACCTCGGCCGGTTCTGGCTGCCGCCCGTCACGGTCGAGGCCATGTACGACACGACGATCTCGGCGCGCGAGGGGGGCGAGTGGGTCGAGGTCACCTCGCAGCTTGTGGACTAGCCCTCGTCGCGTTCGCGGCGATCCCGGTGGTCCGCCCCGAGGGCCCGCTCTCCACGGTCGTGCTCGACCGCGAGGGCCACCTCCTCGGGGCGAGCGTCGCGAGCGACGAGCAGTGGCGGTTCCCGGGCACGGGCGAATTGCCCGACAAGTACGTGGTCGCCGTCGAGCGCTTCGAGGACCGGCGCTACCGCTGGCACCCGGGCGTCGACCCGCTCTCCGTGACACGCGCGGCCGTCGACAACGTGCGCGCCGGGCGCGTGACGAGCGGGGCGAGCACGCTGACGATGCAGGTCGCGAGGCTCTCGCGCGGCAACCCGCCGCGGACGATGGGCGAGAAGGCGGTCGAGGCGGTGCTCGCCGTACGGATGACGGCCACGCGCTCGAAGGACGCGATCCTCGCCGACTACGCCGAGCACGCGCCCTTCGGCGGCAACACCGTGGGCATCGAGGCCGCCGCGTGGCGCTACTTCGGGCGCGCGCCGGACGAGCTCACGTGGGCGGAGGCGGCGACCCTCGCGGTCCTGCCGAACAGCCCGGCGCTCGTGCACCCCGGGCGCAGCCGCGACGCCCTGCGAACGAAGCGCGACCGCCTGCTCCACGACCTGCACGCCGACGGCGTCTTCGACGGCGCCACGCTCGCCGCGGCGCTGCTGGAGCCCCTGCCGGACGCCCCGCGCCCGGTCCCGCAGGACGCCCTGCCCTTGCTCGGCCACGTCCGGGGCGAGCGCGTCGTCACGACGCTCGACGGGCAACTGCAGGCCCGCGTGCTCGACGTCGCCGACCGGCACGTCGCGCAGCTGCGCGGGAACGGCGTCCACAACGCGGCGGTGCTCGTCGCCGAGGTGGAGTCCGGCGAGGTGCGCGCGTACGTCGGCAACGTGCGGCCGAGCGGGGAGGGGCGGGGCGAGTACGTCGACGTGGCGGTCGCCCCGCGCAGCACGGGGAGCCTGCTCAAGCCGCTGCTGTACGCGGCGATGGTGGAGACGGGCGAGCTCCTCCCGCACGAGCTCGTGCCGGACGTGCCCACGCGCTTCGCCGGGTTCTCGCCCGAGAACTTCGACCGCGCCTACGAGGGCGCGGTGCCGGCCAGCGAGGCGCTCGCGCGCTCGCGCAACGTGCCGGCGGTGTGGATGCTGCGCGAGCACACCGTCGAGCGGTTCCTCGGGCGGCTCCGCAAGCTCGGCCTCACCACGCTGTTCCGCCCCGCGGAGGACTATGGCCTCGCGCTGATCGTCGGCGGCGCGGAGGGCACGCTCTGGGACCTCGCGGGCGCCTACCGCGACCTCGCGCTCTCCGCGCAGCACCCCGACGGCCGGATCCCGCCGGTCATGCGGTGGCGCGGGAAGGGCGGCACGGAGCGTCCGGCGCCGTACGACGCGGGCGCCGCGTGGCTGACGATCCGCGCGCTCTTCGAGGTGAACCGCCCCGGCGCCGACGCGGCGTGGCGCTCGTTCGCGGGGAGCGAGGAGATCGCGTGGAAGACCGGCACGAGCTTCGGCTTCCGCGACGCGTGGGCGATCGGGTTGACGCCGGAGCACGTCGTCGCCGTGTGGGTCGGCAACGCCGACGGCGAGGGTCGCCCGGGCCTGACGGGCACGCAGGCGGCGGCGCCGATCCTGTTCGACGTGTTCGACCTGCTGGACGGGCGCGGCAGCTTCGCGAAGCCCGACGCGCTCACGACGGTGCGGGTGTGCGAGGAGAGCGGCATGGTCGCCGGCCCCGACTGCGAGCACACGCGGCTCGAGGAGGTCCCGCGGATCGCCCGCCCTGATGGGCGCTGCGGCTACTGCCGGCTCGTGCACCTCGACGCCGAGGGGAACCGCGCGCACGCGGGGTGTGTCGCCGCGAGCGAGCTGCGGAGCGAGCCCCGCTTCGTGCTGCCGGCGGGGATGGAGGCCTACTACACGCGCCACCACGCGCGCTACCGGCCGCTGCCCCCCGCGCGCGAGGGCTGCGAGGACGCCGGCGGAAGCCCGCTCGCCGTGGTGTCGCCCGCCGCGGACACCGCGATCTTCGTGCCGACGGAGCTCGACGGGTCGCGCGGGCGGGTGGTGTTCGTCGCGACCCACCGCGAGCCCGACGCGGTGGTGTACTGGCACCTCGACGGCGAGTTTTTGGCCACGACCGTCGCGCCGCACGAGCTGGCGTTGGACCCGCCGAAGGGGGAGCACCGGCTCACGCTGGTCGATGGGGAGGGGGTGAGGGTGGAGCGGGGGTTCGAGGTGAGGTGACTCAGAAGGTCCGGTCGAGGCGGAAGCGGTAGAGGGGGTCCTGCACCACCGCGAAGTCGTACTCGGCCCAGGCGAGCACCTCCCCTTCGATCGGGACCGTCCCGCACGTGGCGAGGGTGACCCAGGTGTGGACCTGCCGGTGCGTCAGGACCCAGCTGAGAGAGACGTACAGGTCGTCGGGGTCGCGGCCGACGTCCCAGCCCGTGTCCCAGCGAGCCACCCCGTCGGCCGTGTCGGTGCCCCACTCGTGGGCGAGGTTGGCCTGGTCGATCCGCCGGGCGTCGCCGAGCCGATCGGGCGCGCCGGCCGCGGCGTCGAGCGGGGCGAGCGCGTCCGGGTCGGGCTCCTCCTCGCCGGCGTATACGGCGACGAGGCAGTCCTCGGTCGCGGAAGGGTTGTTCGCGGCGAGCGTGAGGTGGACCGACATGTCGCCGACCCCCGCCCCCGCGACGAGCTCGAACGCCGCGCCCGGGCGCTCCGTCGCTGCCCACGCGACGCGCTCGCAGTCGTAGCTCGTCTGCAGCATGCACTCGGAGAAGCTGCCGTCGTCGTAGACGCAGCCGAGCAGGAGGAGGATCACCACGCCTCCACCGTCCCCGCCTCGACGGCCTCGCAGGGCTCGCCGACGACGAACGCGTTCACGATCGCGGTCACGTCGCCCTCGCCCTCGAGCGTCAGGCGCCACTCGACCTCGTCGGCTTCGCCCTCGACCTCGACCTCGGGGCCGGAGAGGCCGCCCGTGTCCGGGTCGTCGCCGGCGGCGCCGCGCAGGACCTCGTCCGTTTCCTGCTCGCCGCCGAGGTGCAGGGCCACGCGCACGGACGTGTACGCGTAGTTGGCGAGGCTCACGCGCGCGCGGAGGTGGCCCGCGACCGCGTCGGGGAAGGTCAGGCGCCAGCCGCCCGCCGCTTCGGGCGTGGCGGGTGTCAGGTTCCCCTCGACCGGCTGGGCCTGGAGCTCGCAGGCGCGAGGGTACGAGCCGAGGGCGCCGCAATCGCAGCACGCGGCAAGCGTGAGGAGGAGGCTCACGCTGCGAGCGTACCCGCGGGCGGAGGGGTTCGCGCGGCCCTCATTGACCGCCCGGCGGTTGCCGAGGCCACCCCCGCTCCGTGAGGCCCGGCCCTTCGAGTGGAGCAGAGCCGGCTCGAACGAGACACTTTCGGAGCAGAGCCGACCCGAGTGCAACGGGGGCGCCCCCCGAAGGCGAAGCGCTCCCTCAAAATCGGCGTTCGTCCGTTCGGCGTAGTCCCCGGAGAAGCGAATGGTCCCAGTCGGCCCGGCTCTGGTCCGAAGTCGTCCCAGTCGCGCGGGCTCTGCACCTCCCGCGCACGAACCGTGGCGGCCGGCGGCGCTGTCACGCTCCAGCGAGGTGTGAGATCCTTTTCCGACACTCGCGCGTCCCGTGTACGCGTGAGGTGCCCGATGCTCCCGCTCCTCGTCGCCTGCCAGCACAGCGTGAAGTTCGGCGACTCCGCCGACGTGCCCGACACCGGGACCGACCCCGCGAACGCGCCGCCGTCGGCCGCGTTCGAGGCGCCCGCGGCGGAGGTCGCGGCGGAGGCGCCCGTGCTCGTGAGCGCGCGCGTCGCCGACGCCGAGGACGCCGCCGACGCGCTGGCCCTCGCGTGGACCGGCGACATGGACCTCTCCGGCGCCCCCGCCGCGCCGGACGCCACCGGGCTCGCCGCCTTCTCCCTCGACGGGCTCGCCCCCGGCGACTGGACCGTCACCCTCGTCGTCACCGACACGTTTGGCGGCACCGCCACCGCGACCGTCGCATTCGCGGCGGTAGCGCCCGACGGTGACGGCGACGGCGCCGACGCGTTGGCGTGGGGCGGCGACGACTGCGACGACGCCGATCCCCGCGTCTTTCCCGGCGCGCAGGAGACCTGCGACGACGTCGACGAGGACTGCGACGGCTTCGTCGACGAGGGTGTCGGGAGCGACTGGTGGGTCGACGGCGACGGCGACGGCTACGGGGCCGGCGAGGCGACCACGGCCTGCGACGCGCCCGACGGCTCCGTCGCCAACGCGGACGACTGCGACGACACGCTCGCGCGGGTGTCGCCCGCCGGGGTGGAGACCTGCGACGACGTCGACGAGGACTGCGACGGCTCCGTCGACGAGGGCGTCGGGAGCGACTGGTGGCTCGACGGCGACGGCGACGGCTACGGGGCCGGCGAGGCGACCACGGACTGCGACGCGCCCGCCGGCCACGTCGCCAACGCGGACGACTGCGACGACACCACCGCGTCCGTCTCGCCCGCCGCCGCGGAGGTGTGCGACGACGCCGACACCGACGAGGACTGCGACGGCCTCGCCGACGACGACGACGCCTCCGCCACCGACCTCGACTCCTGGTACGTCGACGCCGACGCCGACGGCTACGGCTCCACGCTCGCCGCGTCCGCGTGCGACGCCCCGGCCGGCCTCGTCGACAACTCCGACGACTGCGACGACGGCGACGCCTCCGCCGCGATCGCGTGTGTGGTGTCGGTCTCCGCCGCCGACGCGGCGCTCAC
Organism: Myxococcota bacterium; assembly: GCA_049322475.1. Taxonomy (GTDB): domain Bacteria; phylum Myxococcota_A; class UBA796; order UBA796; family SXON01; genus JBMOQZ01. Next base: position 12,815 of record JBMOQZ010000316.1, on the reverse strand, counting down.
CGGGAGCACGGGAGACTGGGCCGGCTACAAGGTGGCGAGCGTGGGCGACCTCGACGGCGACGGCTTCGACGACGTGTTGATCGGCTGCCGCGACGCGTCGGACGGCGGCAAGGCCTACCTCGTGCTCGGGCCGTTGGCGTCGGGCTCGCTCTCCGGCGCGGACGCCGCCTTCCTCGGCGAGGACGAGAACGACGAGGCGGGCGAGGCGGTCGCCGGCGTCGGCGACCTCGACGGCGACGGCGTGCGGGACCTCGGGATCGGCGCCCACTACAACGACCGCGCGGGCACCGACGCCGGCGCCGTCTACCTCCTCGACGGCTCGCGCCGCGGCACGACCGACCTCTCGGACGCCGACGTGGTCCTGACCGGCGCGGCCGACGGCGCCCAGTTCGGGGAGGCGCTGGACGGCGGCGGCGACGTGGACGGCGACGGCCAGGCCGACCTGCTCGTGGGCGCGCCGGAAGGCGTCAGCGAGAACCCGGGCACGGCGTACCTGTTCCTCGGGCCGGTCTCGTCGGGCGGCTCGGCCACGACCGCCTCCGCGTCGTTCACGGGCGAGGGGAGCGAAGACTCCGCCGGGTGGGACGTCGCCTTCGCGGGCGACCTCGACGGCGACGGCCTCGACGACCTCGCGATCGGCGGGCCGTTCGCGGCGCGCGGCGGCACGTACCGCGGCGTGGTCTGGTTCGTGTACGGCCCGGTGAGCGGGACGATGTCGCTCTCGGCGGCGGACGCGTCGCGAGAGGGCTCCACGGACTGGACGCTGGCGGGGGTCGCCGTGGCCGGCGCGGGCGACGTGGACGGCGACGGCTACGACGACGTCGTCTCCGGCGCCCCCTCCCTGTACGTCGGCGGGTTGCCCGTGGGGGGCGGCCACCTCTGGCGCGGCCCGGTGACCGGCGACGCGACCGACGCGAGCGCCGACGCCACGCTCCTCGGCGAGGCCGAGAACGACTACGCGGGCTGGGAGGTCGCCGGCGGGGGCGACGTCGACGCCGACGGGTTCGCCGACGTGCTCATCGGCGCGACGGGCGACGACGACGCCGGGTACTCCGCGGGCGCGGCGTACCTGCTCTACGGCCCCTTCTCGGGCTCCATCGACCTGTCGGCCGCGGACCTGAAGCTCCTCGGCGAGGCGGAGAGGCAGTACGCCGGCATCGGGCTGGACAACGCCGGCGACACCGACGGCGACGGCTTCGACGACGTGCTCGTCGGCGCCCCCGGCGAGGGCGCGGTGTATTTGTGGCGGGGGCGCTGACGTCGCCTCGGGGGGAGGGGCGGACGTGGCCCGGGCGGCGCCGTTTTCGTTCCCTCGTCGTGAGCGCATCTGTCGTGGTGGGCGGCTGCACGAGCGAAGGAGTCGCGACGCAGTCCGTGCTTCCGGCGTTCCCCGCGTGGCCGGCCTGGGTGGCGGAGCTGGAGGTGGGCGTGGCGTTGTCGGGCGCGTGCCCGTCGTCCCCCCCGGAGGCGGTCCCCGCGCGCGACGGCGGGCTCACCGAGCCCGTCTGGTTCGGGTTGGACCAGGCGTCGGGGTTCCGGCTGAAGCTGCGGGACTCGGACGGGACGACCTCCGTGGACGTCGACGGCGTCGACCTCGCGGGCGCGCCGACCACGTGCGAGCCCGACGAGACCGGGGACCGGGACAACGCCTGGCGCGCGGCGGTGGACTGGCCGAGCTACGGGGGGTTCGGGTTCGCGGTCGGCGCGGAAGGCGGGGCCCGGCTCCCGCTGCCCTTCTTCGCGGCGTCGCCGTGGTACCCCGTCTGGCAGGGGGTCCCCACGACGTCGACCCGGGCGTGGGGCGAGCTCTCGATCGGCGACCACGCGGACGGGCCGGCGGCCTCCAGCCGGGTCGACGAGACGTACCTGTGGCTCTGCATCTCCGACGCGGGCGCGGCGGCGACGCCGTACGGGTGGGGGCAGGGGACCTGGACGGGCTCGCTGTACGCGCACGTGGACGGCTGGAGCGACGACGGGGTGGCGCCCCGGGACTTCTTCGTGCGGCTGGCGGAGCCCGCGTGCGTGTACGGCGAGGAGGCCAGCTACCGCTACGTCGACAACGGCTACGCCGGCGAGCCCTCCTGCTACCACTTCGGCTCGGACTGCGACGGGAGGGACAACGACCGCGACGGCGTCGTGGACGAGGGGGCGCGCGTCGACCCCGACGGGCACGGAACACCCGACTGTCAGGAGGACTGGGACGACGACGGGAAGGAGAACTGGCTCGACGTCGACGTGGGGTGCATCGACAGCCCGGGCCGGATGCGGAACTGAAGCCGGGGGGCCGCCCCGCAGTCCTCCAGATAGGCAGGTCCCCCCTCCATGACCGCCCAGCGGTCGCCGAGGGCCCCCCTGCTCGGCAGGTCCCCCCTCCATGACCGCCCAGCGGTCGCCGAAGGCACCCCTGCTCGGCAGGCCCCCCGTCCGTGATCGCCCAGCGGTCGCCGAGGGCCCCCCTGCTCGGCAGGTCCCTCCTCCATGACCGCCCAGCGGTCGCCGAGGGCACCCCTGCTCGGCAGGTCCACCGTCCGTGACCGCCCCGCGGTCATGGAGGGCCCCCCTGCTCGGCAGGCCCCCCGTCCGTGACCGCCCAGCGGTCGCCGAGGGCCCCCCTGCTCGGCAGGTCCCTCGCCGGTGACCGCCTCCTACGGTCCCGCGTCGCGCTTCGCCTCCTTCAGCGTGTCGTCGACCCAGCTCGCCCAGATCGTCACCGCGCCGGGGCCCGGGCCCGTGACGTCGACGCGGACGAGCTCGGCGCCGGCTTCCTCCACGACGGAGGCGGCGGCGCGATCGAGGGTCGCCGGGAATGCGCCGAGGTCCAGCGTCTCTCGGGTGGCCCGGCGCGAGGACTCTCTCAGGCGGACGACGAGGTGGCGGTCGTCGCGCCAGGCGAGCGTGATCGTCTCGCTGCTGTCGTCGTCGTCGAGGTTGGGCTCGCACGACACGCACCCCTCCTCCGTGTTCGAGAGGGCCACGTCCGTCAGCTGGTCTCCGCGGACCCAGCCGCCGATCCCCGGCCCGCGCACGCGGTACCAGCGCACCGCCCGGGCGCCGACCGTCACGGACGGGCCGACCTCCTCCACGACGATCGGGCTCCCGAACGCGAAGGTCCCCCCGGTGAGGTCGCCCTCGGCGGGAGACCGGTGCGCTCGGGCGTCGAACGTCGCGACGTAGGCGGAGGTGTCGGGCACACGCGCTTCCAGCCAGGGAGTCGGGGGCATGCGGGCGGCGTAACGCACGACTCCGGGCGCGCCCCGGGCGCTACGCCGCCCGCCTCCGACCCGACCGACCTCCGATCCGCCCGCTACCCGGCTTGCGGGTAGTCGATGTAGCCCTCGGGCCCGGGCGTGTAGAAGCGCGCCGGGTCCGGGCGGTTGAGACCGAGGCCGTCGGCGAACCGGCGGACGAGGTCCGGGTTCGCGAGGAAGGGCACCCCGTAGGCGACGAGGTCCCCCGCGCGGTCCGCGAGCGCGCGGTTGCCCGCGTCGCGGTCGTAGCCGCCGTTGAGGATCAGCGCGCCGCCGAAGGCCTCGCGGAAGATGCGGGCGAACACGGGCTCGTCCTTCGCCGGCTCGACGAGGTGGACGTAGACGACCTTCCCGTCGAGCGCGCGGCCCACGTGCGCGAAGAGCGCGCGCGGGTCGGAGTCGGACATGCCGTTGAAGGTGCCGGTGGGGGAGAGGCGCACGCCGACGCGCTCGTTCGGCCACACCCCGGTCACCGCCTCGACGAGCTCGAGCAGGAAGCGGGCGCGGTTCGCCACGGGGCCGCCGTAGGCGTCGGTGCGGTGGTTGGCGCCGTCGCGCAGGAACTGGTCGATGAGGTAGCCGTTCGCGCCGTGCAGCTCGACCCCGTCGAAGCCGGCGTCCCTCGCGGCCCGCGCCGCGTGGGCGAACTGGGCGACCACGCCCGGGATCTCGGCGATGCCGAGCGCGCGGGGCTCGCTGAACGGCTCCTGCCCGCGCTCGGTCCAGGTCTGGCCCTCGATGCGGATCGGCGAGGGCGCGACGGGCGCGTCGCCGCCGGGCTGGAAGGAGCTGTGCGACGCCCGACCCACGTGCCAGAGCTGCGCGAAGATGCGGCCCCCGGCGGCGTGGACCGCGTCGGTGACGTCGCGCCAGCCGGCGATCTGCGCCTCGGTGTGGATGCCCGGCGTGCGGACGTAGCCGATGCCCTGCTCGCTGACCTGCGTGCCCTCGGTGACGATGAGGCCCGCCGAGGCGCGCTGTGCGTAGTACGTCGCGGTGATCGCGGTGGGGACGCGCCCGGCGCCGGCACGCGAGCGCGTCATCGGCGCCATGACCATGCGGTTCGGGAGAGGCAGGTCCCCGAGGGTGTAGGGGGCGAGGAGCGGCTGGGTGGACATCGGAACCTCCGGCTTCTGAAATGGAAGCGACTTCTGAACTGTACGTGCATGGCTTCCGTCCGGCAAGGTACTTATGAAAAAGAAGTTTCTTGCCGAAGCGCGCGCGGGGAGGCAGGATCTGCTCATGCACCGCGCCCCGAGCGAGCACCTGTGCCCGGCCTTCCAGGCGGCGATGGACCTGCTCGGCCGCCCGTGGACGGGCCGCATCCTCACGGCGCTGGAGGAGGGGCCCAAGCGTTTCACCGAGCTCTCCGCCCGCGTCGGCGCGATCGGGGACCGGATGCTCGCGTGCCGGCTGAAGGAGCTCGAGGCGGCCGGCGTGATCGCGCGGCACGTCATCCCGAGCACGCCCGTGCGCGTCGAGTACGAGCTCACGGACGCCGGGCGCGGCTTCGGCGACGTCGCGCGCTCGCTCGAGGCGTGGGGGCGCGCGCTCCTCGCCGCGAGCCCGGAGGCGGCGACCGCCCGCGAGGTGCACGAGGACGCCTGCGTCGCCGAGGAGCCGTGAGCCGAGAGCGCACCCGGACGCGCCGCGGTGACACATCGCGACACGTGTGGGTGTGTCAGCCGCCGCCGAGCATCCGCTCCACGACTTCGCGCCGATGCGGCGGCGCGGCGAACCGGTTCACGCGGGCAGCACGCGCCCATCGCGCCGTGGGAATCTCGGGCCGCGCCCCGCCGCGGGGGCTACGGTTGGGGTGGAGGCTCCGCCCCTGTCCCGCCTCGTGCGCCCGCTGCTGATCGTCGTCGGGATCGTGTCTCTCGCGCTGGGAGTGCTCGGGATATTCCTGCCGCTCCTGCCGACCACGCCGTTCGTGTTGCTCTCGGCGGCCTGCTTCGTGCGGAGCTCGGCGCGGTTGCACCGCTGGCTGCGCGAGCACGCGCTCCTCGGGCGCTACCTGCGCGACTGGGAGGGCGGCCGCGGCGTGCCCGCGCGCGCGAAGGCCGGCACGCTCGCGGTCCTGTGGGCGACGGCGCCGATCTCGGGGTCCACCCTGTACGCCGCGTGGGGGCCGACGCCCCGGTGGTACGCGTGTGTCGGCGTGCTCCTCGCGAGCGCGGTCGGCGTGACCGCGTGGCTGCTCCTGCGCGTGCCGACGCGGCCGGCGGACGCCGACGGGGACGTCACTCGAACGACGTGATCAGCCGCGCCTTCATCGTGACGACGCTCGCGTCGTCCTTCTCCACACCCCAGACGAGCTCGTCGCCGTCCGTCAGGCGGACCGTCCCGACGTCGCCCCAGGCGGACAGGATCCGCCCGTCGTCGAGCACCTCGACGTCGCCCATCACCGTGGCGCTGCGTCCGCCGGGGTCCGGGAAGGACTCCACCAGCACCGCGTCGCCGGCCTCCTCGTCCACCGCGTAGCGGGCGACGCGAGCGACCCCGCCGGGGTGGTTGTCGAAGACCACCACGTCGCCGTCGGCGACGGCGGGGGTGTGCTGGTGGACGAAGGGGTCGTCCGGGACGAGGTCGCCGCCCGTGCCGAGCGTCCACGCGATCTCGCCGGTGGCGCGGTCGACGCGGACGACCTGGTTCAGCCAGTACAGCGAGACGAGGTAGCTGTCCGTCGCGGGGTCGTACGTGAGCCCGTTGGCGTGGGTCCAGTCGCCGGCGCCCCACCCGGGATGCGTCGTGACCTCCAGCGTGTCGAAGGCGCTCCACGCGACGCGCGTGGCCCCGTCCTCGCCGACCTCGACGATGGTGTCGCCGACGACCGTTCCGAAGCCCTCGACCTCGCGCGTCTCGTACACGAGCGCGGCGTACGCGGCGCCGGGGACGCCGTGTGTCGCGGCGTGGTGCACGCCGGCGAAGGGGGTCTCGCGCGCGTCGCCGGCGTAGGGCAGCGTGACGAGCCCGTTGCCCTCGGGTCGGCTGTGCGTGACCGTCATGGCACGGATGCCGGCCCCGTCGGGGAGCGGCGCGGCCCACTCGACGAGGCCCTCCTCCGAGAACCACCACCAGACCACCTCGCCGGCGGCGTCGACGGCGACCACGCCGCTGTCGCCGTCGGACATGTCGGCCCAGCTCACGAGCGCCCAGCCGGGGAGCTCGCCGTCCTGCTCGACGGAGAACGTCGGCAGGCCCGCCGGCAAGGGCTCGGTCTCCACGGCGCGCAGCTCGTCGGCGAAGGTGTCGCCGTCCACCATCGACACGATCGCGTACGGGCGCGTGCCGTCGGCGTGGAGCCCCCAGAGCGTGGCCTCGTGCTCGCGGGTGGGGCTCGCGTCGCACGCGCTGCGCATCGTGAGGTCCTCGCCGTTGCCGTAGTCCACGCACCCCACCACGGGCTCGCCGGTGGTCCATCGGACCACCGCGGACGTCGCGGGGCCCGGCTCCGTCGAGACCTCGACCACCTCGACCGTGGGGGCCTCGAGGCAACCCACCAGGAACATCATGCTCGTCATCCTGCCTCCGGGGCGGTCTGTTCCGCCAGCGTCCCAGCCATCGGTCGCCCCTCGCCGGACTTGAGGGGCAACTAGCGCAGGCCGGTGGCGAGGAGCGTTGTGAACGCGGGCGCCCGGCGGTCACGGTGGACGACGTCGCAGGTCACGTCGCGGAACCCGGCCTCGCGGAGGAGGCCCGCGAGGTCGGCGAACCCGAGGTGCTGGTGCCCGAGGCGGGGGCGCACCCAGGCGTGCTCGTGGGGGGCGAGGTCCAGCACGGCGATCCGGCCCCCTTCGGCGAGGGCGTCGCGGCAACGCCGCAGCGTGGCGAGCGGGTCGGCGACGCAGTGGAGCGACTGGGAGAGCACGACGAGGTCGACCTCGCCCGGGGTGAGCGGCGGGTCCTCCAGGGACCCGAGCCGCCGCTCGATCGACGCGGGGAGCGCCGCGAGCGCGGCGGGATCGCGGTCGATCGCGACGCACCGGCGCGCGCCCTGCGCGAGGAGCTGCGTGAGGCGGCCGGTGCCCACGCCGAGGTCGGCGACGCGCAGCGGCGGCACGAGCGCCAGCAGCAGGTGCGCGAAGGCCTCCCACGAGCGCCCGGGGAGGTAGTCGGGCCCGAGCCCCTCGGGCGCGGGGGCCTCGCGGGCGGCGAGCACGCGGTCGAGCGCGAGGCGGTCCGCCTCCGAGAGCGGCGTGGAGGTCGCGAGCCGCACGAGCTCGGCCTCGCCGTCGGGCACCGCGACCACCGAGCGTGTGTGCATCCCGTCGCGCCGCGTGGCGACGAGCCCGGCCCGACGCAGCTGCGCAAGGTGCCCGCTCACCGTGGACTGCCCGAGGCCCAGCACGTCCTGCAGCTCCGACACCGACAGCTCCTCGCGCCCGAGCAGGGCGAGGATGCGCAGGCGGCTGGGATCGCCCAGCACGCGGAAGAGGTCGGCCCGGGAGGTCATCGGCCCGCATGGTAGCCTGCCGGGCGCGCGATGCTCGTCCTCCTCGCCTGCGCCGCCGCCTTCCTCGCGGGGTTCGTCGACGCCGTCGCCGGGGGCGGCGGGCTCGTGCAGCTGCCGGCCCTGCTGGTGTTGTACCCGGAGGCCGCGGTCCCGACGATGCTCGGGACCAACAAGGTGGCGAGCGTCGCGGGGACGGCGGCGGCCTTGTGGAAGTACGCGGGCAGCGTGGCGATCCCCTGGCGCGCGGCCGGGCCCGCGGCCGTCGCGGCGTTCGTGGGCTCGTTCGGGGGCGCGCGCCTCGCGACGCAGCTCCCCACGGAGTGGCTACGCCCGGTCGTGGTGGTGCTCCTCGCGGCGGTGCTCGCCTACACGCTCGCGAAGAAGGACTTCGGGCAGCCCGCGGCGCCGCGGATCGGCCCGGCGGGCGCGGCGGCGATGGGCGCCGGGCTCGGGATCTACGACGGCTTCTTCGGCCCGGGCACCGGGAGCTTCCTGCTCTTCGGCTTCGTCGCGTTGTGCGGCCTCGACTTCCTCGGCGCCTCCGCGTCGGCGAAGCTCGTGAACGTCGCGACGAACCTCGCGGCGATCGTGGCGTTCGCGGCGGCGGGCGTCATCCGCTGGGAGCTCGCGTTGCCGATGGCGGTGTGCAACGTGGCCGGGTCGCAGATCGGGACGCGGCTCGCGCTCGCGAAGGGCGCGGGCTTCGTGCGGAGCGTGTTCGTGGTGGTGGTGACGGGGATGTTGATGAAGCTGGGGTGGGGGCTGATACACGGGTGAGATGTGTCGACACATCAGGTGTGTTTCGACACATCTCGTGTGTCACCAGCTGTCGGGACCGATGTCGTAGTTCGCACCGGTACGGCTTGCATATCCGCCGAGAATCGTCGCGTAGGCGTGCTCGGTGGTGGTGCCGTAGCCCCCCAGGATCGCGCCGTGGGACGACTGTGCGTAGTTGGCGTAGCCACCCACCACAGTGCCGTGCGCCGCCTGCGTGTAGTTGCCCTGGCCGCCGACGATCGCCGAGGCGTAGCCGCCGGAGGTGCTGTCGCCGGCGGTGTTGTACTGGCCGCCCGTCACGGTCGCGTACTCCCAGCCGGCCGTGTTCTGCTTGCCGCCAGTTACCGACGCCGCGACATAGGTCGCGCTGTTCGCGTCGCCGCCGGTGACGGAGGAGTAGAGGCCGGAGGCGGTGTTCGCATGCCCGCTGAACGCTCCCGCGTAGTCGCCGGTCACGCTGTTCCCGTAGCCGCCCACGGCGGCCGCGTACCCGCCGGTGACGGAGTTGCCGCTGCCGCCGAACGCGGAGGCGTAGTCGTTCTCGACGGTGTTCTGGTAGCCGCCGGCGACGAGCGCGGTCCCGTCGGCCACGACGTTGCCCTGCCCGCCCAGGGCGACCGCGTACTCCGTGGAGATCGTGGTCGAGCCCGCGTAGTTGTCGTACCCGCCGGCGACCAGCGTGGCGTATCCCTGGGCCTCGTTGGCCGCCCCGCCCGCCGCGACCGCGAACTGGCCGCTGGCCGTGTTCCCGGTGCCACCGACCGCCACCGCGTACTGCTCGCCGGCCTCGTTGTAGGCCCCGCCGATCGCGGCGCCGTAGTTGGAGGCGACGTAGTTGTGCACGCCGCTGACGATGGCGCCGTAGCCGTGCCAGCCGAGGTCGGCGCCCACCACGAGGTTGTGGGAGCCGTCCCGCGCGAACCCCGAGGTGTCCTCGTTGTAGCCGAGGATCAGGTTCCCGAGCCCGTTGATCACGGCCTCGGTCGACCCGGCCCCGCTCTGGACGAACACGTTGGCGCCGACGAACTTCACCGCGTCCGCGGCGGTGTCGACCTCCACGTAGGCGAGCAGGTCGTCGACCCCGTCCGCGGCGAGCTCGAGGGCGTCGAGGTCGGCGGTGACGGTGCCGAGGTCGGCGGCCACGGCGGCGATGTCGTCGTCGAGGGCGTCGAGCGTGGCCTCCGCCGTCGCCAGCTCCGTGAGCGTGGCGTAGGTGGCCGTCACCCAGGCTTCGGTGGCGTAGTCCACGAGGATGGAGGCGACGTCGTCCTCCAGCGTGCCCACCGCGGCCTCGAGGTCCGTGACCCGGGCGTCGAGCTCGCCGTCCGCGGCCTCCCGATCCGACGTCTCGCCGAGGAGGCCCTGTTCGGTCGCGGCTACCCGCGACTCGAGGGCGGCGAGGTCCTCGCTCGTGGCGAAGCCGTCGGTCGAGATGCCGGCCACGTCCGCCTCCAGCGCGGCGATCGCCTCGTCCTGGGTCGAGTCGCTCGCCTCCAGCGCGGCGATCCGCGCCTCGAAGTCCTCCTCGGCCTTCGCGTACCCGGCCGCGTATCCGTCGTCGTACGCGGTGGGCTCGGGCGGCGAGGGGGGGCAGGCCATCAGCAGGGTGATCAGGGGCATGGTGGCTCCGAGTGGGACGGGTTCAGCGACCGGAGAGCGCCAGCCACGCGCCCGAACCGGCGGTGGCGACGCCGCCGGCGATCGCGAGGGAGAGGCCGATCGTGGCGCGGGGTCGGACGTGCTCGTCGTAGTAGGCGTTCGCGCCGGGATCACGCGCGTCGATCAACGCGCCGTACCCGTCCTGCGAGGCCGCCCACCAAGCGCTCCCGTAGAGGGCCGAGCCGGCGACGGTCGCGGCCAGCGAGGCCGCGAGCGCGGCGACCGGCGCGGCGCGGCCGGCCTTCTTCGGCCCCGGCGCGGGCGTGGCCGCGACGGCGGGGTAGGCGGGAAGGGGCTCGTCGGGCCAGAGGTACGCGGAGGTGCGCGGTACGCCGGCGTCGTCGACCACCTGCAACACGTAGGGCCAGGTGGCCGGACGGTCGGGCATCGCGATGCCGTCGACGTAGAGCCGGCCGTCGGCTGGCGGCGGCAGCGGGACCCGGTCGGGCTGGGTGGTGGGCGCGCGCTCGTAGGCGGCGCGCTCCGGGGACGCGGCCGGCAGCCAGTCCGGGAAGCGGTAGGCCGGCTGCGCCACCTTCGCGGCGGCGAACGCGAGGGTCGTGCGGTCGGCCTTCTTCGCGAGCCAGGCGCCGAGCCCCTCGACGCGGTGGAGGCGGGCGATCAGCTCGGGCGACAGCACCTCGCCGACGCACGCGAGGCCGGCGTCGATCCCCGACGTGGCGGCGCGGAAGCCCGGCTCGTCGAGCTCGGCGTAGGCGCGCTCCGCCGCTCCCGCGAGCGCGTCGAGGTCACCTTCGGTCGCAGCCCTCTCGCATGCGGCGTGCGCAGAGGGGACCGAGAACAGGACCAGGACGGACATGCGGGGCCTCCGTTCGGACGCGAGCGTATCCGCTACTGGACGCAGCGGGCGAACGACTGCGAGCATTTCACCCGAGCCGCTCCGCCCGGCCCGAGGGTGAGGGGGAGCGGCGGCGAGGCCACCCCGTCGGGGAACGTGGCCACCACCGTGTAGGCGCCCGGAGGCACGCTCCCGGGGGACCAGCTCTTCCCCGCGCCGTCGAGGAGGCGCACCACGGAGGCGTCGCCCGTGACGTCGACGCGCGCCGGCTCGGGAGGCTGGACCTCGACGGTCGCCGGGACCGCCTCCACGGCGACCCGGGTGGGCTCCGGCGCGGGTGCCACGACGGGCGTGGCCGCGGTGGCCTTCTTCGGCGTGGCGCGGGCGGGCGTGGGGGTGGGCGCGAGCTGTTCCGCGGGCTCCGCCGGCGGCGGCTCCGGCGGGACCTCCACCCGCGCGGGCGGCGTGTCCGTCGCGACGGGCGCCTCGGGCTCCGCCGAGGTCCACCACCACGCCGTCGCGCCGAAGCCCATGACGCCGACGCCGACGAGCGCGAGCGCCACGACCCCGAGCGCCACGAGGGGCCATCGCGAGGAAGTGGGCTCGGGATCGGCGAAGGGATCGCGCGTGGGCGCGGGCGGCGCGGCGCGCGGGGGGTCGGCGGGGTGGAAGGTGGGCGACGGCGGGGGCGGCGCCACGGGCGGCGGCTGGGTGGGCGCCTTCGGCGGCGAGACGGGCGCGAGGCCGCCCCCCTCCAGCGACAGGTGGGGTCCCGAGCGGAACACCGCGAACTCGGCGTCGGACTCGCCGGCCTGCTCGGTGAACTCGAGCCCGCAGAGGGCGTCGGTCTCGGTCTCGCGGCCGCGGGCCGCTTCGGGGACCGCGCGCTCGGCCCAGTCCCGGAGGTGCTCGCCGCCGATCTCGCGGGCGAGGCTCCGCGCGCGGCGCTCCAGGTCTCGCGCGGTCGGCCGACGCTCGGTGTCGTAGGCGAGGCAATCCCCGAGCAGCGTCGCGACGGCTTCGCTGCCGGAGAGCTCCCGGACGGACCGGGTGATCCCCGTGAGCCGGAGGGTGTAGCGGTCTTCGTCGAGGTTCGGGCGTCCGAACGCCTCGCCCGTGATCAGCTCGCCGAGCACGGCGCCGACGGCCCACACGTCCCCTTCGGGCCCCGCGGGGCCGAGGAACCGCTCGGGCGACATGTACTCGGGCGTGCCGAAGCCCAGCGCGCGCGTCTCGGCCTCGCGGCCCGCGAAGTCCGCGCGGGCGACGCCGAAGTCGAGGAGCTTGATCTCGCCCGCGGAGGTCAGCTGGACGTTGGGGGGCTTCACGTCCCGGTGGGAGAGGCGCATCGGGCGGCCGGGCTCCGGCTCGGCGGTCCACGCGGCGTGGAGCGCGCCGGCGAGCTCGGCCGCGATCTCGAGGGCCACGCCGACCGGCACCCGGCCCACCGAGTCGATCAGGCGGTGGAGGTCGACGCCGTCGACGAGCTCCATCACGACGGCCCAACGCTCGTCGATGGTGACGAGGGAGTCGACCTGGACGATGGCGCGGTGGCGGACGAGGCCGAGCATCCGGCCCTCGTCGCGCAGGCGTCCCGCGATGTCGCGGCGGTGCGTGAGGTCCTCGCGCAGCACCTTGAGCGCCACCTTCTTGGTGAAGCCGCCGTCGCCGGTGAGCTCGGCCCGGTAGACGCTCCCGAACCCGCCGCGGCCGAGGAGGGTCACGATTCGGTAGCGACGCGGCATCGGCGCGGATGCTACCGCGCGGGGGGGCGGGGGCCAAGCGAGCCGCGACGTCCCACACCCCTCACCCCCGACCCCTCACCCCGCTCCGCGGGGAGAGGGGAGGGAAGTGGCCGTGGGGAGGGGGGCGGGCG
>JBMOQZ010000315.1:7456-8343 GCA_049322475.1 Myxococcota bacterium | reverse complement strand
CGCGGGCGGTTCGCCCCCAGCAGCGCGCGCATCGTCTCCAGCGTCTCCGTCATCCCGGCCTCCGCGGTGGTGCCGAGAGCGTCACCCGCGCGCGGCTACGTCACGAGGGGGCAGGGCGAGGATGTACGTTCGACCCACCGTAGGTTGAAGCCGCTCCCGTCATTACGGACGTGGAGGGCGCGCGCCACCGGTGGCTCGGAGGGCGAGTTCTCGCCCCTCTTGATGGGGGCCGTCTGCTCGTCACCGGTTACTCGCGCGCCCGTGCTGACCCCCCTCACCCCCGCCGACCTCCCCGCCTTCACCGCGATGGTGGTGTCGCTCTACGGCGAGGACCCCGGCCCCGTCTCGATGACGCCCGAGCGCGCGCGTGCCCAGGCCGAGCGCCTCCTCGCCCGCCCGAACGGCGCGACCGCGTACCTGCTGGAGATCGCCGGCGAGCCCGTCGGCTACTGCATCCTCGTGCCCTTCTGGTCCAACGAGTTCGGCGGCGAGATGGTCTACCTCGACGAGCTCTGGATCGCGCCGGCGCGCCGCGGCCGGGGGCTCGGGCGCGCGGCGGTCGACGCCGTCGTGCGCCACGCCGCCGCCGAGGGCTTCAAGCGCGTCGCGCTGGAGGTGAACGACGACAACGCGGCCGCGCGGCGCCTCTATGAGCGCGCGGGCTTCGGCGTCGAGAGTCGCCGCACGTTGGCGATGCAGCTCCGCACCCCGTAGACTCCGGGGGATGCGCCTCCCAGGATGGCAGCGCGGCGCCGTCGTGCTCGCGGCCCTGGCCGCGTACGCCGTCGTGTACGTCCTGGGGCGGGACCCGCGCCTCATCGCGCTCGCGTCGGGCCCGATCGTCGCGGCCGGGTTGCTCTTCGGCGCGCCCGCGGGCGCCGGGACCG
>JBMOQZ010000315.1:0-7446 GCA_049322475.1 Myxococcota bacterium | reverse complement strand
CGCTCGGCGCCTTCCTGCTCCAGGTCTGGCTCGTGCGGCTCGCCGGCGAGGGCGACGCAAGCGCGACGGCCGCCGTCACCAACTGGCCGGGCCTGCTCGCCGGCGTCACGCTCGGCGCGACCGTCGGGCGCCTCCGCGACCTCACCATCCGGATCCGCGAGCAGGCGGAGGAGATGCACCGCCACCGCGAGCGGGTCGCCGAGCTCGAGGCCGCGCGGGCGCGGAGCCGGCGCGAGGCCGCCGAACGCCTCGCCTCGCTGGGCACGCTCGCCGGCGGCATCGCCCACGAGATCAACAACCCCCTCACGTTCATCCTCGGGAACCTGTACGTGCTGCGCGAGCGCGTCGGCTCGACCGACCCGCAGGTGCGCGCCTCGCTGGAGGAGGCGCGCGTCGGGGCCGAGCGCGTCCGCGACGTCGTCCGCGCGCTCAACGCGTGGACGACGGGCAACGACGCCGCGGCCCGCGCGCCGGTGGACGTGCGCCGGGTCATGGACGAGGCCATGCGCCTCGCCGGCCCCACGCTCCACCGCGCGGCGAACGTCGTGCGCGCCGACGAGGAGGCGCCGCCCGTGCTCGCCGACGCCTCGCGCCTGCGCCAGGCGTTCCTGAACCTGCTCGTGAACGCCGCGCAGGCGATCCCCGAGGGCCACGCCGCCCAGCACGAGATCCGCGTCACGATCCGCTTCGACGGCGAGCGCGTGCGCGTGCAGGTGACCGACACCGGACGCGGCATGGCGCCGGAGGTCCGCGCGCGGATCTTCGAGCCCTTCTTCACGACGCGCGAGGTCGGCGCGGGGACCGGCCTCGGGCTCTTCGCGGCGCGCGGGATCGTGGCGGGGCTCGGCGGCGACGTCGAGGTCGAGACCGCGCCCGGGGCCGGCAGCACCTTCCGGGTGCTCCTGCCGCCGCTGGAGGCGCGCCCGCCCGCGCCCGCCCCGGCGCCGCCGCCCGCGGCTCGCCCGCGCGTGCTGATCGTGGACGACGACGACCTCGTGACCCGCTCCGTCGCCGGCCTGCTCGAGGACGACTACGAGGTCACCTGCGAGACGAGCGGCGCGCGCGCCGTCGCCCGAGTCGTCGCGGGCGAGCCCTTCGACGCCGTCCTCTGCGATCTGATGATGCCGGACGTCGACGGCATCGCGTTCTTCGAGCAGGTCACGCGCGAGCGCCCGGGCGTGGCCCCGCGGCTCCTGTTCATGACCGGCGGGGCGTTCACGCCCCGCGCTGCCGAGTTTCTCCGCCGCCCCGACGTGATGCACGTGGTGAAGCCCTTCGGCCCGGACGTGCTGCTGGAGGCCGTCGCCGGGCGCGTGGCCGCCGGCGCGCTCGCCCGCGTGCCGACGGTGTGATGACGGGGTAATCGCGGGGCGAATCGTTACAGTATGATTGGAGAGTGGAACCCCCCCCCGATCGCCCGCGAGTGCTCGTCGTCGACGACGACGCGTTCATCCTCCGGATCGTACGCTCGATGCTGGAGGGCACCCACGAGGTCGTGACGGCGGCCGACGGCCAGGCCGCGCTCGCGCGCCTGCGGGGCGGCGAGACGTTCGACGTGGTGGTCTGCGACCTCATGATGCCGCGCGTCACCGGCATGGAGGTCTGGGACGTGGTGAACGCCGAGCTGCCCGCGCTGCGGGACCGTTTCCTCGTGATCACCGGCGGTAGCGCCGACCCCCAGATCGCGCAGTTCGTCCGCCGCCGCGAGGTCCCCATCCTCTTCAAGCCCTTCACGCCCGAGGAGCTGTTGGCCGCCGTCGCCGCGCGCCTGCCCGCGCGGGAGGCGACCCCACGTTCCGCTTGACGCCCGCACGCCTCGCCACGATGATACGTGGGCCCCACCCTCGGAGGTTTTCATGAACTGGCGTCCTTCCCCCCGCCCGAAGCCCGGCCCCAAGGCCTAGTCTTCGGCCGAGGGCCCGCCGGGGAGCCGTCGCAACGACGGCTCTTCTGCTTTTTCCCCCGGCCTCCCCGCACGGATGTCGCTCCGCGACGCCACGCCCCGCCGCCCGCTCCCGCCGGGGCCCCCGTACGCGTGCGGGTCGCTGGTCCCGTGGGAGTTCACGCTGCCGGCGGGCGATCCCCGGCTCGTCGCGCTGCACGCCGGCGAGCGCGAAGAGGTGCCCGCGCACGCGATGATCGCCGGGAACGTGCTGGCGTGGGCCGACAGCGCGGCCAACATGGACTTCCTCGACCCGGCGAGCCCCGTGCACGCGCAGAAGCGGCTCGAGCGCGCGCTCTACCTCGACCGCTGGGACCGCCACCTCCCGGCGGGCGCCCGCGTGCTCGACCTCGGCGGGGGCATCGGGCGCTTCGCGCAGGTCTGCCTCGCGCGCGACTGCGAGGTGGAGCTCGTCGACCCCGACCTGCGCGCGCTCCGCCGCGCCGTCGCCCACGCGGCCGGCGGGCCCGGCAAGCTCGACGTCCACTGGTCCACGGGCGAGCGCCTGCCCGAGCTCGCGCCCGTCGACGTGGCCATCGTCGCCGAGGTGCTCTGCTACTGCGAGGACCCGGCGCGGGTGCTCGCGAACGTGCGGCGGGTGCTCCGGCCCGGCGGCGCGCTGCTCCTGTCGGTGGAGGCGCGCTGGGGCTGGGCGCTCACCCACGACGTCCTCCCCGGCGGGCTTTCGGCGCTGCTCGGCGACGGCGTGGTGCACGTCGCCGGCGACCGCTTCGTCCGCACCTACGACCGCGACGCGCTCGTCGCGCAACTCGCCGGCTGGACGATCGAGGAGTGCGTCGCGCCGCACTACGTCCTGTCGGGGCCGTTCGAGGGGATCGCCGGCGAGCTCCGCCACGACGAGCTCCTCCGCTGGGAGGCGCGCCTCCGCGAGCACCCGGTCACCGCGCCCTGGCACCGCGCGTGGACGGTCGTGGCGCGTCACGCCGGCTGAAGCGCGCGTCTCGCCCACGCGGCGACCACCTCCGGCGGCGAGGCGGGCGCGAGCACGTCGCCCTGGACGGCGTCGCAGCCCATGTCCGCGAGCGCGCGCAGGGTCTCGACGCGGTCGACGCCCTCCGCGATCGCCTCGAGCCCCAGCGTGTGCGCGATGTCGACGACGAGCCGCGTCAGCGCCGGATCCCGCAGCGGCCGGTCCGCGCACGAGACGAAGGACTTGTCGATCTTCAGCACGTCGACCGGCAGGTCCCGGAGGTAGGAGAGCGAGGAGTAGCCGGTGCCGAAGTCGTCGATGGCCACGCGGAAGCCCGCGCCGTGGAGGCGACCGAGGGCCGCCCGCGCGGCCTTGGGGTCCGCGAGGAGCACCGTCTCGGTGATCTCGAGCTCGAGGAGCCGCACGGGGGCGCCCGTCTCGCGCTGGATGCCCGTGACGAGATCGAAGAACGCGGGGTCGGTGACGCTGCGCGCCGAGACGTTGACCGACACGCACAAGGGCGTGCCGGCCTCGGCCCACGCGCGCGCCTGCGCGAACGCCGCGCGCAGCACGCGCTCCGTGAGCGGCCGGATGAGGCCCGCGCTCTCGGCGAGGGTGACGAACTCCATCGGCGAGACGAGCCCGAACGAAGGGCTCCGCCAGCGCACCAGCGCCTCCGCGCCGATCGGCCGCCCGCTCGGGAGCGCGGCCTTCGGCTGGTACAGGACGAACAGCTCGTCGGCGTCGATGGCGGTCCGCATCGCGCAGGCGAGCGAGAGCTTGCGCGGGCTGTAGGGATCGGCGGCGGGGTCGTACGTCGCCACGTCCGTCCCCGCCCGCCGCGCGATCGTCGTCGCGACGTCCGCGTGTTGGAGCAAGAGGTCGGCGTCCTCCCCGTGGGTGGGGTACACGGCGACGCCGGCGGCCACCCCCGACTCGAGGAGCAGCCCGCCGACGGGCACGGCGCGGTGGGCCGCGTCGACGAGCGCGCGCGCGACCTCGCGGGCCCGGTCCTCGCCCCCCGGCACGAGCACCGCGATCTGGTCGCCGCCGATCCGTGCCACGAGCGCGTCGGCGGGCGCGCTGTCCCGGAGGCGGGGAGCGAGACGCCGCAACAGCTCGTCGGCGGTCGGGTGCCCGAGCGCGCCCTCCACGTCCTCGAGCCGATCGAGGGCCAACGCGACGACGCCGACCTTCCCGCCCGTCTCGCGCGCGTGCGCGATCGCCGCGCTCAGGTGCTCGCGCAGGCAGGCGTGGTTCGCGAGCCCCGTGAGCCCGTCGTGCGTGGCCTGGTGGCGCAGCGTCGCCGCCTGGGTCTGCACGGAGTCCGCCATCTCGTCGAACGCGCGGGCGAGGCCACCGACGGGGTCGCGCCCGTGGGGCAGGTCCGTCCGCGCCGCGAGGTCGCCCGCGCCGAGGCGGCGCGCGGTCCCGACGACCTGTTCGAGGCGCCGGAACAGGTAGCGGTCGGCGGCGACGAGCCCCCCCGCGAGCAGGGCGAGCAGGATCGCGACCGGGATCGCGTCCCGGACGAGCCCGCGCTGGACCTCCGCGAACGCGACCCGGGTGGGGACCGTGACGATCAGCCACAGGCGATCGTCCCCGCCGGGCACGTCGACGCCCGCGCGCGCCACCAGCCTGCGCTCGCCGTCGGGCCCCCGCACGATCGCGTGTCCCACGCCGCCGTCGTCCGCGACCCCCTCCAGCCACGCCGCGAGGGGCGCGCCGACGCCCGCGGGCGCGTGGGGGAAGCTCGCGAGCACGGTCGCGTCGGGATCGGCGACCAGCACGTGCGACTCGCGCGGCAGCTCGGCGCGCGAAAGCAACGCGTTCAGCCAGCGCAGGTCCAGCGCGCCGAACACGACGGCCTCGAGCTCGCCGTCGGGCAGGAGCACGGGGCTCGCGACGTTCAGCGACGGCACCCCGGTGATGCGCCCCACCTGGTAGCGCCCGATCGCGAACGCCTTCGTCTCCAGGACACGCCGGAAGTAGACCCGGTCGGACAGGTTCGTGCCGGCGGGCACCGGGAGCGCGCTGCACCGGACCGAGCCGTCGGGCTCGATGACCCCGAGGTTGGCGAACTGCGGCCAACGGACGAGGAGGCGCGCGAGGAGCGCGTCGCACGGCGCGCGGTCGGTCGACGTCACCTCCGGGACGAGCGCGAGCACCTCGACGAGCTGCTTGCCGCCCTCGAGCAGCGCCTCCTGTCCGAGGCCGAGGCTCACCGCCAGCGCGCGCACCTCCGCCCGGACGTCGTCCGTCGCGCGCCGGCGGCGCTCGGCCACCTCTTCGAGGCCCATCCCCCCGAGCGGCACGGCCACGGCGAGGAAGAGGAGCCACAGCTGAGCGCGGAGGCTGACGACGAACTTCCTCCGCATGCGGGTGCCCCGCTTCACAAGCTGGTCACGAGGGCCGCGGGGTACAGTGCCCGCGATGCGCGTCCTCCTCGTCCAGCCCCCGCGTAAATACTGGCCGTTCACGTCGGAGGGCGACAACTTCCTGCTCCAGCAGGCCCTCCCCGCGCTCGCCGCGCCGCTCCGCGACGCGGGCTTCGACGTCCACGTGCTGGACTGCATGCCGCTGCACGTCGGGTGGCGCTCGCTCGCCGACGAGGTGCGCCGCCTCGACCCCGACGTGATCTGCTGCGGCGAGAACCACGCGCTCTACGCGAGCGAGGCGCTGCGTTTCTTCCGCATGTGCAAGGAGGTCGCCCCGCGCGCGAAGACGCTGGCCGGCGGCGGCCACTTCACGAACCTCGCGCACCGCTACTGCAACGCGGCCTCGCCGATCGACGCCATCTGCGTCGGCGAGGGCGAGCTCACCGTCGTCGAGGTGTGCGAGCAGTGGGCGAAGAAGGACGCCGACCTCGCGAAGGTCGACGGGCTCGCCTACTGGGACGGCGAGAAGATGGTCCGCACGAAGCCGCGCAAGCTCGTGCACGACCTCGACACGCTGCCGATGCCCGCCTACGACCTGCTCCCGATGCACCTCTACGGGAAGAGCCGGTACCTCTTCTCGCCCGGCGGCACCACGATCCACCACAGCCGCGGCTGCACGTCGAGCTGCAGCTTCTGCGCGTGGTGGACGGTCATGGCCGACCGCAAGTACGACGCCGACGGGAAGGCCCAGCTCTCGCCGCGCTGGCGGTCGAAAGGCGTGGACCGCGTCATGGCCGAGGTCGAGGAGCTCTACTGGCGCTACGGCAAGCGCTCCTACGTGTGGGTCGACGAGAGCTGGAACATCGACCCCCGCTTCAACGACGGGTTCGCCGAGGCGATGATCAGGAGCGGCATGAAGACGAAGTGGTTCGCCTTCATGCGCGCCGACTGCATCGTGCGCGACGAGAAGAAGGGCATCCTCGAGAAGCTCGTGCGCGCCGGGCTCGCCCACATCCTCATCGGCGTGGAGCGCGCCGAGGACGACACGCTCGGGCTCTTGGACAAGCGCTTCTACAAGGGCGGCGTCGCCGAGCAGGCGCTCCGCATCTTCAAGGAGAAGTACCCAGAGGTCTTCCTCCAGGCGACGTTCATCGTCGGCGTGAAGGAGGAGTCGCCGAAGACGCTGCAGGCGCAGGTCGACCTCGCGAAGCGGCTCGACGTCGACTTCCCCGCGTTCCACCCCATCACGCCCGTGCCCGGCACGCCGATCTTCGACGAGGCCCTGCGCGAGGGCTGGATCACCGAGGAGCAGTTCGACGACTTCGACTGGCTCACCCCCGTCCTCGACACCAAGTACATGACCCGCGACGAGATCGCGCAGCAGCTCTTCGAGATGAACCGGCAGTTCGTGAACAACAAGTGGCTCCTGCGCGGGCTGTTGTCGCGGGTGCCCTACAAGCGCGACATGTACCGGTGGTTCACGAAGGTCAGCGCGGCGATGGCGATCGACGCGATCAAGCAGCGGGTGAACCCGCTGGACGTGGAGCACTACCAGCAGCTGGTGACGCCGGGGTGGTACGACAGCTGAGGCCGAAGGCTGTACGCTGGAGGCCGTAGGAGCCGCCGTGCTGCTGATGCTGGCGTGCAGGGAGGGCGAGGGCGTCGCGAACGAGCGGCCGCCCGTGGCGACCGTCGTCCTGAAGGGGGCGACGATCGTGGACGCCGACGGCGAGCGCGTGGGCGACGTGGTGATCGACGGCGACACCATCGTCGCGATCGGCGGCGCCTGGGCCGGCAACCCCGACGTCGTCGACGTCGCCGGGGCCTGGGTGACGCCCGGGCTCGCCGATCCCCACGTGCACCTCGCCCACGCCGGCACGCTCGGGTGGGTGGGCGACCCGCTCGAGGCCAACCTGCGCGCGTCGCTGTACCACGGCGTGCTCGCCGTCATGGACCTCGGCGGCCCGGAGGCGCTCTTCGATCTGCGCGACGCCGTCGAAGCGGGCGACACGCTCGGGCCCACCATCCGCGCCACGGGCCCGTTCCTCACCGCCGTCGGCAGCCACCCTTGCGAGACCCTCCCCGACGACGACCTCTGCACGTTCGTGGACGCGGAGACCGCCGGCGAGGCCGCCCGCGCCCGCCTCGACGCGGGCGCCGACGCCGTGAAGGTGGCGCTCGCCGACGCGGCGTTC
>JBMOQZ010000314.1:0-8362 GCA_049322475.1 Myxococcota bacterium | reverse complement strand
GGCGAACGCGAAGCTCTCGACGTCGACGGCCTCGCCGGGCGCGAACTCGCCCGCCGCGACGATCCACACCACGCCGCGCGCGTCCTGCGCGTCGGGCGCGGCCACGACCACCTCGGGGAGCCCGTCGCCGGTGTAGTCGTGGCCGCCGGCGAGGGCGCTGCCGAGGTAGGCGCCCGCCTCGCCGCTCACCAGCGTCGCGGACGCGTCGGCGAGCGCCACGCCGTCGCCCAGCGCGTCGCCGAGCACGACGTACACGGCCCCCCCGCGGGTCGCGCCGCCGTCCTGGCCCCACGCGCCCACGAGCAGGTCGGCGAGCCCGTCGCCGTCGACGTCGCCCGCGCCGGCGAGCGCGCCGCCCGCGTAGTCGCCGGGGCGCTCGCCCGTGAGCGTGAGGGTCCCGTCGTCGAGGGCGACCACCGCCGCGCCCGCGTGGTCGTCGCGACCGGGCGCGCCGATGGCGACGTCGGGGGTGCCGTCGCCGTCGAGGTCGCCGGCGAGGGCGGTCGCGTACCCGAAGGCGTCGCCGGCCTCGCCTTCGAGCCACGCGTCGCCCGGCGCGGTCTGCCCCCCCTGCGTCAGGGAGTCGCCGGCGAGGAGGTACACCGCGTCCGCCTCGGGCGCGCCGACGAGGAGCTCGGCGAGGCCGTCGCCGTCGCGGTCGCCCAGCGACGCGATCGCCGCGCCGAAGCCGTCGCCCTCGGCCACGCCGCGGAACTCGGCGGCGTGGGACGTCAGGTAGAGGCGGTCGTTCTCGGAGCCGTCGCCGCGCGGGCGCCACGCGCCGGTGTCGTCGGTGCCGTACCAGCCGCTGTCGCCGGTGTCCCGGGCCCACCGGGAGCCGCGCGGGCAGCTGCACCCCTCCCGCGGCTGGTCGTTGGGGCAGGGCAGGTCGCAGTTCGCGAGCAAGAGCACGGCGAGGAGGCGCGGGGTCCGCACGCGGCCACTCTACCCGCTCGCGGCCGCCTCCCGCCGCACGGCGCTCTGCCGCGGCGGGTCGAGCGAGCGCGCGTAGTAGCGCACGACGTCCTCGTCGCCCGGGGTGGTCACGACGCGGCCGTCGGCGACGCGCACGACCCCACGGCGCGCGAGCAGGCGGAGCGCGAGGTCCACCGTGAGCTCGGATTCTTCGGCCTCGAGGATGTCGCGGTCGAGCGAGGCCTTGTCGGCGGAGTCCTCCCGGCGCCGGCGCGCGGCGTGGATGCCGTCCCACGCGCGCCCCTCGGCCACGGGCCGCCCGGCGGCGCGGAGGGCGGCGAGCTCGTCGCGGACGTGGCGGCGGACGGCGGCGACGTCGCCCGCGCCGGCGTCGATCGCGCGGCAGGCCAGCGTCACGGGCGTCGCCGGCACCACCTTCGCGACCTCGGCGAGCAGGTGGTCGGCGAGGGCGGCGATCTTCGGCCGGCGCTCCTCGGGCGGGAGGCGGGCGACGGCGGCGGCGTCGGGCATCGCCGCCTCGATGGGGATGGGCGCGCCGAACGAGACGGCGGCGTAGCCGTACTTGCGGTGGGCGCGCAGCGCGGCGCGGGCGAAGATCGACGCCGCGAGCGAGGGCGCGCGCGAGAGGATCTGCGCGAGGCTCGCGAGCTTCTGGCGCAGCCGCGGGGGGCCCGCGGCCGACGCGAGCAGGTTGCGGTCCTCCAGCACGCGGTCGAAGTTGATGCCGACGGGCACGAAGACGATGCGCCGGTCGGGCTCCTCCCGGAGGATGCCCACGAGGTAGTCGAGCAGGCCGATCTTCGGCTGCCGCAGCCCGCCGTCGCGGGAGAGCGCGCCCTCGAGGAAGAAGGCCGTCGTCAGCCCGCGGCTCGCCACCAGCTGGAGGTAGCGCTCCAGCACGCGGTGGTAGAGCGGGTCCTTCTCGCCGCGGCGCACGAAGTAGCTGCCGAACGAGCGGAAGAGGGCGTCGAGCGGCCAGACGCGCGCCCACTCCCCGACCGCGTAGGACAGGGCCACCTGGCGCATCGCCCCCACGGAGAGCACGACGTAGTCGGCGTTGCTGCGGTGGTTGGACACGTAGACGGTGACCGCCCCGGCCGGCACCGCCGCGCGCGCCCGCTCGAGCGCCGGACCGTCGAAGACGAGCTCGTAGCAGAAGCCCACGGCGGTGCGCGCCATCGCGGCGCCGAGCTTGTAGTACGAGAACAGGTTGAAGTAGGGGACGATCTCGTCGAGGTACTCCTCGATCTGCGCGCGGACGTCGATCATCGGGCAGGCGCGCTCGGTCGCCCGCTCCGCGGCGAGCCGGTCGATGACGGGGTCCTGCAGGAGCGTCTGGCGCACCCACACACGGTCGATGAAGCGGAACTGCTCGAGCTGGACGCTGTGGCGGCGGAGGAAGTCGCCGATGGAGCGCTGCCAGCGGCGGCGCAGCGCGCGGATCGTCAGCGCCCGCAGCGCTTCCCAGGCGACGATCCCTCCCGCGACGGCTCCGATCTCGGACCACATGCGGTGCCCATCCTACAGGGATAGCGGCGCGCATGAGGTTCCACGAGGCCATCCACGGCGTCTACTTCGACGACCTCGACGCGTTCGAGATCCTCCACAACGCCCGCTACCTGTTGTTGTTCGAGCGCACGATCGGCTCGTTCTGGAAGCACGTGGGGTGGGGCGGCGTGCTCGACGCGCAGAAGAACCCCGACCAGTTCCACCTCGTCCGCGCGAACACGCTCGAGTACCTCTCGCCCGTGCGCGGCGTGAGCGAGGTGCGCGTGCGGATCTGGGTGGCGAAGCTCGGCACCACCAGCCTCACGTTCGGGATGAGGGTGCTCCCGATGGACGCCGACGAGGACCACGCCCGCGGCACGCGCACGATCGTCCGCGTCGATCCGGCCACGTTCCGGCCCGTCCCCTGGACGGCCGACTTCCGCGCTCGCCTCGAGCCCTACCGGGCGGACGTGTCAAGACCGTGACGGCGATTCGACCGTTTGCAGGCGCGCCGTTCGTGGGGTAAGCGGCGCGCGCGCCAGAGGAGGACCCCATGGCCGAGAAGAAGACCGCCCCCGCGAAGAAGCGCGCGCCGAAGAAGGCCGCCGATCCCGTCGTCGAGGCCGCGCCCGTCGCGGTCGAGGTCGACGCCGCCCCCGTCGCGACCGTGCCCACGCACGACCAGATCGCGCGTCGCGCCTACGAGCTCTACTGCGAGCGCGGCGGCAGCGCGTTCGACAACTGGATCGCGGCCGAGCGCGAGCTCTCCGCCTGAGAGATCCGAGAAGAGGCAACCGCCAAGGGCGCCAAGACGCGCCGAGGACGCCAAGAGAGGAGAGAGGGCGCCTTCGGCGCCGAGGGCATTTCCCCTCAACCCCCTTGGCGCTCTTGGCGTCTCCTCGGCGTCTTGGCGGTTGCCCCTTTCCTGGCCTACCCCCCGATCTCGTCCAGCTTCTTGCGGAGGCCCTTGCGCTCCTCGCGGAGGTTGGCGGCCTCGGCGGCCTTGATGGCCTCGCCGAGCAGCGCCTGGGCCTTCGCCTTGTCGCCGCGGGCGACCTCGAGGTCGGCGAGGTGCTCGCTGGCGAGCATCACCTTGCGGTGGTCCTTCGTCTTCTGCGCGTGCCCGAGGGCCTCGCGGAAGCTCGTGGCCGCGCCGTTCTTCTCGCCGATGCGCAGGCTGGCGACGCCGGTGTGGAAGTGCAGCTCGCGCAGGAAGTTCGAGTCGTCCGCCGGCGCGCGCTCCTTCGCCTTCCCGAACAGGGAGAGCGCCTCGGTGGCGCGGCCGAGCATCAGGTTGAAGTAGGCGACGTTGTAGATGTCGAGCGGCACGAGGCGGTCGAACTTCAGCTCCTGCGAGAGCTGGAGCGTGCGGTTCGCCATCTGCAGCGCGGCCTCGTAGTTGTGCAGCAGGCCGTGCGCCTGCGCGAGGAGCGCGACCGCCGCGCGCTCGCGGACGGGGTTGTGCAGCGCCTGCGCGATCTGGGCGACGCGGGCGAGCACGTCGGCCGCCTTCGTCGTCTGCTGGCTCATCAGCAGGCTCTCGCCGTAGTGGAAGCCCGACTCGAGCGCGAGCGGCGCCATCCCGATGTTGCCCGCCAGCTCGTTCGCCTTGCGGAAGTGCTCGCTGGCCTCCGGGAGCTTGCGCGCCCGCTTGGCGATGAGGCCGCGGATGAACTCGGAGTTCGCCTGTACCGGCGGCACGTTCGCCGACTCGATGGCGAGGCGCAGGTGGTCGAGCGCCGCGTTCACGTTGCCGTCCGTGAACTCGATCATCGCGAGGTGGTTCTGCACCTCGGCGACCTTCATCTTGTCCTCGAGGGCCTCGTAGAGCTTCTGCGCGTCCTTCGCGCGGTCGCGCCCGCGGTAGAGGTCCTGGCGGCGGAAGTCGAGCCGGCTGCCGGCGAAGAGCGCCCAGGCCTGCAGCGGCCGGTCGTTCTTCTCGGAGGCCCACTGGAGCGTCTCGGCGATGAGCTTCTCGGTCTGCTCCACGTCGCCGGATTGCACCATCCGGTCGGTGAGGTGCATGTAGACCGTGCGGCGCATCGGATCGGGCCACGCGACCTGCTCGAAGTACTTCATCAGGTCCTGCGTCATCGCCCACACGTCGGGGCGATCGTTCCCGAGCGCGACGCTGCGGAGCATCATCGCGCGCTGCGGCGCGCCGTGGTCGGCGTACATCCGCACCGTCTTGACGACGAACTCGTAGCCGCGGGGCACGAGGAAACGCTCGAGGAACCCGGCCACGCGGCGGGCCAGCTCGTGGTCCTCCTCGGCGCGGTGGGCGTCGAGGACGGCCTGGCGCCAGAGCCCGCGCTTGAACTGATAGACCCAGGTGCCGAGGCCCTTCGAGAACTGCAGCTCGGCGACGAGATCGGGGCAGGCGTCGAAGAGGTCGTCGACGCTGTCGCGGTCGTAGCCGTCCATGTCCGCGATGAGGCCCGACGGGAACGTGAGCCCGAGCAGCGCGCCGAGGAACTGGAGGCGGTCGGCGTCCTTCGTCCCGGCGGTCTTGCGCTGGCCCTCGGCGGGCGGCTCGGGGCTCTCCTCGATCTCGCCGGGCTTCGGCGCCGAGGGCGTGAGCGACTGGAGCGTGACGCCCTCGAGCGCGTCGGCGAGCAGGCCGCGCTCCTGCAGCACGTCGACCAGCTCGCTGACGTAGGCGGGCCGGCCCTGGGCGAGCTCGGCGACGCGGCCGGGGGCCGCGAGCTCGATCGACTTGCTCTTCGCGAAGGCCGCGACCTCCTCGGCGCCCCAGGGGGCGATGGTCACGCGGTGCAGCTCGTCCTTGCGACGGTCCACGAAGTCGAGGAAGGGCGCGGGCATCCAGCTGCGCGCGACCTCGTCGACGGGCTCGCAGCCGAGCAGCAGCAGCAGCTTGCCCTGCTTGCGGGTCTCGTGGAGGGCCTCGAACGCCGCGTACGTGCTGATCGAGTGGCTGTTCGCGGCGTTCTGGACGTCGAGGATGACCGTCATCTTGCGGGCGATGCCCGAGACGATCTCGGCGAAGCCGATCACCGGGTTGTCGCGCGGGAGCGTGACCTGGAAGGTCTGCTCGCCCTCCTGCGGGACGCTCTTCTTCAGGCCCTCCACGAAGGCCTGGTACCAGAGCTGGACGCGCTTGCCGTGCTGGGGCAGCTGGGCGTTCAGCATCATCTCGACCTTGCCGCGCAGCACGAGGTCGCGGTTGAGCGCGCCGTACAGCGCCGCGTACAGCCGCAAGAGCGTGCGGAGCCCGTCCTCCTCGTCGGAGAGCGCGGCGCGGACGACGAGGAAGTCGTCGTCCTTCGGCAGCCCGCGCACCAGCTCGCCGACCGCCGCGCGCTTGCCGCCGCCGAGGGGGGCCTCGAGCAGGACGGTACGCGACGTGCCGGCGCGGGCGGCCTCGAGGTGCCCGCGGAGCACGTCGAGATCGGAGGGGCGACAGACGAAGAGGGGCGTAGAATCGGCCACGAAGGCTCCCGCGGACAGAAGGGGTGGACGGGGCGGCGGCGCAATGTAGGGCCCGGAGGGGGCGTCGTCAACGCGCGTCCCGTGGCGCCGGCGAAGCTCTTCCTGACGGCCCCGCCGGTGTTATTCTCCGGTCCGGAAAGGAGCGTCTCAGTGGGTCTGTTCGTGTTGCTCGCGGCCTGCCAGCAGTCGCGTGTCCCGGCGGGGGCGCTGCTCTACGAGATCACGGTCACGGGCACGGAGGACACCTGCCACCCCGACGCGGAGGAGGGGTACCAGGAGACCTTCACCTACGCCGTCGCGCTCGACGCCGCGGAGACGACGATCTACATCGACGATCAGGTGTTCGCGATCGGCACGATCAAGGGCTGCGAGGTCGAGTACAACACGGTCGTCATCGGTGAGGAGACCGAGGCCGACGGCGAGGTCCGCTGGCAGCTCTTCGGCTCCGCCGACTTCGACCCGGGCGACGACTCCTGCGTCGAAGGCGAGAACGACTGGTTCGGCAACGAGACGTTCGAGATCGTCTCCACCGAGGACGAGACGCTGGAGGAGGGCTGCACCTACGCGACCGAGGTCGCGGGCACCTTCAAGGGTCAGGTCGAGTAGCCGTGGAGGCCCTCGAGCCCGCGAGCGACGGGGCCCTCGAGGCGCTTCGGGGCCGCGTCGAGCGGCAGGTGCTCGGCAAGCGCGAGGTGGTCGACCTCTCGCTCGTCTGCGTGCTCGCCGGCGGTCACCTCCTGCTGGAGGACGTGCCCGGCGTCGGCAAGACCACGCTCGGCGTCGCGCTCGCCAGCGCGCTGGGCGGGCGCTTCCGCCGCGTTCAGTTCACGTCCGACCTGTTGCCCGCCGACATCCTCGGCACCAACGTGCTCGACGCGCGCAGCGGCGGCTTCGAGTTCCGGCCGGGCCCGATCTTCGCCAACGTGGTGCTCGCCGACGAGATCAACCGCACCACGCCCCGCACCCAGTCGGCCCTGCTCGAGGCGATGAACGAGGGGCAGGTGAGCCTCGACGGCGAGACGTTCCCGCTGCCCGACCCGTTCCTCGTCATCGCGACGCAGAACCCGCAGGAGCTGCACGGCACCTTCCCGCTGCCCGACGCCCAGCTCGACCGCTTCCTCGTGCGCACGTCGATGGGCTACCCCGACCGCGAGGCCGAGCGCGCCATCCTCCGCGGCGACTCGCGCCGCGCGTCGATGGAGGGCGTCGCCGTCACGCCGGACGAGGTGCGGGCGCTCCGCAGGCAGGTCGCCGCGGTGCGCGTCCACGAGGAGATCGAGGACTACGTGCTCGACCTCGTCGCCGCGTCCCGGACCAGCCCCCGGCTCGCCCGCGGCGTGTCCACCCGCGGCGCCGAGTCCCTCCTCCGCGCGTCCCGCGCCCTCGCGCGCCTGCGCGGGCGCAGCTTCGTCATCCCCGAGGACATCCGTGGCCTCGCCGTCCCCGTGCTGGCCCACCGCGTGGTCCCGCGCGAGCAGGGCGCGGGCGACTCGGGCGAGGCCGCCGTCCGCGCGCTCCTCGCGTCGCTGCCGCCGCCGGTCTGATGGGCGCGAGCCGCCGGGCGACGCGCTGGCGGACGCCCTACAACGACGTCCGGCCCACGCTCCCCGGCGTCTGGTTCGTGCTGGTGCTCGCCGGCGTCACCTTCGGCGCGGTCAACACCGGCAACAACATGGTGTACGTCGTGCTCGCGACCCTGCTCGCGGTCCTCGTCACCAACAACGTGCTCGCCGAGTGGAACCTGCGCGGGCTCGTGGTGCGGCGCGTGTTGCCCGGCGAGGTCTTCGCCGGCGAGCCCGCCGCGGGGAAGTTCCTGCTGGCGAACACGCGCCGCTTCGGGGCCGCGTGGCGGATCGAGGTGGAGGAGCGCGACGGCGGCGGCGCCCGCGCGATCTTCGGCTCGGTGCCCGCGGGCGACGAGCAGGCGACGCAGGCGGAGTGGGTCTTCCCGAGACGAGGCGAGCAGCAGCTCGGGCGCGTGCGCGTCGGCTCCCGCTTCCCGTTCGGGCTCGTCCTCCGCTTCCGCGACCTCGACCTCGCCGACACCGTGCTCGTGTACCCCACACCCGAGAAGGGCGAGCCCGCCCGCGCGAGCGCCGGCGCCGGCGAGGGCGCGCCGGACCGCTCCGCGCGCGACGCGTTGGGCGACTTCGCGGGCCTGCGCCCCTACCGCCCGGGCGATCCGGTGCGGCGCATCCACTGGCGCACGAGCGCGCGCGTGGGCGAGCCGCTCGTCGTGTTGCGCACGGGCGAGCGCGGCGGCGAGGTGATGGTGGAGGTCGACCCGCGCGGGGGCGAGCGGGCGATCCGCGTGGCGTGCGGGCACGTGCTGACCCACGCCCGGCGCGGCGAGGCCGTCGGCCTGACCGTCCCGGGCGAGACGCTCCCGCCGCGGGCCGGGCCCGTCTGGATGCGGCGGCTGCTCACCACGCTGGCGCTCCTGCCGGAGGCCGGGTGAAGCCGCGCGTCGCCGGCGGGTGGGCGCTCC